>NZ_JBIUZU010000007.1:0-419631 GCF_044745225.1 Pandoraea sp. NPDC087047
CCCCTTCCCATCCCGAACAGGACCGTGAAACGACTCCACGCCGATGATAGTGCGGATACCCGTGTGAAAGTAGGTAATCGTCAGGCTCCCCTAAAGACCCCTTGCTACATAGCGTAGCAAGGGGTTTTTGCTTTTTGCAGTGAGAATTTATGATGCCGCAACTCGCCTCGGTGGGTGCAGCGGCTGGCGGGGAATCAGCACCCACTCCGGCAATAGCATCACGGCCTGGCACTAGTATCAGCACCCGCACCCGCACCCGCACCCGCACCCGCACCCGCACCCGCACCCGCACCCGCACCCGCACCCGCAACAGCAACAGCAACAGTACGACACCGGCATTAGCATCGGTACCAGCATCGCGGCACCGGCATCAGCACGAAGCATCGGCACTAGCCGTGCAGCATAGGTGTCACTGGCCGGTGCTTTCCAGTCGTGCTTAGGGACTCGGTCCCGCTTAGCAAGTCTTCGGTTCTACTGCATCGTCGTCGGTTCGCCTGCACACGAGTTATTCATGCGAAGTGACACACCGCAGGGTGGCAAGAATGTCTGGCAGTGTATTTCGAGCGCAGGAATTACGCCTATGACTATCTCTTGCCGGTCGAACGCGCACTGGAAACGTCGCCACCATCTTGGGAGGGGCGGCACAAACTTGTGCCCGCCACTCCCGCGACCAGCCTCCCCCTAATCCAATTTGACTGCGATTGCACTCGATTCAGAGTGGTTGGCTGCTTTTATGGCGCGTCGTTTGGGTTAATTAAGCGCCGTCTCGGTAGCACCGTATGAGGACGAGTCCTTCTTGCATCGCCGGTTCGATTCGTTGGGTCACGTCGACTCAACCTTCGCCGTGCGCTTTCGGAAGAAGACGACGCGTTCGGTTTCTTCGAAGCCAAGTGCTCGGTGTAACGCCTGCACGTCAATGTTGTGCACATCGGTATCGGAGGCGAATTCGTCGCATGCGTGTGAGGTTCCCCATTGCTCCACGGATTTGAACAACGCCTTCGCAATACCTTGACGACGTGCGTCAGGTGCCACGTAAATGCCTTCGAGGAACAACACCGGGGACGTGTCGCAGCCGTTCACGTAGTCATGGCGTATGGATGCCTCGGCAAAGCCCACAGCCATCTTTGTCTCGGAAAATGCCATGAATGCCGCGTAACGGTCAGGCATCGAGAGTATTTCCGCAATCTCGCGCTCATGCTCATCTATGGAGGCTTGCGGCCAAAGGCTGTGTCTGAGCCGGCGCCAGAAAACGATATCTTCAGCCGCAATTGGCTGGATGGAGAACAAGGCGGAGGTCATGATGGAAGGCTGATTGGCTGATGTCAGTGCGAAGCGATCACAAGGACTCCAGCGTACACCGCTCGCGCAACAAAAAAGCGCTGCCCGGACGGACAACGCTTTTTCTTTGGCACTACATTGGCACGTTCAACACACGTGCCGACGCATTCCTGCGGCTCGACTTCAGGTCAATGACCATCACAGACCATCAGACCACAGGCCCAGTCTCCGGAAACACCGGCTCGCCGAGATTGAGCATCAGACGGTTTGCCCACGCGAAGATAGCAATGGAGTGAATCAGGTCCAGGATCTCCGCATCCGTCAGGCCAACGTCGCGCAGCACCTGCAACTGCTCAGGACGCACATCCCCCGGCTTTTCCGTCAGCGCGATCGAGAATTGCGAAATCGCTTTTTCTCGATCCGTCGTGCCAGCCGTGCGCGGTTCGTCGAAGACTTCGCGAATCACATCGTTGCGCTTTGCCAACTGCTCAAAACGCTGTGCATGCACCGACGCGCAATACACACACCCGTTGATACGCGAGACGACCGTCGTCGACAACTCGCGTTCAGCGCGCGGCATACCGCCCGGTGCGTACATGATCGCGTTGAAGGCTGCCGAACGTTGACGAAGGATCTCGGGCTGATGGACGAGGAAGAGGTAGTAATCCGACGTCTTGGCCTTCGGATGACTTTCCTCCAGCACGGCGACCTGTTCCGGCGTGGCCTTGTCGAGTTCAACGACATCGAGCCATGCGTCCCAGTCGAGCGACTCGTTGGTAAATCCATGTGACCGAATGATCTCGCTCATGCTGTCGTCTCCTGCGGCGTCAGTTGTTTGAGGGCTTGCAGACCGGCAACCAGACGCGTCTGATACGACAGGAAAGCAATCAGTTGCGCGAGGGCGACGACGGCGGGTGTCGTGAGTCCGGCCGCCGGCAGTTTATGCAACGCTTCCTTGTCCCCCGCGACGGGGTTCTCGATGAGCGTCCGCGTGAACGTCAGGATCGCGCGCAAACGCGTATCTGCCACGTCATCCGGCTCACCGGACTCAACGGCTTTCAACTGCGCGGCATCGACCTCATACTTGCCCAGCTCAGCGCGATAGTGCGCGGCGAGCGACGGCGAGGGCGTCAGACGGCTCGCATACAGTGCGACGAGCAAGCGCTCGACAAGCGAGATGCCCTCCAGCGCCGGATCGAACAGTCCTTCGTAGCTACCTTGCGTCGCCACAGCGACTTTGTCGCGCGCGTGACGCAACGTGTGCGTAGCCGATCCGGGCGTCAGACCGGCGACGCGGTCGACGAGATCGCCAGCGATGTCGTATTGAGTATTGACGGTCATGATTGTCCTTGTGATTGAGCGCGCTCGGCCACAGCCTGCGCGAGGAATGCCTGCACAGCGGCCCACGAACGCTCGTCCGCGAACGCGTTGGCCTCCGGCGCTCCGCCGCCGGTGCTGATCTTTCCTGACACGGGATGTGCGTACACGAGCTGCGTCGTCGGCACGTAGGGGAACACGATGGCGTGTCCCGCACGGTCGAAATCGAGATGCTCGACTGCATGCGGATGCGAGTGGGCCGCGAGTCGCTCCGTCACCATCCGCGAATAACGGCTCGACGGCCATGAACCGTCATCCTCCGCGGAGAGCAACATCACCGGCCCGCGAATTTTCTCGACGGGAATACGTGCGCGCTCCACGGCGTCGGCATCGTCCAGCGCGGTCAACATCGCTTTGGCGTGCCGATGCGGCGGCGGCCCTTCATCGAACGGTGCCCACGATGCCGTCCGGTTGTTCTCCCAGATATGCGGCAACGGTTTGCCATCGAGCAACCATGTCGGACCTTCCCGGCCGATTGCTGGATCACACGCATTCTGCGCACTGTGAATCAGCGCGCTCGGCACGTATCCGATGACTGCCGAAACCGCCTCCGGGAACGTGGCGCTGAGCAGCAGCACCAACTCGCCACCCCGAGATTGCCCCGAGAGCGCCACGAAGTCATGCGCCGGGCGCACCGTGCGACGCAGCCAGTCCATGCCCTTCGCAAAGTATTCAAGCGGTGTATTCGAGATGTAATCGGGCAGCCCGTGCCCCTTGAAGTACCCGAGGGCGAAGGCTGCGTAACCGTGCGACGCGTACAGCGCGGCACGCGGTTCATTGATGCCGCCGCCTGAACCGTTGAGGATCATGACGGCGGGATGCGGGCCGTCGCCCGGCGGCAGATACAGCGTGCCGATGAGTCCGTCTTCACGCACGTCGCGTCGGGTGACGCCCTCGGCGGCCAACCGTTGGACAAACGAGACCGTCGAAGTCGACGAGGCCGACGATGATGCCGAACCCGAACCCGAACCCGAACCCGAACCCGAACCCGAACCCGAACCCGAACCCGAACCCGCTACCATCCCCTCCGATTCACCTGCACCCGCTTGCGCAACGATCGTCGTCACCAGCGGCGCGATGACGGGCTGTGGGAACACATCGCGGCTCTTGCCATCTTCAGGCACTTGCGACCAGACGAGCCCCATTGCGGACACGCCCCGATAGTTGCCGCTGACGGGGGCGTCGCGCGACACGTCGACCGTGCCGTCGGCGTCCGCCACAAACGTAGCTTGCGAATGCCAGACGACGCCTCCCGCCCGCGGGGTGCGGGCGGTCAGCGTCACGTGGGCGCCGGGCGCTGCGCCGTGCACTGCGATGTGGCGCGGCACGTCGATCAGCGCGTCGGCGGGCGTTGCCGTCAGCATCAGGGACGACGCGAGCGATGAAGTGAGCGAGGACGTCATAACGCGGCGGCCGGCTTACTTCGCTACCTTGGTCACTTGCATCGCAACGGTGCGATCGCTCGTGAACGGCGTGACCTTCAGGCCCTTACGTGCGGCCCAGATGTTCTGGTAGTGATACAGCGGAATCGTGCCGACGTCGTCCGTCTCGACCTTCACCGACTGACGCAGGATCGCTTCACGCTTGCCTTCGTCGAACTCCGCGGTCGATGCGTCGAGCGCCTTGTCGATGGCCGGGTTGCTGTAGTGACCCCAGTTCGAAGCGCCGAGTCCCTTCTTCGCATCGACCGTCGCGAGCACGTTGACGAGCGCGTAGCTTGCTTCGCCCGTGCCGTTACCCCAGGCGAGCATCGTCATGGCGTAGTCGTTCTTGTTCGCGCGGCTCGAATAGACGGCCCAGGGCACCACTTCCACTTGCGTCTTCACGCCGATACGCGTCCAGAACTGCGCCACGGCCTGCGCCGTTTCCGGACCTTGCGGATAGCGATCGTTCGGCACGTGCATCGTCAGCTTGAAGCCTTCCGGGAAACCGGCGTCGGCCAGCAGCTTCTTGGCCTGGGCGGCGTCGAACGGAATGTCCTTCACGTCGGGGTTGTAACCGAACGTGTCCTTCGGCATCCACTGGTTGGCCACACTGGCCGTGCCCTGCATGATGCGCGAGACGATGGCTTCACGGTTGATGGCGAGCGACAGCGCGCGACGCACACGCACGTCGAGCAGCGGGTTCTTCGCGAGCGGCTTGCCCGCGTTATCGGTGATGTACTGGTTCGTGCCTTCGCGGAAGCTCGGCTGGAGCAGCATCACGCGCAGACCCGGGTACGGATACACCGTCACGTTCGGCGCCTTCTTCAAACGCGGAATGTCCGACGCCGAGACCTTGTCGATCACGTCCACGTCACCGGCCAGCAGTGCCGCCGTACGGGCCGCACCATTGTTGATGTAGCGATAGTCGACCTTCTCCCACTCCGACTTGCCGCCCCAGTAGTTGTCGTTACGCACCATCTCCACGCGCTCGCCCGGCGTGTAGGAGACGTACTTGAACGGGCCGGTGCCGATCATGGCGCGTCCCGAGTTGTAATCGTCGGTGTTCGACTTCTCGCCGACGTGCTTGCTCACGATGTGCACCGAAGCGAGGTTCAGCGGCAGATCCGGATTCGGGATCTTGGTCTTGACGACGAGCGTGAGCGGGTCCGGCGCGCTCATCGTATCGATGGTGCGCAGGTAGCCCGCGAAGGTCGCCACGCTGCCCGGCACGTTACGTGCACGCTGATACGAATAGATGACGTCGGCCGCGGTGAACGGCTGGCCGTCGTGCCACTTCACGTTCGGGCGCAGCTTGAATTCCCAGGTCTTCGCGTCGAGCGCTTTCCACGACACGGCGAGGCCCGGCTGGAGCTTGTTCCACTTGTTCTCGACGAGCAGATCCCAGAAGTGCAGATCGACGGAGCGGTCGCCCGCGTGGTTGTTCAGTTGCGGGTCCAGCGACGACAGCGGGTCGGCAAAGGCGATGCGCAGCGTCTGGTTGGTTTGCGCGGAGGCCGCGGCGCTCGTCACGAGCAAGGCAGCCGCCAGAGAGGACAACAAGAAGCGTTTCATTATCAATCGATCCTGGTCGTGGGTGATTCGGAAGAAGAGGCCGAATCCGCCGCACCATCGGGCGGCGTCATCGGCGGACATATCAGTTGTCGTTCAGGTGACAGGCACTCACGTGATTGATCGCCACACCGCGCAGCGTCGGCACCTCCGTGCGGCAACGCGACATGGCGTGCGGACATCGCGGATGAAAGTGACAGCCGCTTGGCGGCGCAATCGGGCTCGGAATTTCACCGCGAATCGCAGAGAACGTCTTGTGACGCACGTCGATGCGCGGAATCTCGGCCAGCAGCGCCTGTGTGTACGGATGGTTCGGGCGACGGAACACTTCCTCGACCGGCGCGCTCTCGACGATGCGTCCGAGATACATGATTACCACGCGATCCGAGAGGTGTTCGACCACGCCGAGGTCATGGCTGATGAACACGTACGTCAGTCGCAGCTGCTCGCGCAGGTCCATGAACAGATTCAGAATTTGCGCCTGAATCGATACGTCGAGTGCGGCCACCGCCTCGTCGCACACCAGCAGGTCGGGATTCACTGCGAGTGCACGGGCAATGCCGATACGCTGACGCTGACCGCCGCTGAACTGGTGCGGATAACGATGACGCAACGCGGGATCGAGCCCCGCCCGTTGCAATTGCGCGCTCACGTAATCGTCGAAGCCGGCACGATCGGTGAGTCCATGTACGAGCGCGCCTTCGCCGACGATGCGGTCGATGCGCAGCCGCGGATTCAGACTCGCGTACGGATCCTGAAAGATCATCTGGATCTTCAGACGTGCGTCGCGCTGCTCGTCCGACGACAGCGATGCGGCAGGACGTCCGTGAATCTGAACCTCGCCCGTCGAGGGCTTGAGCAAGCCCGCGAGCATTCGGCCCAGCGTGGACTTGCCGCAGCCCGACTCGCCCACGAGACCGACCACCTCGCCCGGTTTGACGATCAGATCGACGTGATCGACGGCACGCACCACGGCGGGCGGGTGTGCCAGTCCGGCACGCGCCAGCAGACGTCCCGCCGGGCCGACGTGGCGCTCGCCGAAGCGCTTGCTCACGCCGCGCAGCGACACGATGGGCACGGGCAGCGTCGCGCTCGGACTGTTCGATTTGCCGTAGCTGGCGCTGGCCGGCTGACTTTGCGGCAGCGGCGTGTTCATACCATCTCCTTTTGCAGCGCGGCGCCCGGGTGGAAGCAGCGCACGAGTCGGCCCGGCGACGTTTGCGTCATCTCGGGACGCTCGCCGCACACGGCCGTTGCATAGGCGCAGCGCGAGGCGAATGCGCAGCCGGCGGGCATATTCAGCAGATTCGGCGTCATGCCGGGAATCTGGCGCAGACGCTGGCCGCGTTTGTTCAGGCTGGGCAGGCTACCAATGAGACCTGCGGTGTACGGGTGTTGCGGTGCGTCGAGTACGGCGTCGACGGTACCCTGTTCGACGATGCGGCCCGCGTACATCACGGCAAGCGTGTCGGCCAGTCCGGCCACTACGGACAGATCGTGGGTAATCCAGATGAGCGCGGTGCCGTTCTGGCGCGCGAGCTTCTGCACTTCCGAGAGGATCTGCGCCTGAATCGTGACGTCGAGTGCGGTGGTCGGTTCGTCCGCAATGATCAGGTCGGGACGATGCAGCATGGCGATCGCAATCGCCATGCGTTGACGCATGCCGCCCGAGAGCTGATGCGGATAGGCGCGCAGACGCTCGTCGGGACTCGGAATCCCCATCATGCCGAGCGTGTCGCGCGCGAGCTCACGCGCCTGCGACTTCGACACCTTCTGGTGCGCCCGCACGGCTTCGATCATCTGCACATCGACGCGCAACACCGGGTTGAGCGTCATCATCGGATCTTGAAAGATCATCGCGATGCGATTGCCTTGCAGGTGACGCAACTCGGCGGGCGACATCTTCGTGAGGTCGCGCCCCTGGAACAGCACTTCGCCGCTGGCGATGCGGCCGGGCGCATCGACCAGTCCCATGATCGAGAAACCGGTCACCGATTTGCCCGAACCGGACTCGCCGACCAGTCCCATGATGTGGCCCGGCGGCAGCGAGAACGATACGTCGTCCACGGCAGGCAACGTGCCCGCGCGCGTGACGAATTGCGTGCGCAGATTGCGCACTTCCAGCGTGAGCGGCGTGGACGAGGAAGAAGACGGAACGCCGCTCATTTCTGCAACCTTGGATTGAACACGTCGCGCAGGCGGTCGCCCACGAGATTGATGGCGACGACCGTGACGAGCAGCGCCAGCCCCGGATACACACTGATCCAGTATTCGCCGGAGAGCATCGTCTGATACCCGTTGGCGATGAGCAGGCCGAGCGAGGGCTCCGTCACCGGCACGCCAAGGCCGAGGAACGACAGCGTGGCTTCGAGCGTGATCGCGCGGGCCACCTGCAACGAGCCCACGACGATGAGCGGCGGCAGGCAGTTCGGCAGGATGTGGCCCAGCACGATGCGCCAGTTCGGAAGCGCCTGGCAGCGCGCGGCCTCAACGTACTCGCGACGCGATTCGACCAGCGCCTGCCCGCGCGCCGTTCGCGCGAAGTACGCCCATTCGAGCACCACGAGCGTGAGCACCACATTGCCGATGCCCTTGCCCACGTAGGCGAGGATCATCAGCGCCACCAGAATCGACGGGAACGAGAGCAGGAGATCGACGAGACGCATGATGAGGGCGTCGACGCGTCCGCCTGCGTAGGCGGCGACCAGGCCGAGAATCGTGCCGAGAATGCCTGCGATGAGTGCCGAGCCGACACCCACGCCGAGGCTGATGCGCAGCCCGTAGATGATCCCGGAGAGCAGGTCGCGCCCCTGGCCGTCGGTGCCGAGCCAGTACGTGTACGTACCGGCGCCGTTGGCAGTGGCGGGTGGCAGACGCGCATCCATCACGTCGAGCTGACTCAGGTCATACGGATTTTGCGGCGAGATCCACGGCGCGGCGATGGCGGCGACGATCAACACCGCCAGCACGACGAGGCCCAGCACGGCACTCTTCGAGCGCAGGAATTCACGCAGCCCTTGCTGCCAAGGCGATTCACGGTGCATCGGCACGGGCTCGGGCGCGAGCGCAGGGGTGCCGTTGGGAGACGGATTGAGCGACATCAGGCAGCGGCCTCCACGCGCACACGCGGATCGAGCCACTTATAGAGCACGTCCACGATCAGGTTGAGCGACACGAACAGGCACACCACGACGATGAGATACGCCACGATCACGGGGCGGTCGAGCGAGTTGATGCTGTCGAGAATGAGCTTGCCCGCGCCGGGCCAGGCAAACACACTCTCCGTGACGACGGCGAAGGCGATGGTCGAGCCGAACTCGAGCCCCAACACCGTCACCAGCGGAATCAGCGTATTGCGCAGCACGTGCACGAGCACGACACGCAGCGGCGAAAGCCCCTTGGCGCGCGCGAACTTCACGAAGTCCTGCGGTAGCACTTCGGACACCCCGGCGCGCGTCAGACGCAGCACCAGCGAAATCTTGAACAGCGCCAGATTGAGGGCGGGCAGAATCAGGTGGCGCAGACCGTCGATCGTCAGGAACGACCACTCCATACCGAACACGCTTACCGTCTCGCCGCGTCCGCTCGCGGGCAGCACGCCCAGATGCACCGAGAAGAACATGATGAGCATCAGGCCGACCCAGAACGTCGGCAGCGAGAAGCCGACGATGCTCCCCGTCATCAACAGTTTCGAGATCGGGTTGCGCGGATAGAGCCCGGCGAACAAACCCAGCGGAATGCCGATGAATACGGCCAGGATGAGCGCGGCAAAGGCCAGTTCCAGCGTGGCGGGTAGGCGTTGCAGAATCAGCTGGATGGCCGGCACGTTGTACACGAAGCTGTTGCCCAGTTCGCCATGCAGCGCGCCGCCGAGGAACGAGAGGTATTGACGCCACAGCGGCTGATCGAGGCCGAGCTGCGCGATGATGCGGGCGCGCTCGACCTGATCGACGTCCTGACCGATGAGGATGTCGACCGGGTTGCCGATCGCATGTAGGCCGACGAACACGATCAGTGTCATCAGCCACACCACTAACACCGCTTGCAGCATGCGGCGCAGAATCCATGCCGTCATGATGCGATGCGCTCCTTGCTCTCGCTGCCCAATGCGGGCGGCGGCGGGGCGGGCGTCCACTCGTCGCCATACACTTCCGGCTCGGCGTACGCCTCCATGTTGGCGTAGTGATGCGCGACGTCCTCGCGATAGAACGTGCCCGCGAGCCCTTGCGCCAGACGCTTCGCCCCTTCGCTCACCGCCGGGATATCGCCGGACACGGCGCCGTGCGACAGCGTGGCCGGCGAGCAGAAGCAATGAATGCGCTCGAGGCCGGGGCACATGCCCGGCGTCGTTTCCTGAAACTCGAACAACGGGCCGAGATCCGGCGAGTCCGACAGTTCGATATCTTCTTCGCCTGCGACGGGCGTGTAACGATCGCTCCACTTGCGCACGGACTTCGAGAACGCGGCAAATTCGGGGCGGCCCTGAATGTCGATGCGAAAGCCCGTTGCGAAGACGAGGAAGTCGAGCACGAAGGTGCCGCGGGCGGTGCGCACGTGCAGGGCGTCGCCCACTGGCGTGACGTCGAGAATCGGTGCGCCGAGGTTGAAGCGCGCATTGTCGTGACGCGAGACGCGCAGGGTGCTGCCCCGCGGCGGCGGCACTTGTTGCACGTTGACGTAGTGACGGATGCGCCACTTCCATTCGTCGGGCAGGTTGAGGTGGCCGTGCGTGAGGCCCGGATTGCCTGCACCCTTGCCCTTGTTGATGCGCGGAATGTCGGCGCGGCGAATCAGCAGGTCGACGCTGGCCGCCCCCGCTTCGAGCGCGGTGGCGGCGCTGTCCATCGCAGACGCGCCTGCACCGATCACGCCCACCCGCTTGCCGCGCAGCGTCGCGTAATCCATCACATCAGACGAATGCGCCCAGAAGCGGCGCGGCAACTCGCGCGCAAACGCGGGTACGGTCGGGCCGCCGAGGCCGTCGCGACCGGTGGCCAGCACCACGTGGCGAGCGTAGACGGTGCGCTCGCCTTCGGGCGAGGTCGCCGACAACTCGACCAGACCGTCTTTACCAAGCGGGGTGACGGCGGTGATGCGGTGGTCGTTACGCACGTCGATGGCGAGCACGTCGCGATACCAGCGCAGATAGTCCATCCATTGCAGACGCGGGATCTTGTCGAGGGCGTCCCAGGCGTCGGTGCCGAACTGCGCTTCGAACCATGCACGGAAGGTGAGCGCGGGCAGACCGAGCGCCGGGCCGGTGAGTTGCTTGGGCGAGCGCAAGGTTTCCATGCGCGCCGTGGTGGCCCACGGGCCTTCGAAACCGCGCGGCGACTGATCGAAGATCACGGCGCCCACGCCGAGATGCGTGAGCGACGCCGCTGCTGCCAGTCCGGCCATGCCGCCGCCGATGATGGCGACGTCGAGCACGGGCTGGCCGTTATGCGTGCGCTCGGGCACCCAGCGTCTGGCGGGCAGTTCGAGCCAGGCAAGATCCTGACGCAGACGTGCTTCGAGTGCGGGCAGGCCGGTGGCGGATGTCGGGGACTGGGTCATGACGACAGAGCTTCCTTGGGAGCAGGCAAGTCGCCGTAGAGCGACTGCAAAACTTGAGCGTGTTCGGTGGCGGCGCGCTGCACGAAGCCGGGCAGCAGGTCGCGCGCGGCCTGGGCCAGCGCGTCGACGAAGGCGAGCACGGCGGGCGACGGCGCGCGGGCGTCGCGCGTGATGACGCCAAAGAAAAACGGGATATCGGCGTCGATGGGACGCACGGCAACATCGGCGAGCGGCAGGCCGTAGGCCGTCACCGGTTCGAGCACCGCCACGCCGAGTCCGGCGCGCACGGCGGTCATCGCATTGATCGACGCATTCGTCTCGATCAGTCCGGCGGGCGCCACGCCTGCCTGCGAGAACGCCTGATCGAGGCGACGGCGCAGACGGTACGGGTTCTGCATGGTGATGATGCGACGCCCTGCGCAGGCGGCGAGCGGCAGTCGCGCGTGACTGGCGAGCGGATCGTCGCTGCGCACGGCGGCAACGCACGCCGCTTCACCGATCCAGTGAACGACGATGCCGCGATGCTCCAGCGGCAAGCTGGTCACGCCGATGTCGGCCGCGCCCGTGAGCACGGCGTGCACGACCTGTTCGGGCGACGTGCTGCGCATCTGGATCTGATGGGTGTCGCGGGCGAGTCCCGGTAGCGCCAGGGCTGCGGGCACCAGACCGGCGGCCAGTGCCGAGGTCGCGGCGACATGCAGGGGGCGGCTCTGCCCGCGCGCGATCTCGTCGGCACGGGCGCGGATCTGCTGCAAACCGGCGAGCACGTGCTCGACGTCTTCGAACAGCAGAAAGCCTTGTTCCGTGGGCGTGACGCGCGGACCGCTGCGGGTAAACAGGGCGTAGCCGATCTCGGCTTCGAGCTCCTGAATCATGCGCGTGATCGCTGGCTGCGAGCGCCCGAGCAGACGCCCGGCAGCGGTGATGCTGCCGGTCGACATGACCGCCGCGAAGGCTTCGAGTTGGCGTAATTCCATCTGGCTCGGTGGGGAGACGGAGGTCTGGCGCGTACCCCTACGCGCTCAAACCGCCGGTCATCGACGACGCCATGGCCGTCGATGTCGCAATACCTGTTGTATTCGGATTGCGTATTCTTCGACCTTTAGCATGCGTCTTGCAAATACTTAATATTTATATGCTCATGACGCGAAGTGGATAGGCGGGTTTTGCCTAGGTGACGCAAGGGAGAAATAAATTGTGGGCGTGCGAGGGCGTCTCGCGGGGTGAGACGCGGTGAGACGCAGTGAGATTCGGTGAGACGCTGACGGCGCGCAAGCGGGCGGGAGCGAGGCGGAAGTCGGGCGGGGATTGGGGGCGGAGCGCGTCTGACAGCGGTCCGCGTCAATGCGGCGCGGGGGTGGCAGGGCGGTGGGGCGGGCGCCTGGCAAAACGAGCGATGCGGTGCGCTGAGCTCGGCTCACTCAGCGAATTCAGTGTGCGTCGAACGGCAACTGACCCTGCGCCGGATCTTCGGGGCGTGGTGGTCGACGACGCAATAACGCGACGCTACGCGGCTTTTTTTCCGTGGCGCCGGGCGGCTCGACGTGGCTCAGACGAAACGCCGGACGGGTGAGTTGCAGAACGGTTAGCGGTGCTGGCGAGCGACGCACGGGTAATGTGGCGACCTCGTCTGCGACCGGTGTGCCGTCGGTGCCGGGGGCATCGATCTCGCCGCGCGCGGTGTCGTCCGGCGGTTGGGCGGGTTCCGCCTGTCCCCCTTGTTCCACCTGTTCCATCTGCCGTGACGCCGCAAGGCGACGGTTCAGCAAACGATAGACGTCGGGGTCGAAACCCGTCGCGGCGGGCATGCTGTCGACGAGCGAGTCCAGCGCGTCGCGCGACGCTACGTGGGTCAGGCTGCCCAGATACTGCCAGCGGTCGATGATGTGATACTCGACCTCGCCCGTATGTCTGCCCTGTTCTTCAATCGCGATAGGCCCGTCGTACGGCCAGGTATCGAGTTGCAGTGTCGCGAGCGCTTCGCGTGTGCGCTCGGTATGCGGGGCGAGCGGGACGTCGCCCACACAAACACCGTCGCACCGCTTCACCTGATAGCCGAAGCACGGACGCCCCTTCGCCACCTTTTCCAGCCCGAGTTGCGCACAGCACAGCCGATGCTCGTCGGCCAATGCCCGCAACGCGCTTTCCGCCCCCGTGCGCGACGTGAAGGTGCCGTACAGCGACTCGGCGCTGGCAAAGTCCACCGTCTTCGCGTTGACGAGGCGAGGCGTATCGCTGTCGTGCGTCAGTTGCCAGCTATAGAGATGGGAGGCCCGGCGCAGCATGCGGTTATGCACGGGCTGCAATTGTTTGACCAGTTGCGATTCGAGCAGCAATGCGCCCAATTCGCCGACCGTGCGGCGCGCTTCGACCCGCCGGATTTCCTGCGAGATGCGCAGATCCTTGGCGACTTGATGATCGCTGGAGAAGTGCGAACGCACGCGTGCCCGGATGTCGACACTCTTGCCGACATACAGCAATGTGTCGCCTTCGCCGTAGAAGAGATATACGCCGGGGCTGTCCGGCAGCGCGTCGATGGCGTCGTCCGGAAGCTGGGGCGGCTGGCTGGCGCGCTTCGTGACACGTTGCACCGCCTGCCCGATCAAATCGGGCGTATAGAGCGTGTGGAGTTTCTGCCAGAACTGCCAGAGCAGATCGGCATCGGCGAGCGCCCGGTGGCGGCCCAGCGGCGCCAGACCGAAGCGAGCGATCAGGGCGTCCAGCCCATGTCGCGCGGCCGAGGGGAACAGCAGCCGCGACAGGCGCACCGTGCACAGCACGTCTGCCTGAAAGGCGATGCCCGCGCGGCGGAATTCGTTCTTGAGAAACCCGTAGTCGAAGCGGGCGTTGTGGGCGACGAACAGCTTGCCGTGCAGACGCTCGGCGAGTCCCTGCGCCAGCGTTTCGAACGACGGCTGGCCGCGCACCATCTCGTTGGTAATACCCGTCAACTGCTGGATAAACGGTGGAATCGGCTCGGCCGGATCGAGCAGCGTGCTCCACTGCTCCACGCCATGCGGGCCGACTTCGACTACGCCGATTTCCGTGATGCGATCGTTGAGCGCATTGCCACCGGTCGTCTCCAGATCGACGAAGACCATCGGCGCGGGCAGGGCGCGCGCGAGCGCGTCCGGATCGATCGCCTCGGGGAGGATGTGCGGCGTATGCGGGGTGCTGGAATCGTCGTTTTCGACCACGGTATCGAACACTTCGTGAATCTCGTTGCGGCGGCGCTTTGCGCGGTATTTTGCCGGTGTGTCGACCGGCGCTCAGGCCGGGCACGCTGCGCCGCCGACCCGCGAGGCAGACGACAGGACCGACGGTCCGGCGGTGAACGGCGCTGCGACGTCCGCAGACAGGTCGTCACCGGCGAATGCCGCGACGATGGCGCGGAACACCGCGGGGGCGGGGGCGTCGGGCCAATCAAGATCGACCGCAGCGTCGAGCGACGGCAACTCTCCACTGTGGCGCAACGCTTCGTCGCCGGGCAGACGCAACAGGCGTGCGAGCACCCAGGGCTCATGCCGTGCCTGGAGGCCGATATCGGCTTCCGCTTCGTCGGCGATGGCCACGAGTGTGCGCCAGTCCAGCATCGATGCCGGCGCAGCTTCGCCCGGTTCAGCCCCTTGATTGGCTTGATGCGCTTGATCAGGTTCAGCAGGTTCAGCCGCTTCGCCAGCGGCAGCCGGACGATGCAGTGCGAAACGCGCGGCGATCTCGCGCACGATGCCCGAGAGGTCGCGTTCGGCGGCGCTCAGCGCCAGTTGATCCCAGTCGATGGTTTCCATGAGACGTTCCTCGATTGGGTGACATGATACTGTATAAAATCACAGTGCGCGAGTGACGTACCCGTCGTGTCGTACGCGCTGCGATGTGCACGGCTTTTCTATCGGGTCGCCCCGAGCGGTGCCGCATGTAATACTCTGCGCCATCCTTCCCTCGCAGGAGCGCATCGTATGTTGACCCTGTATACCTTTGGCCCGGCGTTCGGACTACCCGACGCCAGCCCGTTCGTGATCAAGGCGGAGATGTTGCTCAAGCTGGCCGGGCTGCCGTACCGGACCGATCGCAGCGGCTTTCGTCGTGCGCCCAAGGGCAAACTTCCGTACATCGACGACGACGGCCAGATCGTGGCGGACTCGACGCTGATCCGCTTGCACATCGAGCGCAAATACGGTTTCGATTTCGACGCCGGTCTCACCCCCGAGCAGCGAGGCGCGGCGTGGATGTTCGAGAAAGCGCTGGAGGATCACTTCTATTGGTACGTGGTGCAGGCGCGCTGGTGCGACGAAGAGAACTTCGCCAAGGGACCGGCATCGTTCTTCAAGTCGATTCCGTGGCCGGTGCGTGCGCTGGCGGAGGCATTCATTCGTCGCAAGATTCGCGGCACGCTGCACGGGCAGGGCACCGGTCGCTATAAACCGGAGGAGCAGGTGCAGTTGCTCGGGCGCGGCGCGCAGGCGGCCGCCCAGTTGCTCGGCGACAAACCGTATTTCTTCGGGGATCGACCGTGCGGCGCGGATGCCACGGCCTTCGCTTTCATCGCTGGCGCAGCGACGCCGGATTTCCGCATGCCGTTGCGCGACGAAATCGAGAATCATCCGAACCTGACGGCGTACGTGGCGCGTATGCTTCGCGAGTTCTTTCCCGGCGCGGGCGACGGCGCGCGCGTCTGAGTGACCGAAGGCAGGACGGCTGGGCGTGATGGTGAGTCAGCGCTGACTCAGTTATCTCACAGCGTGACTTCACTGAGTTAGGCCATTGCGTTGACCCACCCCGTCAGCCTGCCTCGGGCGCCGTCTCGTCGCTGGAGAGAACGTCGGAGAGCACGAGATTGCGTCCCGAGATCTTCGCGGCGTACAGCGCCCGGTCGGCGCGCATGCACAACGATTCGAGGCTTTCGTGTTCGAGCCACGTCGCCACGCCGCCGCTGAGCGTGTAGTGACAAACCCCGAACGTCCCGGCCACCAAATGACGGCTCGCCTGCGTGCGCAGACGCTCCGCAATGCGGATTGCCCCCGGCGTGTCGGTGCCCGGCAGCAGCACCGCAAATTCCTCGCCCCCGAGCCGGCCGAAGACGTCGCCTTCGCGCAGGCTGTCGCGCACGAGCTTCACAAATTCACGCAGCACCGTATCGCCACCGGCATGACCGTGCGTATCGTTGATGAGCTTGAAGTGATCGAGATCGATGACGATGATCGACAGCGGCCAGCCGCGTGCCACGGCGCGCACCATCTCCTGGCGTGCCAGCAAGTCGAAATGTTTGCGCGAGATCGCACCGGTCAGATAGTCGCGATTGGCGGCTTCTTCGGCGGTCGCGAGCATGGCGTCGTGAATCATCAGAACGCAGCCCATCGTCATGGCCGGCATGACGATCGTGCCGATGGTCAGCATCACCGTGTTGAACAGGGTCGGCGCGAACAGCGCGGGACCGGGCGCAGGCGCCAGGCCGAAAACGATTCCGCGGACTGCGTGACCGGTGGCAAACGCCAGTGCCAGGCCTGCCGTCAGCCAATAGTTATAGGGATGGCGTCGCGGCGGAATGTGCCGCAGGATCAGCAACGCAATCGCCGTCAGAAATATCGCGTGATACGCCGAGACGATGACGACGCGCAATTGCGGGTTGTCGATGCCGTAGTGCCAGAACAGGATCGCGGCCGCGAGTACACCCAACGATGCCCCCAGCGCGTGCCAGTGAGGCGAGCGGCCGAGAAAGCGCGCGCACCCGGCGTAGTACAGCAGCAGGCCGCCCGCGAGCGTGAGGTTGGCGAACGGGATCGACAGGAAGTCGGGGACGATGCCGCGCAATGCAAACAGCGGCAGGGCGATGAGCACGGCGACATTGGCGAAACACCATTCGCGAACGCCAGCCACACGTGAGCGTAGAAGAGAGCCCACGATCAGCAACATCATGAAGCTGAGCAGTGAGGTGATCGCGAGGAGGGACGTCGTCAACATAGCGATGACCAACGGGGGGAAGCCGACATGTGTTGAGCATTGTAATGTACGCCGCGACGCGCGTTACATTCCGCATCACTCCGCACCAGTAGAATGGCCGGGTTCGTCTTTTTCGCTTTCAGGAGCTTGTGTCAATGTCGACGACCCGACCCGATCCGTCACGTCCGTCATCACGTCATTTCACCCCGTTTCGTGGGCTCGCGCTCGCACTGGGGGCCGTTGCCGGACTGAGCACCTTGCCGGTGCACGCGCAGCAGGAACCGATGTTGCGCCGCTCGGCACAACCACCGCTATTCGCCGCACCGGCCAGCCATGCCACGGCCCCGGCGGCGGATATCAATCGCGATGTGCGTCCGGCGCTCGAAGCCGCCAACCTGTGGCTAGGTCTCGCGGATATCAACCGGGCCCAGCAAAGCTGGGAGCAGGCCGCGCCCGTGTTTCAGCGCGCAATACCCGCCGAAGACTGGGCGCAAAACCTCCAGGCCGCGCGCTCGCCGCTGGGCAAGGTGAAGTCGCGCAAGACCAAAGATGCGGTCTTTACCCGCAATATTCCCGGACAGCCGGAAGGGGAGTACGTGGTGATTCAGTACGACACGGCGTTCGAGAACAAGGCCGATGCGCATGAAATGTTGACGATGGTCCTGGGTCTCGACGGCCGCTGGCGAGTGGCCGGCTATCTGGTGCGTTAAGACCGGCCCTTCGGTCGGCGCGGGGCTTGCCCGCGGCCGGCCCGCAAAGGGGCGCTCAGCGCGGCAGTGCGGGTTCGACGATGTCCATCGTCGTCTCGACGTGGGTTCGCGCGATCTGCTCGGCAAGCGCCTCGTCGTGTGCGCGCAAGGCGGCGAGCAGTTCGCGGTGTTGCTGGTTGGTGGCGCGCAGCTGCTCGTCGGAGAACATGACGGGTACGCGCAGCGCCCAGTAATAGAATTGCGTACGCTCGTGAAACTGCGCCAGCACCGGATTCGCGGCAGCCTTCACGATCAGATCGTGGAATTCCGTATTCAGGCGATTCAGGGCCAGACGTGGCAGATGGCCGTTCGGCTCCATCTGCTCGATGAGGGCCTCGAGAGCGTTGCAGATTTCGGGCGTGATCTTGCTTGCCGCGAGCCGGGCCGTTTCGGATTCGATGGCCATGCGGCTCTCGAAGATCGTGCGCACGGGCAGATGATCGGCCCCCTGAACCTCCCACCCGCGTTTGCGGGCAATGAGGCCTTCGCCTTGCAAGATCAGCAGCGCTTCGCGCACCGGTGTGCGGCCAGCGTCCAGTATCGTCATCAGATCTTCCTCGATGAGCCGCTGCCCCGGCTTGAGTTCCGAGGCGAGAATCATGCTGCGGATTTTCGTCCGCACTTCACCGGTAATCAGATTGCTGGGCGCTTTCATGTGATGCTTGTCTTCCATTGAGCGGCGCGCGCGCCGTGTACTTCGACTTCGACCTCGGCGAGATGCCGTGCCATTGGCAGGCCTCTCGGACACACGCTGCGCCGTTGGCGCACCCGCATGTCGCTGCGGATTCTACCGAGTTTCTCCAGCCGCTCTGAAAAGCACTCCCCGAGTGCCAATGCGCTGGCGGGCATGCGTTCCACGCATGAACCGGGTTCCGATTTTGCGCAATTCTTTCGGTTTCCGAAGCGAGGACTCGCTTATACGCGCGTTTGAAGTGACGAAAAAATACCACAACGCCAGTCGTGGCGGGGTTCGCGCTCACTTACTTTTAATGTGAGTGCCCACAGTCGGAGCGTTGCGGGTACCGAAACAAGCCGCGCCAGATAGTCTGGGGAAACGCGTAAAAAATTTGTAAAGATGTGAAGAGAATGGGTTTAATACCCCCTCATTTATGAGGGGTTTAGGTGGGCGCGTTTGTGAAATTTCCTCACCATGCGGGAATGCATCGGGGGCATTTGAGATGGGAAACGGGGGCTTGTTCATGGATTTCGACAAATCTGAAAAAATCGAAACCATTGTTGAGAAATTTTGTGCGGCGGCTCCCGCTGCACCGACAATCCCCGGTTTCCGACACGGGAAGTCATCCTGAGTGGCAGAATGAATTCACTGCTTTTGTGCCACTTCGCGTGCCATCGCACGCTTATTTCTCTTATGACGTCATCGTTTTATCAACAAGTCCGCCATCTGTCGCAACAAGTCGTCGCGACGCTGCGCGCCGGTGCTTTCGTCGGTCTGACCTCTCTCGTTACCCTGAATGCTGCGTTGGTCGCAGCACCCGCGAGTGCTGCCGATGCGGCATCGGACAATGCCCGGAGCAATGCGGGACCGGCCTACGGCCCGGAGTTGCAGGGCTTCAACTATCCCTATCCGGTAAGTCGCTTCGATTTCACATCGCAGCGCTCCCCGCTGCATATGGCGTATATCGATGTGAAGCCTGCGCAGCCCAATGGGCGCACCGCCGTGCTGCTGCACGGCAAGAATTTCTGCGCGGCCACGTGGGAAGACACGATCGGTGTGCTCTCCGCGGCGGGCTATCGCGTGATCGCGCCGGATCAGATCGGTTTTTGCATGTCCAGCAAGCCCGCACAGTATCAGTACAGCTTCCAGCAACTGGCGAACAACACGCATGCGCTGCTGGCATCGCTCGGTATCAAGACGGCGACCATCATCGGCCATTCGACGGGCGGCATGCTGGCCGCGCGCTACGCGTTGATGTATCCGAACGAAACTCAGCAACTGGTGCTCGTCAATCCGATCGGTCTTGAAGACTGGAAGGCGCTCGGTGTGCCATCGAAGACGGTGGACGAGTGGTTTGATCGGGAGTTGCGCACGAGCGCGACGAGCATCCGCAACTATGAGAAGTCGACGTATTACGCCGGGCACTGGGACGAGCGCTACGAGCCTTGGGTACAAATGCTCGCGGGCATGTACCGCGGACCGGGCAAGCGCATCGTGGCGTGGAACTCGGCGTTGCTCTACGACATGATCTATACGCAGCCGGTGGTGTACGAGCTGGGTAACATTCATGTGCCGACGCTGCTGATGATCGGCGACAAGGACACCACGGCCATCGGCAAGGATTTCTCGCCGCCCGAGGTGCAGGCGCGCATTGGCCACTACCCTGAACTGGCCCAGAAGACGCACGCCGCCATTGCGGGCTCCACGCTCGTGGAGTTCCCGGATCTGGGGCACGCGCCGCAGGTGCAGGATCCCGCCGCGTTTCACAAGGCGCTGCTCGCCGGACTGGCCGCGCTGCATTGACCCTGGCGCGCATGCCTGACGGTGCTGGACGTCAGGCGGCGGCCTGCTCGCCGTCGAGTTGTTCCAGCACGATGACCGAGGCGCCAGACATCAGGGGGTTCTCCTTGCGGCGACGAACGGCAGCGTTACGAGCCCGAGGAGATAGCGCGCCGTTGCGGACGTAGGATTGTGAAAGCCGATCGGTTGATCGAGCCGCATGGCAAGGCAATCGCCGGTATCGAGCCGCCACGTGGTCGCGGTGTCGTTGCCCGCATTCCCCAGCGTGATTTCGATCGTGCCGCCGATCACCCAGATCTGTTGCCAGACTTCGTTGTCCCGCGCACCGGTGTCGTAAGCGACACGCTCGCCTGCGGGGAACTGCACTTCGACGAGCTGGAGCGGCGACGGCTGCGCTGGGGAGAGATTGCGTCTCACGTAGCCCGAGGCCGGGTCCGTCCACACCGGCTGATCGGCGCGCCGCGAGAGTGGGGAGGGCGGCGTGTCTTGCTGTGTCTGTTCGTCGAAGAACGACGCGAGCGTGACGCCGAGCGCCGTGGCGAGCTTGTCGAGCACATTGGCCGTCGCGCTCGTCTGCGCCCGCTCGATGAGCGAGATGCTCGAGCGGCTCACGCCGCTGCGCTCGGCCAGCGTATCGAGGGAATAGCCACGCTCGCTGCGCAAGGCGCGCGCACGGCGGGCAACGCGTTCGTTGATATCCATGGCGTCCAGTCTACTGGAAATTTATTTCTAGTAAAATGGATGTCATCATTGACGTTACTGTTCACGTTACCGTTCACGCCGTCGTGCCTTCACCCCCATACGCCCTCATGCACGGCAGCTTGCTTGCCGGATCATCGACATGACTTCTTCGCCCCTCTCGCCCAACGCACTCACGGTCCGCGACGCCACCGACGCCGACCTCCCTGTCATCCGCGACATTTACAACGACGCCGTCGAGCACACGACAGCGATCTGGAACGAGATCCTCGTCGACGTGGACAATCGCCGCGAGTGGCTGGCAGCCCGTGTGAAACGTGGCTATCCGGTGATCGTGGCCGAGCGCGACGGCAAGACCGTGGGCTATGCATCGTTCGGCGACTGGCGAGCATTCGACGGTTATCGTCACACCGTCGAGCATTCGATCTACATCGACAAGCAGGCGCGCGGCGGCGGCATCGGCGAGACCCTCATGCGAGCGCTCATCGAACGCGCGCGTGCGCTCGACATTCACGTGATGATCGCCGCCATCGAAGCGCAGAACGCGCCGTCGATTCGTTTGCACGAAAAACTCGGTTTCCGCGTGGTCGGCACATTCAGCGAAGTCGGCACGAAGTTCGGCCGATGGCTCGACCTCACGTGCATGGAATTGCGCATCGCCCCGTAACGATCGATAGCCATCGACCCCATTCGATTGCCGCGCAACGAGAAAAAACACGCACTGCACAAAATTCTCGATGCCGCTGTGTCCATTCGGATATAGCGGCATTTCTCATTGGGCATAGGCAACATCACGCGCGGCGAATATCGCCGGCTCACGCCCGTCGTGCGGTGCGCAATGCGTCGCATAGGGCGCGCGTTCTCACGCAGTGCGTCATGTCCAACCTTGTCATTCCCAAAGTCGGCGTGTAGCCTTGAGACGTCCGGTGTCACTCATGAAGCGTGTTCCGATAGAACTTCACGAGCGCATCACGGCGCGCGAATGTCACGCATTGTGAACATGCATCGTGGGTCCATGACGTTGTCCTTCTTGTCGTGACCGCGTGAATCGTTGCAGTGCCGTTTTGTCGTTCGGGAGTTGCGGGATCGCCTTCGTGATCGTGATACGTCCCCCCAAAACAAGACGGACGGAACACTTATGCCGCGCCTGCCAAGAAAACACTGTCCCCCTGCGGCTGTGTCGAGCGACGACGCTCGCCACGATGCTGCGTGCGCAACCCCCGAAATTTCCCCATTCTCCACGAGTCCCGAAGCCGCTGCCGGTTTCGCGTTAACGCGTCGCGGGTTTCTCAAAGCGTCGGTGATTGCGGGCATTTCCGTGTACATCGCACCGATCGGCTCACTGAGCGGCCGTGCGTTTGCCGCGTTGTTCGAAGACAAGAACCTCACGCCCGTGGCGTGGGACGCGGCCAAAGGGCAAGCCCGGTTCCGTATCGACGGCACGGCCAAAGTCACCGGCAGCAAGATCTTCGCGCGCGACGTTCGCGCACGCGACATGCCGGGCTGGC
The DNA here is from genome assembly GCF_044745225.1 of Pandoraea sp. NPDC087047. Lineage (NCBI taxonomy): Bacteria > Pseudomonadati > Pseudomonadota > Betaproteobacteria > Burkholderiales > Burkholderiaceae > Pandoraea > Pandoraea sp. NPDC087047. Next base: position 22,574 of record NZ_JBIUZU010000007.1, read on the forward strand.
CCGCACAGCAAGCGCACGCGTTCGTGCTGCGCGCCACGCTCGCCGACCGCCCTTATCTCGGCTTCGATCTCTCGCGTCTGGACGACGGCTTGCAGCCCGATCGCATCGTGACGGCCGACGATCTTGTGCGCGACGGCATCGCCTTCCCCGAGTTCTATGGCGACGACATGCTGCTGCCCGCAGGCAAGACCCCTGCGTATCTGGGGCACGCGGTCGCCATCCTGATCTATCGCGACTTCACGCGTTTTCGCTTCGCCAAGGACAAGCTCAAGTTCCACGACGAAATCATTCGCTATGGCGACGTCACGGGGCCGCTGGAGCGCGATCCGTGGGGCAGCTTCCGCTACGTGCGCGTGGGGGGCAAGACCGCCTATGACGACGACGTCTACTCGAGCCTGAAAGACGCGCCGATTTTCCCGAGCATGATGCGCAAGCACCAGCCCGTATGGCCCGACGGCAACGACCACGGCAAGCTCGACGAGCAGGGCATGGCGTATGCCGGCAAGATCGGCGAGTCGCTCACGCATCCGCCCGCGAACTGGCTCGTGATGTCGCGCGAGTACCGCACGCAGTCTGTCGACACGTCGGCGCTCGAACCCGATAACGCCAACTGCTGGTACGACGCTGCAACGCAGACGCTGCACATGGTCGTGCCTACCCAATCGCCCTCGGAAGTTGCGGAGAACGCCGCTGCGATGGCCGCGAAGGGGCACTTCCCGGTCAGGCGTCTGATCGTGTACCCGTGTTACACGGTGGGCTACGGCTCGAAGGACCACTACAACATGCCGTTCTACGGACTGGCCGCCGCGATGTATGGCGACGGCTTGCCGGTGCGGCTCGCGAACGATCGTTACGAACAGTTCCAGACGTCGCTCAAGCGTCACGCATTCACGATGCGCTATCGCATCGGCGTCGACAAAGAGAGCGGCATGCTCCAGGCGTTCGCTGCCGATATGGAGTGCAACGGCGGCGGACGCATGAACTTCTCGCCCTCCGTGGCGATGGTCGGCGCGACGGCTGCGCAGTCGATCTACTACTTCCCGCAGAGCGATCTGGCGAGTGTGGCGATGGCGTCGCGCGCCATCGATGCGGGCTCGGCGCGCGGCTACGGCACTTTGCAATCGATGGCCGCGACCGAAATGATGATCGATGAAATGGCGGCGCAACTTGGCGTCGACGCCATCGATTTCCGTCTCAAGAATGCGTTGCGCTCGGGCATGAAGAACACGCAGGGGGCGATTCCTGCCGGTGCGATTCGGGTGGACGAAGTGCTCGCGCGCGCGAAGGCGCATCCGTTGTGGACGCAGCGCGACAAGAAAAAAGCCGAGTACGAGGCCGCGCATCCGGGACGCCGCTACGGCGTGGGCTTCGCGTGTGTGCAGAAGGACTTCGGCACCGGTGCCGAGACCTCGTTCGCGCGCGTGGAGATCGACGAGACGGGCAGGATTTCGTTGCATCACACGGCCGCGGAGATCGGCACGGGGACGTCGACATCGCAGGCCGTGGCCGTGGCGAAATGGCTCGGCATGCCCGCGACCGACGTCCATATCGCCATCACCGACTGGCCAGAGTTGCCGGTCGTCACCAGCGGCGATCCGTATCTGATGTCGCAAGCCGATCAGGACAAACTCGCCGCCAATCCGCGTTGGTCGCCGGGCTACGCGTCGCCGTCGAGCGCAACGAACTCTGCGTTCTATTTCACGCACAGTACGCGTGAAGCGGCGCGTCTGCTGTTCATGCAGGGGCTGTGGCCGGCGGCGCTGTCGATCTGGCGGCGCGGACTGGGGGGCGGGCCGGCGGCGCCGCTCGTGGTGCGTGCGCAAGACGCGCGCTGGGTCGACGGCAAGCTCTCGGCGGCCGGACTCGAGGCGCTGCCGCTCGGCATGCTTGCCAAGACCGCTGATGAACTCGGGCTGGTGACCGGTGCGACGGTGCATGTGTTCAACCGCTGGCAGTGGGCCGAGGCGGATTGGGATCTGGGCGATGGCGTGACGCAGCGCCTGCCGGTCGACGGCATTGCCTTGCGCTTTGGCAAGGGCGGCGCCAATCCGGCCGCGGTGGCTGCGCAGGCACCGGCCGTGCAAACGCCGGCCGCCAAGAGCGCGCATCGCAGCGGGAATGCGCACGCGAAGTTTGCGGCGGCGGTGCAGGCGGCAAAGGGGGCGAATGTGACGAATGGCGCGAACGGTGCACCCTCTCCCAATGCGGGCATGCAGGTCGCGGCCCCGGCGCCAGCCACCGGCTACCGCACTGTCGACCGCAAGCGCGTGTATTACCCGCCGGTGCAGCGCAATAACGCGGCCGTGACGTATTACAGCGCCGTCGCCACGCTCGTCGAGCTATCGGTGCACGAGGCGACGGGCAAGGTCGAACTGCTCACGCATCACTCGATCATGGAGTGCGGCAATCAGATTTCGCCGCAGCTCGTCTCGGGGCAATTGCAGGGCGGTCTCGCGATGGGTATCGGCCACGCGTTGCACGAGTACCTGCCGTTGTATGAAGACGGGCCGGGCAACGGCACATGGAACTTCAACCGCTATCACCTGCCGCGCGCGGTGGACGTGGCCGTATGGACGCAGACGGGCGAGGTGCTGCCGCCGATCACCGAGACCGACGTGCCCAAGGGCATTGCCGAAGTGGTGATGATTCCCGTGGTGGGGGCGATCGTGAACGGCCTCGCGCACGCGATCGACCATCGATTTACTGATTTGCCGGTGACGCCGGAGAAGATCCAGGAGGTACTGGCATGACGGACACGACTAACGCAACGAGCGCACCGCTGGCTGCGTCGGATGCTAATGCGGCGATGACAGGCGCCGGGCAAGCGATGAACAACGCCAGTGCTACGGGGGCTGCGGACGCGGCGACGTCGGCAAGTGCTGCAAGCGCCGCATCCGCATCGGCAGCGGGCACGTTGTCAAACGTGAAGACGCCGTGGGAAACGCTGCCCGTCACGGTGAAAGTCAACGGGGTGTCGCACGGTCCGATGGACGTACCCGCCGGCCTGATGATGATCGACTTCCTGCACGAGACGTTGGGTCTCACGGGCTCGCGGCTGGGCTGCGGGCAGGGTATCTGTCACGCTTGTGTGGTGATCGTCGATCATGCCGACGGCAGCAGCGAAACCGTGCGCACCTGCATCACCGGGGCCAACGACTTCGACGGCAAGACCGTACGCACGGTGGAAGGCCACGCGACGCAGGATGCCGACGGCAAGGTCTCGCTCGCCCCGATTCAACAGGCGTTCCTCGAACACTTCAGCTTCCAGTGCGGCTATTGCACGCCGGGCTTCGTGAACGCGGCGACGGTGCTGATCGAACGTCTGAAGCGAAACCCCATTGCTCGGGCGGACCTCGAAGCGGCGATCACCGAAGGACTCAACGATCAGATCTGCCGGTGCACGGGGTATGTGCGCTACTACGAAGCCGTGCGCGACGTCGTGCTCAAGACGCCCGGCTGCTTGAAGGACGCGAAATGAAGAACGCGAAATGAAGGGGCCTGCCATGAACCTGACTCGCGTCACCCGATGGAGCGCTCGCGCGGCGTGCCTTGCTGCCGTGTTGCTCGTCACCGCGTGCAACGACGCGAACGCGCCGACGCCCCCCGACCCCACGCAGCCCCCGAAGCCAAAGACGTCGATGGTGCCGTCGTTCGTGACGAGTGCGATGGCAGCCGATGGGGCGCAGGCCGCTGCCTCATCAGTCTCATCGCCCGCGTCCCCCTCGTCCGCCAGTGCAGGTGCGGCGGATGCCGGGAATGTTGCGAATGCCGCGAATGCGGCGGGGGCATCTTCCACGCAGGCGAAGGGCGTACCGTCCGAACTGATTACCCGCGGCAAGTACCTCGCGCGTGCGGCCGATTGCGCCGCCTGCCACACCAGTGCGCAGGGGGCACCGTTCGCGGGCGGCGTGCCGCTCAAGTCGCCCTTCGGCACGTTCTACGGCACGAACATCACGCCGGACAAGACGAACGGCATCGGCGGCTGGACGGCGGACGACTTCTACCGCGCGTTGCATGACGGCGTAGCGCCGGACAAGACGCTGTACCCGGCAATGCCGTACACGTCCTACCGGCAGATGACGCGCGCGGACAGCGACGCCATTTACGCCTATCTGATGTCGGTGAAGCCTGCTGCCGTTCCTAATCGCAAGCACGACCTCTCGTTCCCGTACAACATGCGCTTCGCGATGCGGGCGTGGAACTGGATGTTCCTGAAGGACACGTTGCCCGACGCCTCCAAGGGCCAATCGGCCGACTGGCTGCGCGGACGCTATCTCGCCAACGCCCTCGGCCACTGCGCCGAATGCCATACGCCGCGCGGCACCTTCGGCCAGCTCGATAAAGCGAAGCCACTCGGCGGGGCGGCGCTCGCGCGCATCGCAGCGCCCGATCTGACGCCCGAAGCGCTGGCCGCCCGCGGCTGGACCGTGAAGGACTTGCAGACGTTCTTCGGCACGGGCATTGCGCCGCAAGGTTCGGCATTCGGCGAGATGTATCCGGTGGTGCACCTGAGCACGCAGTACCTGACGCCCGACGACCTGCATGCGCTCTCGACGTATCTGCTCGGCGACGCGCCGCCGGCACCCAAGCCGCTGCCGCAAACTCCGGACACGAGCCAACTGATGGCGGGCCGCAATAGGTATCTCGCGGTGTGCGCAGGCTGTCACGCGGCGGATGGGACGGGCAAGCCCCACGTGGCCGTATCGATGCTGGGGAATTCGACGGTGCGTCAGAAAGATCCGCGCAATCTGATCATCGCGATTCTCGACGGCGTCGAGGCGCAGAAATTCCCGGGACTGGAGGCAATGCAGGCGATGCCGGGCTTCGACAAACGACTCACCGATGCGCAGATCTCCGAGTTGACCAATTACCTGCGCGTGGCCTACGGCGGGCAGGCGGGCGACGTGAACTCCGAGATCGTCAAACAATTGCGTCAGAAATAAGCGTCAGAAGTCGGCGTCAGAAGTCGGCGTCAGAAGTCAGTCGAAAATCACACCGCGGTAACGCCGCGCGGGAGGACATGGCGCATAATGACGCGCCATGTCCCGCACACAACGTCTCTTCTCATTGATGCAGTTGCTGCGCCGTCACCGTTATCCGGTCGCGGGCGCGGCGCTGGCCGACTCGCTCGGCGTGAGCTTGCGCACGCTCTATCGGGACATCGCCGAATTGCAGACGCAGGGTGCGCATATCGAGGGAGCGCCGGGGCTGGGCTACGTCCTCAAGCCGGGTTTCATGCTGCCGCCGCTGATGTTCTCGGAAGAGGAGATCGAAGCGATCGTGCTTGGCTCGCGCTGGGTCGCCAAGCGCACCGACGGGGCACTGGCCGACGCGGCGGCGAACGCGCTGGCGAAGATTGCGGCGGTGCTTCCGACGGATCTGCGGACCTCGCTCGAGGCGTCGACCCTGCTTATCGGGCCGGGTGATCCGTTGCCGCCGATGCTCGTCGAGCTGACCGACATTCGCGAGGCCATTCGTGCCGAACGCAAACTCCATCTGTCTTACCGCGACGAAGCCGGACGCATCTCCGAGCGCGTCGTCTGGCCATTCGCGCTGGGCTTCTTCGAGCGCGTGCGCATGATCGTTGCCTGGTGCGAGCTGCGCGACGATTTCCGTCATTTTCGCGCGGATCGCATCGAGGCGATGCGCGTGACCGAAACGCGCTATCCGCGCGGGCGGCGTGCGTTGCTCAAAGCGTGGCGCGAGACGACCGGTAAAGGCTGAACGGCGGCGGATGATCTCGCGCCGCCCGTGAGTCCAATGCGTTCCGAAGAGGCGTTCGACTGCTGACAAAAACTGACAGCATCCCTTCGTACGATGACATCCATGACAGCGCGCGGCGGTACCTGTGGCCACATGTGTTTTCATATGACCGACGCCGCGCTGGCAATGAGAAGGCCATCGATAACAAACGACAGGAGCTAGTCATAGTGCATCCGAACATGATCAATTTGTACGTCGCGAGTCCCCCCGAAAGTGCGGGCTTTTATGCCGATCTCTTCGACCTGGAACCGGTCGAAGCGTCGCCCGGATTTGCGATGTTCGCATTTCCGTCGGGACTGAAGCTGGGGTTGTGGGCGCGCTTTGCCGTTGCACCCGCGGTGATTGCACCGCCGGGCGGCAGCGAGGTCGTACTTCCGGTGGCGTCGAATGCCCTCGTCGATGCGACCTGGGAGGACTGGCGCGCGCGTGGCATCACGATCCTTCAGGTGCCGACGACGATGGACTTCGGCCGCACGTTCGTCGCGTCCGATCCGGACGGCCATCGCCTGCGCGTGTACAAACTTGCCGAGAATCGATAGCGCGGTGGCGAGTTGGGAGACGCTCAAAGGTACTCAAGGGCACTCAAAGGCACTCAAAGGCACTCAAAGGCACTCAAAGGCACTCAAAGGCACTCAAGGGCACCGAGGCACTGAGAGGCACTGAGGCGCGCTGACGAGCACTGAGCGGGCCTGCCGGGCGTCCTGTACAAGCGACGCCCGCGACCCCTCGCTGCTGCTTCTCTTACGTTTTGTTTGCGCGTCTTTATCGTCTCTCTCGCGCGCTTTGCTTGTGCCGCTCTCGTGCTACGCCGGCGAGGTTCTCGTCGGCGTGATGGCCGACGCGCCGTGCTACTTCCGCGCTTATTTCACCGATGCCGTTTTCACTAGCACCGGGGCGTCGCGATACTGCGCGGGGAAAACGCGCTTGAGGTCTTTCACCTTGGGCAGATCGTTGATCACGATGTACGGATAGTTCGGGTGTTCGGTCAGGAAGTCCTGGTGGTAGCTCTCAGCGGCATAGAAGCCCGTGTACTTCTCCACCTTTGTGGCGATGGGCTTGCTGTAGACGTGCGAGGCGTCGAGCTGCGCGATGTAGGCGGTGGCGACCTGACGTTGCGCGTTGGTCATCGGGAATACGGCTGAGCGATATTGCGTGCCGCTGTCTGGGCCCTGACGATTCACTTCGGTCGGGTTGTGCGCCACCGAGAAGTAGATCTGAAGCAGCTTGCCGTAAGACACCTGCTGCGGATCGAAGGTCACCTGAACCGATTCGGCATGACCGGTTGTGCCACTGCTCACGGTTTCGTAGTCGGCTGTCTTGGCGGCGCCGCCCGCGTAACCGGACTCGGCCTTCGTCACGCCCTTCACGTGCTGGAAGACCCCTTGCACACCCCAGAAGCAACCGCCCGCGAACACAGCGGTTTCGGTGCGGGCACCGCTGGCCGGTTCATCGAGCTTGGGCGCAGCGATGACGACGGCCGACTCTGCGCCGCCGAAGGCGTAAGCGCCAACTTGCCATGCGAGGACACCGGAGGCGACGGCGGCGGCGCCGAGCAGCACGCGTCGCAGACGCGAGATCGGTGAGGTCCGCGAGGTCTTCGATGTCTGCGGCAACACTGCGGCTGGTGCTGTGCGGTCGTGCGACTGGCAAGCGGATTGGCTCGGCATTTCGTTGCGGGTGTGTTGCGGTTGATGCGGATCGAGCTTGGTCATCTGAAAACTCCCGGCGTCGCGAGACGCCTTGGTTGCGGCAGTCAATAGCGGCTTGGTTAAAGGATTGAGGACTGAGATGAGAACTGAGGGCTGAGTGCTGAGTGCGAGGGCTGGGGACCTGAGGGTTGATCGAGGGGCTTGTTGTCGGCGTCGTCAAGGCGTGACCCACGTGGAGATCAACCGAACGTGAACGCGTAGGCCGACACGCCCGGATCGAGAAACTCGATGGTGAACGTGCGATCGCGTACGTCGCCCGTCTGGCGAACCAGTTGATAGAGCCGTTGCGACGTGACGGTGCCGCTGCCATCGACGGCAACGTCGGTGCCATGGGCGTCGCCCGGGGCTTCGCCGTCGAGCGTCACGCGAAAGCGCACGGGTTTGCCGTTGGCGTCCGGGCCGAGCACGAGGTGCAGATCGCGAGCGTGGAAGCGGTAGATGATGCGGGTTCCGGCTTGCGTGGCAGTGGCCTGCTCCGGTCCCACCTTCCAGCCGCCCGCCAGCCCCCAGTGATTGAGCGTCGGCATCGACGGGGCACGGTAGTCGCTGGCCTTGTCCTGCACGGCGCCGCCCGGCGAGGCGAAGTTTTCCGCGCGCTCGTAGCCGACATAGGTTTCCGGCGAGCGAACGTCGCCCATATCGGCCGCTTGCTCAATACCGCTGGCCTTGACGTCGGTAATGCCGTTTGCGACCTGTTTGGCGCCGGCTTCGCGCAGCAACTGTTGAATCACGCGCTCCGATTCGGCGTAATTGCCTTCACCGAAGTGGTGGTAGCGCACGCGGCCTTGTGCGTCGATAAAGTAGTGAGCCGGCCAGTACTGGTTGTTGAAGCCGCGCCAGATGGCGTAGTTGTTGTCGATGGCGACCGGGTAGTCGACGCCCAGATCGTGCACCGCCTTCTTCACGTTATTGATGTCGCGCTCGAAGGCGAACTCGGGGGCATGCACGCCGATGACCACCAGCCCCTGGTCGCGGTACTTCTGCGCCCAGGCCTTCACGTACGGCAGCGTGCGCAGGCAGTTGATGCAGGAGTACGTCCAGAAGTCGACGAGCACGACCTTGCCGCGAAGCGCTTGCGCAGTGAGCGGCGGGGAATTGAGCCACTGCACGGCGCCGTCGAGCGAGGGCAACTGGCCTTCGACCGGGAGCGGAGCGGGTTCGGTTTCGGTCGTGCGCACCATCGCGTTGCTGGCGTCGGCGGCCGCGGTGTGCTGCGCCGGTGCGTTGGCCGCGGCATCGGCGGCATCGGCGGCATCGGCGGTATCGGGGGTATTGTTCGTATTGCCCGCATCGTTACGGCGCGCGCCCAACTGGTCGACCAGCCGTTGCTCGATGCCGCCGGTCGAGGCGGTCGAAATCCGGGCGAGCACACCGGTGTCGAGACCCAGAGCGATGGCGCCGACGCCCGCGAGCATCAGTGCGCCGAGTACCCGGCGAATCCACTCGCCGGCGCCGAGCGAGCGTTTCATGGTGGCGAAAACGCGTCCGCCGACGAGCAGCGCCAGAGCAAGCGATGTGGCCGCGCCCGCCGCGTAGGCGACCAGCAGCAGCGTGGTGCCGACGCTTGCGCCTTGCAGCGCTGCGCCGGTGAGCACCAGACCAAGGATCGGGCCAGCGCACGGGGCCCAGAGCAGGCCGGTGGCAATGCCGAGCAGGAACGATGCGCCGGGGCCGGTGCCCTTGGCGGCGCCGGCCGTAGTGGCGCCGTCACCTTGCGCAGATTGCGTCAGGCGGTTGCCCAACGACACGATCGGATGCGTGAGCCGTTCGGCCAGCTTCGGGAAAAGCAGCGTTGCACCGAATATCGCCACAAGGGCGAGCGCCAGCCAGCGACCGTACTGGTTGGCTTGCACGACCCAGCTACCGCCGACGGCGGCGAGCGTGGCGACGAGCGCGAACATCACGACCATACCGGCAAGCATGGGCAGTACGCTGCGCGAGAACGACTGGCCCGCACGCGAGAAGACGAACGGCAGCACCGGCAATATGCACGGGCTGACGATCGTCAGAATCCCACCGAGGTAGGCAAGGATGAGCAAGGTCATGAAGCGCTCCTTGGGCGACGTCCGGTGTCGGGGCGTCGCGGGTTCTTATAGGCTAGTCGTGAATCGGAACCGGCGCCGCGAGGGGCCGGCACTGTCGGGGTGTTCAGTGCATTCAGATTGTTCAGGCGGCTTGCGGATGAAATGTCATCGCGAGGCCGTTCATGCAGTAACGCAGGCCGGTGGGCTTGGGGCCGTCGTCGAACACATGGCCCAGGTGGCCGCCGCAGCGACGGCAATGGACTTCGGTGCGCACCATCCCGAAGGTGGTGTCGGTATGCGTGCCGACGGCGTTATCGAGCGGCGTCCAGAAGCTCGGCCAACCGGTATGGCTGTCGAATTTCGTGCGCGACGAGAAGAGCGGCAGGGCACAACCGGCGCAAGCGAACGTGCCGGCACGGTGTTCGTCGTTGAGCGGGCTGGAATACGGGCGTTCGGTGCCTGCTTCGCGCAGGATCTGGTACTGGGCGGGCGTCAGACGCTTGCGCCACTCGGCGTCGCTGTAGGCGACCTCGAAATGCTCCGGGGCGCTGGCGTGGCGGGTGTCATCGGCTCGCGCGGGGCGCACCAGGCGGGGCACCAGCCCGGCCGCGGCGGCGGCGGCCGCCGTGGCGCTTAGCAGGAACACACGGCGCGACGGCGCCGGGCGCTCACTTGCGGCGACGGCGCGGGCAGTTTGGGCCGCTTGGGCCGAATTCGTCGGCTGCGACGCCCCGGGCGGCTTGGGCGGGTACAAATCGGACAATCTCATGACATCCTCCGGTCAGTAGGACGATCCGACGCGGGCTGGCCCCGCCGTGGCGAGACTTGGGGAGCGCCACGGCGGTGGTACGGCACAGAGGGGATCCGCGCCAGATCGATGACTCAAGGGTAGTGCGCCAGCGATGGCAAAGTCCTCACGTAAAATTAAACAATTCGTGATACCTCCCGAGGCGTGAACTGCGCACAATGGGGGCCTTCAAGACTGACTTTCCGGGAGTCGTCCCTCCGATGGAATCGCCGCGCCGTGTCCTGCTCGTCGAAGACGACGTGCATATCGCTGACCTGCTCACGCTGCATCTGCGCGATGAGCGCTTTGAAGTCGTGCATTGCGCCGACGGCAACGAGGGCCTGCGGCGTCTGGCCGAGGGCGGCTGGGACGCACTGATTCTCGATCTGATGTTGCCCGGCGTCGATGGGCTGGAAATTTGTCGTCGCGCACGGCAGATGACCCGCTATACGCCCATCATCATCACCAGCGCGCGGTCGAGCGAGGTCCACCGGATTCTCGGGCTGGAGCTCGGCGCGGACGACTATCTGGCCAAGCCGTTCTCGGTGCTGGAGCTGGTGGCGCGGGTCAAGGCGCTCATGCGGCGGGTCGATGCACTCGCGCGCAACGCGCGCATGGAGGCGGGCAGTCTGGCAATTGCCGGGTTGTTCATCGATCCGATAGCGCGCGAGGCGTCGCTGGGCGGCAAGCTGCTCGATCTCACGCCGCGCGAGTTCGATCTGCTGTACTTCTTCGCCCGTCAGCCCGGCAAGGTGTTCTCTCGCATGGACCTGCTTAACGCTGTGTGGGGGTATCAGCACGAGGGGTATGAGCACACCGTCAATACGCACATCAACCGGCTGCGTGCCAAGATCGAGGCCGATCCGGCGCAGCCCACCCGCATCCTGACGGTGTGGGGCCGTGGCTACAAGTTCGCGAACGACGGTGCGCCCGAAGGCCAGAGCACCGATGCAGGAGCCGCATGATGCGCCGCTGGAATCTCACGCTCACGCAGCGCCTGTCGATCGTCTTTGCCGTGCTGCTGCTGGTCTGCAGCGGCACGTCGGCATGGATGCAGGTGCGGGCGAACCGCATGCACGAGGCCGAAGTGATTCAGGGGCTCTCGCGCGGGCTCGCGGAACACATCGCCGCCAATGCCCAACTCATGGATTCGAACGGCATGAAGCCCGATGCCGTGAGGCGTCTGTTCGGGCAACTCATGGTCGTGAACCCCAGCGTCGAGGTGTACCTGCTCGACGAGCAGGGGCGCATTACCGGTCACGCCGCACCGGAGGGGCATCTGCGACGCATGCAGGTCGATCTCGGGCCGGTGCATCGGTTGCTCGACGGCGAGGCGTTGCCGATCTATGGCGACGACCCACGTAACGCCGACGTCCGCAAAGTCTTCAGCGCTGCTCCCCTGCGAGTGGATGGCCGCGAGGTCGGCTACATCTATGTCGTGTTGCTGGGCGAGGCGCACGACCGGTTCGCCGCGCGCGGTGCGACGAGTGCCGCGCTCAACACCGCGCTGTGGTCGATCGGATTGGTGGCGGCCCTGTGCCTGATAGCGGGTCTGACAGCATTCGCGCTCATCACCCGGCCGTTGCGGCACCTGACGGATACCGTGCGCGAATTCGACATCGATGCCGCGCCGACGCCGTTGCCTGCGGTATCCATTTCATCGACGCCCTCGGCCGAAGAGACGGCGTCGCGGCAGGCGCGTCCGAACGACGAAATTATGGTGCTGGAGCGTGCTTTCCGTCAGATGGTCGAGCGGTTGGGGACGCAATGGCGAACGCTGACGCGTCAGGATCAGGAGCGGCGCGAACTCATCGCCAATATCTCGCACGATCTGCGTACGCCGCTCTCGTCGCTGCACGGCTATCTGGAAACACTCTCGCTCAAGGACGCTACGCTCACGCCCGACGAGCGGCGGCGCTATCTGGGCATCGCGCTCGATCAGAGCCGCAAGGTCGGTGCGCTGGCGCAATCGCTGTTCGAACTGGCGCGTCTCGAGCATGGTTTCGTGCAGCCCGAGGCGGAGCCGTTCTCCGTGACGGATCTGATTCAGGACGTCTTCCAGAAGTTTGAGTTGAGCGCCGAATCGCGCGGCGTTGCGCTACGCGCGCAACTCGCGCCGCAGATCCCGGCGGCGCGGGCCGACCTTGGCTTGATCGAGCGGGTGTTTACGAATCTGCTGGAAAACGCGCTGCGTTACACGCCGTGCGGCGGAGAGATTACGGTGGCGGTGGCACCGGTGGGCATGGAGATCGAGGTGCGGGTGAGCGATACCGGACCGGGCATTCCCGAGAGCGCGCGCGAAGGCCTCTTCGAGCGGCCCTTTACGGTGGGCGGCGCGCGTCGCGAGGGCGGGCTGGGGTTGCGGATCGTGCATCGCATCCTGCAACTGCACGACCGGCGCATCACGTTGGTCGATACGGCCGGTCAGGCAGGGCAGGGCGCGACGTTCCGCTTTACTTTGCCGACGTGAGTGTGTTGCCGGCAGCGGCTGCGGGGACTGCCGGCGAGACGGGTGCGGCAGTCGTCGTCTCGAAATAGGTGAGCTTGCGCACGAAGACGTTGGCAAACGGGTCGATCCTGTCGCCGGACTTGTCGCCGGAGGCAACGGGCGAGGTGATGACCACGCGGATGATATTGCCGTGGCTGTCGTACTTGTAGTGATACTCGGACACGTGGTGCTCGCCGGTGGCGGCGTCTGTCCGAGTCACGCGCACCAGCTCGTGGTGCGGTGAATATTCCGAGACTTCGTTGTCCCACGCGAGCGGCAGCCATTGGCCGTCGATGAAGGCCGCGGCGCCGTTATCGCGCACGATGCGGCCACCGTCGGGCTTGCGCTCGACGCTCGCGAACGTGCGGTACGACACTATTTTCGGCGCCGGACGCGCCCGACCGTCGGCCGTGATCACCTGACGCGCTTCGTTCGGCGCTTCCCACTGACGCGAGAGCGCAAAGCACTCGTCATCGAACAAGCGCGCTTGCAGCGTGCCGGGGCGGCGGTGGCGCAGGCTGTTCGAGCCCGACACCATGCTGCGCGTCCATTCGAGGCGGCCGTCTTCCTGACGCACCTGCTCTTTCCATGCCGGATGCCGGGCCGCGCGCACGACCCAGGTGTCGGCGTCCTGCCAGTCGACGGGCGCCCCGTTGATGCTGTGCAGACGGCCGTCGGGGTCGTAGGCGTAGCGGCCGCGATCGGTGCTGGCGAGCAGGTGGCCCTGCGCGTCGAACTCCATCACGAAGCGATTGCCGTTATCGAGCGGGCCAACCTTGCCGGTGCTGCGGTCATAGCTGGCGATGAAGCGCGTTTCCTCGATTTTGCGAACGCCGGCGGGGATGCCGCCGAAGTTGCGCATCAGGTCGTCTTCTTCGCGCAGGGAGGTCTGCACGCACCACGGCAGCGGTGCGCCCGCCTGCGGCGCCTCGGCGGAAGGCGCGGGCGTGGTGGAGTTCGCGGGGGCCGTCGTCGAGGCGATCGGCGCTTGCGGGTCTGCCGGGGCAACCCCCGGACGGGAGCTGGCGCAACCGGCCAGCACCGCAGCTAGCGCAGCGAGTGCCAGGGCACCGCGCACAGGTCGGAATGAAAGCATGGAATGGACAGTTCGGGCAGGTGAAGCAGACATCATCGCAGCGGATTGCCGGGGGAGTTTTTCCTCGATTGTACCGGCTCTGTGTGACGTGGCTGTCTCAGGGGGGCGGGGATAGCGACTGGCGGCGCGTCACGAGCCATTGCCGGTTGTCTGCGGAGAATGCCAGATCGCTCTGCGCGGAGGGCAGGGCGATGTTGACGATGGTGTTATCCAGCACGTCCATGAGTTGGGCAAGGCTCAGCGCGACGAGTGCCAGCCATCGCCATTTTCCGTGGGAGATACGCGTGGGGCTTTCGTGATGGCGGCTAACGTTCGAGGTGCGCGGCGGGTCGAATTTTTCGGGGCGACGCGTGCGGCTCATTTCGATTCCCCGGCTTGATCCCGCGCAGGACAAGTGCTCATGGTGAGGACCCGCTTTCCCGTGGCAGTACCGGCCTCACCGACGCGATGGGCTTGTGCGACTTCAGCGAACGGGACAGTCCGGACGGCAGGGAGCCTGAATTTTCCCGACGTCGCCAACTCGCCAATCCGGGCGAGCACGTACAGCGCGCGGCCGTCGTCACCTCGGCTAAAACGCACACCGTGGCGCATCGCGCCATCGAAATCCGCCACGGTGATCACGCGTTCCGGCCGCGTTTCCTTTGTCAGGGCGATGAGCTCGGGCAGGATGCCATTCCCGGCGACATCGAGCACGAAGTCCACACCTTCAGGCGCCAGCGCCCGGACGCTATCGGGCATGCCCTCGCCGTACGCGATCGGCTCGGCGCCGAGCGAGCGCAAGTCACCCCGCCTGGCGGCGCTTGCGATGCCGATGACGCGAGCCCCTCGCGTGAGCGCGAGTTGAACGGCGGCGGCGCCGATGTTGCCGGTGGCGCCATTGATCAGCAGACAGGCATCGCGAGTGACGCCCAGTTGATCCAGGGCATGCGCCGCGGTTTCGATTGCCGCAGGCAGCGAGGCGGCGACCTCGAAACTGAGCGTGGGTGGGATCGGTCGGTAATACGTCAACACGGCCAACTCGGCCTGGGCGGCGCCGTCGGTGCAAAACCCGACGACACGCTCGCCTGGGGCAACGTCGGTCACGCCGTCACCGAGCTCGTCGACGATCCCGGCGGCCTCGTACTCCAGCGTCTGGGGAAGCCCCTGATCCATCAGACCCTGACGCTTTTTCCAGTCGCTTGTGTTCACGCCGGCCGCACGGACGACGATCCGAACCTGTCCTGGTCCGGGGTGCGGGGCGGCAAGACTCACGACCTTCAGAACTTCCGGCCCCCCAAAGGCATGGAAGTGAATGGCTTTCATGAGTTGATTTGACCCAAATAAATACTAAGTATTTACTTATACTTAGTATATTTATTTGGTGCCAATGCTATCTTGCGGGGCGCTGGACGTGGTCGAGAGAGTTCGGAAGTGCATCTGGGGGCGGTCGGACTCGGCAAAGACTTCACTACGGGAAAACCCCGCGTCTTGAAATCGTAAAACCTCGTCCCTATAATTAGCACTCGTTGGCGCAGAGTGCTAACGCCATGAATTCACCAGATATGCAAATGATTGCATATTTAGTTTTGACGATCTCACTGAGAGAAAGAGGAGCTTGTAATGAACCTTCGTCCCTTGCATGACCGCGTTATTGTCAAGCGCCTGGATAACGAAACGAAGACCGCTTCGGGCATCGTGATTCCGGACGCTGCTGCCGAAAAGCCGGACCAGGGCGAGATCCTGGCCGTCGGCCCGGGCAAGCGCGATGATCAAGGTAAGTTGATCGCACTCGACGTGAAGGTGGGTGACCGCGTTCTGTTCGGCAAGTACGCCGGCCAGGCCGTGAAGGTCGATGGCCAGGAACTGCTGGTCATGCGCGAAGAAGACATCATGGCCGTCGTGGCCGCCTAAGTCTGTCTCCCCCGGACATCTACGTAAAGTATTCAAGGAGTTAATGCAATGGCAGCTAAAGAAGTCGTTTTCGGCGATGCCGCTCGTTCCAAGATGGTTGAGGGTGTCAACATCCTCGCGAACGCAGTCAAGGTGACCCTGGGCCCGAAGGGCCGTAACGTTGTGCTCGAGCGCAGCTTCGGCGGCCCGACCGTGACCAAGGACGGTGTGTCGGTCGCCAAGGAAATCGAACTCAAGGACAAGCTCCAGAACATGGGCGCGCAAATGGTCAAGGAAGTGGCTTCCAAGACCAGCGACAACGCCGGCGACGGCACCACCACCGCAACGGTGCTGGCGCAGTCGATCGTTCGCGAAGGCATGAAGTTCGTCGCCTCGGGCATGAACCCGATGGACCTCAAGCGTGGTATCGACAAGGCCGTTACTGCCGCCATCGAAGAACTGCGCAAGATCAGCAAGCCGTGCACGACGAACAAGGAAATCGCTCAAGTCGGCTCGATCTCGGCCAACAGCGACACCTCGATCGGTGACTACATCGCCAAGGCGATGGACAAGGTCGGCAAGGAAGGCGTGATCACCGTCGAAGACGGCAAGTCGCTGCAAGACGAACTGGACGTCGTCGAAGGTATGCAGTTCGACCGCGGCTACCTCTCGCCGTACTTCATCAACACCCCGGAAAAGCAAGTCGCGATCCTGGAGAACCCGTTCGTTCTGCTGTTCGACAAGAAGGTTTCGAACATCCGTGACCTGCTGCCGGTGCTCGAGCAAGTCGCCAAGGCTGGCCGTCCGCTGCTGATCATCGCTGAAGACGTCGAGGGCGAAGCCCTGGCAACGCTGGTGGTCAACAACATTCGTGGCATTCTGAAGACCTGCGCCGTCAAGGCTCCGGGCTTCGGCGACCGCCGCAAGGCCATGCTGGAAGACATCGCCATCCTGACGGGCGGCCAGGTCATCGCCGAAGAAATCGGCCTGACGCTGGAAAAGGCTACGCTCAACGAACTGGGCCAAGCCAAGCGCATCGAAATCGGCAAGGAAAACACCATCATCATCGATGGCGCCGGTGAAGCCGCGAACATCGAAGCGCGCGTCAAGCAGATCCGTGCCCAGATCGAAGAAGCCACCAGCGACTACGACCGTGAAAAGCTGCAAGAGCGCGTGGCCAAGCTGGCCGGCGGTGTTGCCGTGATCAAGGTCGGTGCTGCGACCGAAGTCGAAATGAAGGAAAAGAAGGCACGCGTGGAAGACGCGCTGCACGCTACCCGCGCTGCCGTGGAAGAAGGCATCGTCCCGGGCGGCGGTGTTGCCCTGCTGCGTGCTCGCGTGGCCGTTGCCGGCATCGAAGGCGCCAACGCTGACCAGAACGCCGGTATCAAGATCGTTCTGCGCGCCATGGAAGAGCCGCTGCGTCAAATCGTCACCAACGGTGGCGAAGAAGCCAGCGTCGTTGTGGCTAACGTGATTGCCGGCAAGGGCAACTACGGCTACAACGCATCGACCGGCGAGTACGGCGATCTGGTGGAAATGGGCGTTGTGGACCCGACCAAGGTCACCCGCACCGCACTGCAAAACGCCGCTTCGGTTTCGGGCCTGCTGCTCACGACCGACTGCGCCGTTGCCGAACTGCCGAAGGAAGATGCTCCGATGGCTGGCGGTATGGGCGACATGGGTGGTATGGGCGGCATGGGCATGGGCATGTAAGTCTCGCAAGAGACTGCATGTACGGGGCGCCGTAAGGCTCCCCGAATGCCGGGTCGCCGGGCTTCACCGGAGAATTACGATTCGATGGTGGAAGCCCAGCCCCAGAACGGCAACGCATTCTTCGGAATTCGTTGCCGTTTTTTTGCGTCGACCGGATCTGCGCTCAGTCATCCCTGGCGGTGTCGGGCAACGCGCTTGAATCTGCCGCTGCGTCGTCGCGCCTGAGCTTGAACGGCGAACCGGCAAGCGCCGGCATTGCCGCGATCTCCTCCTGCATCCACTCCCAAAACACGTGAATCGCGCGCTCGCGCGGGTGGTTTTCGCGCCAGTTCACGTGGTATTCCAGGCTCGGCGGAACGCACACGTCTCCAATCCGCACCAGTTCGCCGGCGGCGAGCGCATCGCGCACCAGCAGGCTGCGCGTGGTGGCGACCCCCTGTCCGGTAATCGCCGCCCGCAGGTGCAACCCCGAATCGTCGAAGATCGGTCCGCGTGTGGGCTCGTGCGGCGTCAGTCCGGCGGCGACCTGCCAATCGCGCCAGGAGCGGTAGGCAAAGCGCAGCATCGGCAGTTTGTGGATATCGGCGACGGTGAAGTCCGGCACACGAGCGATGAGGTCGGGATGGCAGACGGCGATCACGAAGTCGTCGTGCAGCTTGCGCGTGACGAATCCCGGTTCCTCCACGCGCTGATGCCAGATGCCGACGTCCACCGAATAGGGATCGGGCGCTGAGATATCCGCGTGAATTCGCACGACCAGATCGATGCCCGGATGCCGCTCGCTGAAACGCGACAGCCGCGGAATCAGCCATTGCGAGGCCAGATCGGTCATCACACTGATTTCCAGACGGACGATGGCGGGTGCCGCGTCCGGGGTGGCACCCGCCCTGGCTTCGGTCATGGCCTCGTCAAGCTCGGATATGCCAATGCGAACGCGCTCCGCCAGACGCGCGCCAACGCTCGTCGGAATCATCCGCGCCCCTACGCGGCGGAATAGCGCCGTTCCCAATTGCTGCTCCAGCGAGCGCATGTGATGGCTTACGGCACTGTGCGTCAAATTCAATTCCTCTGCGGCGCGCGTAAAACTCCGGTGACGGACAGCGGCTTCAAGCGCACGCAGGGATTGGAGAGGAGGGAGATGAGGGAACATGATGTCAAATTCTACTCACAATGCGAGCGCAAAGGTTTCGTTGGCTTCGGTCCGGGCTTTCGCCGACAATCGATACCCAAGCCATTTACTAGGGTTTACTCCATGTCGAAAGCACTCAGAATCTTCGTGCTGTTCGCGTGCGGATACTTCGTCTCATACGTGTATCGCGGCGTGAACATCGGTTTCGCGCCGTTCATGACGCGGGATCTTGGCCTCTCCTCGGCCGACCTCGGTCTGCTCACGAGCCTCTACTTTCTCGGTTTCGCCGGCGCACAACTGCCCGCGGGCGTGTTGCTCGACAAGTTCGGTCCGCGCCGTGTGGCGTCGCTTGTGCTGCTGCTCGCCGCGGCCGGCGCTGCGCTGTTCGGTCTGGCGCAGGGCGTGGGTGCACTGATGGTCGGGCGTCTGCTCATTGGCGTTGGCGTATCGGTGTGTCTGGGCAGTGCGTTCAAGGCGCTGGCGCAATGGTTTCCGGTGGCGCGTCTGCCGTTGCTCAACGGGCTGGTGATGGCCGTGGGTGGCATGGGCGGCGTGGTGGTTGGCACGCCACTGAGCTGGTTGCTCGGCCTGACGGACTGGCGCGTTGTGTCCTTCGGGCTGGCGGCGCTAACGGTCTTCATGTCGGGTGCCCTGTGGTTTGGTGCGCCGGAGAAGCCCGGCTCGCACGCTCAGGGCGGTTTGTCCGAGGCGTTGAAGGGGGTTCGTCAGGTGCTGGGCAGCGCGATGTTCTGGAAAGTGACGTCGCTCTCGGGCATCACGCAAGGGGTGTTCTACGCGATGCAATCGCTGTGGATGGCGCCGTTCATGCGTGACGTCGAGGGGCTGTCGCAAGCGCAGGCAGCTTCGCTCGTCTCGGTCGTGGGGCTTGCGATGATGGCTGGCAGTGTGGTGTTCGGCGCAGCCGCCCGCTCGCTGGAACGACGCGGCGTGAGCGTGTTCGCGTTCTCGGGCGTGGGCATGCTGTTATTCGTTGTAGTGCAGTTGCTGTTGATGTTGCGTGCGCCGATTCCCCCGGTCTGGCTGTGGGCCGCCTACGGGATCTTCGGCGGTACGGGCATCCTGTCGTACGCGGTGCTGGCGGAGCACTTCCACGGCACGCTGATCGGACGCGTCAATACGTCGCTCACCCTCGTCATTTTCCTGCTGATTTTCCTGTGCCAGGTCGGCGTGGGCGCGGTGCTCGGTGCCTACGCGGCACACAGCGCGCAGGGGCATATCTCGGCATGGACGGCGCTCGTTGTGCTGCAAGCCGTCGGGGCGGTGTGGTACTTCTGGCCGCAACGTCAGCGCGCTGGGAAAGTTGCCGCCGCGTAGTCGTTACGACCTGGATAGCTTGACGTCATGAGAAAGGCCCGCGTTTGCGGGCTTTTTTCGTGCTGCCCGTCGCTGCCGTCGCTGGTGTCATTTTCCCGCTTCAAGCGCACGCAGCCAGCCGCTCAGACCGGATTCGACGTTCATGAGCGTGGCTTTCGTGAGCGGGGCGAGCATGCGATGTTCGTTGGCGACGTGCGCTTCCACGGCCCGCTCGATCAACGCGAATCCCGCTTCGGTGAGTTGCACGAGCGTGCTGCGGGCGTCGTCCGGATTCGGCACGCGCGCGATCCAGCCCCGCGCCTCCAGACGCTGCAGCCGGTGAGTCATCGTGCCCGAGGTCACCATCAACGTCGAAAACAACGCGGTCGGCGCGAGCCGGTAAGGTGCGCCCGCGCGACGCAACGTCGCCAGCATGTCGAACTCCCAGCCACTCATGTCGAACTCGGCAAACGTGGCGTCGAGCTGCTGCTGCACGAGCGCTGCGCAGCGTTTGAGTCGGCCGATCACGCCCATCGGCGAAACATCCAGATCGGGACGTTCGCGATGCCATTGCGCGAGGATCGCGTCGACCGCGTCGCCGCTCGCCGAATCCGAACCCTTTTTCATCCCCGCATCCTGCACTGGCCGATTTGCCATGCCCAACTCCATTTGTCTTGATGTCAAGACAAAATCATACCAAACTTCGATTTATCTTGATATGAAGATAAATTGCCATGACGACGTTATCTCCTTCACGCGTGCGCTGGATCGATGTGCTGCTCACGGCGTTGGCACCGATGATCTGGGGCTCGACTTACATCGTGACGACGCAAGTGCTGCCGCCGGACCGGCCGTTCACGGCGGCGCTGATTCGCGTGTTGCCGTCGGGATTGCTGTTGTTGCTCTACGCGCGCCGCCGGCCTGCGCGCAGTGACTGGCCGCGGCTGTTGATCCTCTCGGCGCTGAACATCGGTGCGTTTCAGGCGCTCCTGTTTGTGGCGGCGTATCGATTGCCGGGTGGTCTGGCGGCGGTCGTCGGCGCGATTCAGCCGTTATTGGTGATGGGACTGGCGTGGGGCGTGGAACAGCGGCGGCCGCTGGCGGCGACGGTGTGGGCCGCGGTGGCCGGCGTGATCGGCATGGGCGTTCTGCTGCTGTCGCCGGGCACGGTGTTCGAGCCCGTTGGCATTCTGGCCGCGCTGGGCGGCGCGGCGAGTATGGCGACCGGCACGTATCTGACGCGCCGCTGGCGCCTGAGCCTGCCGGTGCTCGCGCTTACCGGCTGGCAGCTGACGCTGGGAGGATGGATGCTGGCGCCTGTGGCGTGGATCGCCGACCCGGCGCTGCCGTCGCTCACGATGTGGCAAACGGCAGGCTATCTGTATTTGTCGATGGCGGGTGCGTTGCTTGCGTACGCGCTGTGGTTTCGCGGTATCGCGCGACTGGCGCCGGTCGCGGTGTCGTCGCTCGGTCTGCTCAGTCCTTTGACGGCCGTGGTGCTCGGCTGGGTGTGGCTCGGTCAGGCGATCCGGGGCGTGGCATTCGTCGGGCTCGCGATGGTGTTCGCGAGCATTCTGGCGGTGCAGTGGACGGCGTCGCGGCGTCAGGTCACGTCCCGCGCCTGACGCTTTCCTCCGGGGGCTTCGTCTTATTCCTGCGCGACCCAGTCGCCCGACTTGCCGCCATGCTTCTCCAGCACGCGCACGTCGGTGATGGTCATGCCGCGATCGACTGCCTTGCACATGTCATAGATCGTCAGCAGGCCGACCTGTACTGCCGTGAGCGCTTCCATCTCCACCCCGGTGCGGCCGATGGTCTCGACCTGCGCGCGGCAATGCACGGCGTTCGCGCCGTCGTCGATCAGAAACTCTACCGTCACGCGGGTGAGCGCCAGCGGATGACACAGCGGAATCAGATCGGCCGTGCGCTTCGCCCCCTGGATGGCGGCGATACGGGCGATGCCCAGCACGTCTCCCTTCTTGGCCGTGCCGGTGCGAATCAACGCGAGCGTCTCCGGCTTCATCTGGATGGTGCCGCGCGCAACCGCGATGCGATGCGTGCTGTCTTTGCCGCCGACGTCAACCATATGAGCCTGTCCGGCGGTGTCGAAGTGGGTGAGTTCTGCCATGAGTCGATGCTGAGAAGGTGCTGGGAAAGGTTGGGGACGTGGGGCCTTTGTGCCAGCCGTGAAGGTAAGCCCGGCGATGTTTTCGACGTTCGTGCGACGCTGCGGAACGTCTACGTCTGGCTGCTATCATAGCAGCAGCCCCGAATGATCAGCGCCGTGCTGCGCCCACTTCCATGACGCGTTCGTCACGTTCGTTCCGCGCCTCACCCTGCATGTTCTGCATGATTCTCCCGCCTCGTGCGTCGTTGCCGTCGTCGTGTCTGTCATCGCCATGCGTGCACGCTTTGCGATGCCGCAGCTCGTGCGCATGACCACCTTCACCGCCATCACCCCCATGCCGACGTGGGGGCGCCAACGTCCCGATCGCGTGTTCTCGCGTGCGGGCGATGTCGCTCGCTGGCGGCGTGTGCTCGCGGGCGTCATGTTGCCCGTCATGATGGCGACGACAATCGCGGCGGTCATCGTGCCGACGCAAGCGGCCGCACAGGGACTGCCTACGCTCGGCCAGAGTTCGGCGGCCGACCTTTCGCCCGCGATGGAACGCAAGCTCGGCGAGCGGGTGATGCGCGAGATTCGTGCCGATCCCGATTACCTGTCCGATCTGTTGCTCTCGGATTACATCAATGCACTGGGCAGCAAGCTCGTCTCGGCCACGCGCAAGGTCGGGCTGGACGCCAGCCAGAGCTTCGAATTCTTCGTGGTACGCGATCCGGCGATCAATGCCTTCTCGCTGCCGGGTGGCTTCATCGGCGTCAATACGGGACTGATCGTCACTACGCGCACGGAGTCGGAACTCGCGTCGGTCGTCGGCCACGAGACAGGCCACGTTCTGCAACATCACATTGCTCGGATGATCGGCCAGCAGGCGCAGAACTCGTGGATCGCGCTCGGCGGCATGCTGCTCGGATTGCTCGCCGGTATCGGCGCACGCAGCTCGGACCTCGGCATGGGGATCGCGATGGGCGGGCAGGGGCTCGCCATCGACCGTCAACTGCGTTTTTCGCGTGACGCGGAGCGCGAGGCGGATCGCGTCGGCTTCCAGTTGCTTCAGGCGGCGGGCTTCGACACGTATGCGATGCCGACCTTCTTCGAGCGTTTGCAACGTGCGGACGCCATCAACGAAGCCGGGGTGCCGGAATATGTGCGGACTCACCCGCTGACGACGGACCGGATCGCGGACATGTTGAATCGTTCGCGCAACGCCGGTTATCGTCAGCCGGAGCAGTCGCCGGAATATGCGTTTGCGCGGGCGCGTTCGCTCGTCTTGCAGCAGAAGTCGGCGAGCGATTTCGCGACGATTGCGGATGCACAGCGCACGGCCATTCGTTCGCAGACGGCATCGAGTGTGGCCGGGGCGTGGTATGCCGTGGCGTTGGCGGAATTCAAGCAACGCCGTTGGGAGCCCGCGCGCGACGCGTTGGAGAAGTCGCGTGCCGCTTTCGGCGGTACCGGGCCGGGCACGCCGAGTCTGGCGGTGCTGGCCTCGGATATCGCACGCATGCAGGGCAAGCCGGATGAGGCGCTACGCATCGCCACGCAGGCACGCGCCGCGTTCCCGCTCTCGCAGGCGGCCGATATGGCGTACGCGGATGCGCTGGTGGCGAGCCATCGGATTCCCGAGGCAACCCAATTCCTGAAGGCGCAGGTGGAGCGCTACCGTAGCGAGCCGGTCTGGTGGCGGGCTTTGGCTGGGGCGTGGGCGGCGGACGGCAAGCGCGCGCGTCAGCACGCCGCGTTGGCAGAGCAGTATGCGTTGCAAGGCCAATGGATGGCGGCCGTCAGCCAGTTGAAACTCGCCCGCGATGCCGGCGACGCCGACTTCTACGAGATGTCGACCATCGATGCGCGACTGCACGAGTTCCAGCGTCGCTACCGGGAAGACAAGGAAGACGAGAAGGACTTCAACAAGCAGTTCGGGTGAGCGTCGGGGGCTGCGTTTCCGACGTTCTCCATTGCGAACATCGCCTCGCTTGGCCAGTATGGCGACTGCGCCGCGAAGTGAAATCTCGTCGGGCGCTTTTCGTCCCATTCTCGCCTCGCACTTGCCACGGCCGCTTCGGCACGGCGGGTGTTGCCGTTTTCCCCCCGATTCTTGCTCAGCGAGCAGGGTGAGGGCGCGGGCGACGGTGTCGGGCGCTTCTACACCGACGGATATCCCGACGTGTTTGATGAGGCCGAACAGGTTCGACGCCACGTCGCGGTGTAACCGCTCATGCCCCTTGAGCGTCGGCTTGAGGATCGCGTTCGAATCCGTAGGTTTGCGGTAGGGTGCCCGCATGGACGGTTGCCAACGGCAACGAGGTGCCATTGCGCCAATGCAGCCGTACCGCACCTTTGGCATCGGCGGTATCGTCGGAGGTTTCCCCGACTTCGAACGCTTGCGCCAGATCGGACACCTGTGTGAGCAGATCGATGTCGTGATCGTGCAGCAACGCGAGCTGCGCACTGGCCGCTTGACCCGATGCGCCGGCATCATCCGCATCACCGGCGACACCCGCGAACGCGACACTGCCGTCTTCGTCCAGCAGACACGCCTGCGGCACGAATCGCTTCCCTAACTGGTTCGTCAGCACGGGGGCACCGCGACCGTCGTTCGCGCTCTCATCCCAGGTTAGCCGCACTACGAACGGCGCATAAGCGAGCGAGACGTACACGCGTTGCGGACCGTTCTGGAAATACCACCGCCCGGCGGCGTCGCTGGCGTAATTGCGTGCGATGAACGCGATCAACGCAGCATGACGAATCGGATCGCCCGCCGTACCCGCGGCCTGCGTCGACTCGTCACGCATGCGCCACTGCCCGCGCCGGTCGAGCGCAAGCCAGCCGTAGCAATGCGGCACGTTGGGCCACTTGGCCATTGCCTGTCGAACGATTTCATCCATTAGCAAGCCTTGGGGTAAGCCGAACTCATGCCGCGTTCGGCAGAAATTGACGGAAGTAATCGACGACGGTGCGCGGCATCCACGTCAGACCGCCAGGAAACGGACCGCTCATGAAGCCCACGTGGCCGCCTTGCGCCGGCTGCAGCAGTTGGACGAAGCGTCCTACATCGTCTTCGCCGGGCAAGGCACTGGCCGGCTGGAACGGGTCGTTGCGAGCGTTGATGACGAGCGTCGGGACTTCGATGCCAGGCAGAATCGGCTTGCTCGACGCGCGCGTGTAGTAATCGAACGCGCTGTGATAACCGTGCAGCGGGGCCGTCACCACATGATCGAATTCGCCTAGATCGCGCGCGGCCATCATTAGGTTGCGGTCGTAAAGACCGGGGTACTGATCGAGTTTGGCGAGCGCCTTCTTCTTGAGTGTGCCCAGAAAGTTGCGCGTGTACACCATGTTGAAACCATGTGAGAGGGCGAGCCCACCGGCGCGCAAATCGAGCGGAGCGGAAATCGCGCAGGCCGCGCTCACGATCTGCGTTGCATGCCCCTCGCGCTCCCCGAGCCAGCGCAGCAGCACATTGCCGCCCAGTGACACGCCCGCGGTGAAGATCGGGCCCGAGGTGTGCGCGCGCAGCCGTTGCAGCATCCAGTCGATCTCGGTGCTGTCGCCCGAGTGATAGAAACGCGGCGCGCGGTTCATGCGCCCGCTGCAACTGCGGAAGTGGGGGATCACGCCGCGCCAGCCCTGCGCTTCGACTTCACGCATCAGGGTGCGGGCGTAGTGACTGCCTGAGCTGCCTTCCAGTCCGTGAAACAGCACGACGAGCGGCGTTTCGACGAGACCGCCGGGCGCTGGCGGGGATTTTTCGGCGGCGGGTGGCGCGACCAGCCAGTCGACATCGACGAAGTCGCCGTCAGGCGTGTCCCATGTCTCGCGACGGAATTCGACCCGCGGGCGGCGGCCCAGCAGCGCCGGGTAAATCGTCTGGCTATGTCCGTCGGGCAGCCACCGGGGTGGCCGGTAATCCGGAGGTAGAAACGTCGCGGGGCGCGCCGTCATGGTTGTACCGTGCCGGTCAGTGCAGCCCGTCCGGGCGCGCGTGCATCATCAGACTGAATTGCTCGACGGCCTGCGGCGGCAACGGGCTGGAGTGAATGTGCGCGAAGCGCCAGTCGCCTTGCTCGTGCACCAGCACGTAAGTCGTGTGGATGAGCTGAGCCGTAGTCTGGCCGGCGTCTTCCGTGCCGACGCGGATGGCTTCGGTGGCGGTGTGCACGACCGTGCCGACGGTGTCGTACTCGGTCGTGTCCAGCGAGTCGATCAGCACCACGCTCTGCGCGAACTGGGCGACCAGGCCGCTGCGGATCTGCTCCAGGCCGTCCCAGCGGGTGCCGTCGGCGCGAATGTAGCTGACGAAATCCTCGTTCGCCCAGAGCGCCATCGCGCGATCCGTCTGACCACGGCGCAGCGCGTCGTAAAAGGCGGTAATGGTTTCACTGGCGGCATCGAACAGACGGACAAAACGTGGCATGAGGATTTACCGTTGAGTGTTACCAGGATCGAACTGACGCGGCTCAGCGCTGCGTGAGCAGGATGTTGCGAAGGTTCGCGAACACGTGCTCGGGCATCAGCTCATTCAGGCAGCGCGTATGACCCAGCGGA
Organism: Pandoraea sp. NPDC087047; assembly: GCF_044745225.1. Classification (NCBI taxonomy): domain Bacteria; kingdom Pseudomonadati; phylum Pseudomonadota; class Betaproteobacteria; order Burkholderiales; family Burkholderiaceae; genus Pandoraea; species Pandoraea sp. NPDC087047. The sequence continues at coordinate 49,139 of NZ_JBIUZU010000007.1, forward strand.
CATTCGCGGGCAAAACACGGGCTGCACTCCAATTGTAGCCACAGGATATGCGCCTGATCCGACAGCGGCGGGGTGTGGCGCGGATCTGACGAACCGAACAGGGCGATCTGCGGGCGACGCAATGCGGCCGTCACGTGCATCAGCCCCGAATCGTTGCTCACCACGGCGTTGGCACGGGCCAGCAGCGCGCATGCCTCGGCGAGCGATGTCTGCCCGCAAAGATTGCGCACGAACGGGGCGTCGGCAGCGATTTGCTGCGCCAGCGCGCCGTCCTTGCCCGAACCGAGCGCCACGATCTGCGCATACGGGAACGAGCGACGCATCAATTGCGCGAGCTGGGCGAAGTGTCCCGGCGGCCAGCGCTTGGCCGGGCCGAACTCGGCGCCCGGGCAGAACACCACGAGCGGCACGCGTAGATCGAGGCCGAAGCGCGCGAACACGCGAGCCGACTCGTTCAGATCGGCTTCGATGCGCGGTGTGGGGAGCGTCTCGGGCAACTTGGCCCCAGGCGCGAACGCGAGCGCAGCGTAGTGCCGCACCATCGGCGGGCGCTCGTCCTTGCGCGGATTGGCGTGACGCACGTTGAGCAGGCCGTAGCGCTGCTCACCCTTGTAGCCGATGCGCAACGGAATGCGCGCGAGCCACGGAATCAGCGACGACTTCAGCGAATTCGGCAGCACATAGGCGGCGTCGTAACCCTCGTCCGCGAGCACGCTCGCGAGCCGGTAGCGCTCGAGCGGCTGCAATTTGCCGTGCGCGAGGTCGGTGGCGACGACGCGCGAAATCTCCGGCATGCGCTCCAGCACCGGGGCGACCCAACTGGGCGCGATCGCGTCGATGGTCAGACGCGGATGCAGACGCTTGAGCAGGGTAAACAACGGCTGCGCCATCAGCGCGTCCCCAATCCAGTTGGGGGCGATCACCAAGGCTTTATGCATCGTGGCGGAGACTCTAAACGTTAAGCGTAACGGTGAAACAGACAGGCGACCGGGCCGCGCAGGATCACAACGACGTGTCGCGCGCAGCCGGTCGGGTCATGAGGCTGGCGGTCAGTGACCCTTGACCACGACGCCGGGCTTCAGGCGGTAGCGCGTGCCGCAGTAGGCGCAAGACGCTTCGCCATGGCTCACGTCGATGAACACGCGCGGATGGGCGCTCCAGGCTTCCATCTTCGGATTCGGACAGTGGACCGGGAGATCTTCGGCGCCGACTTCGACGACCGGCATTTGTTTGACTTCGCTCATGGGGTTCGAACCGTGTTGGGTATTCGGTGAATTCGCTATTGTAAAGCAGCCGCCGCCCTTTGCGGACGACGCGCGGCGCTGGCCGCCGGGGGCGAGAGCCGCGTGGTGCGTACGCGACATCTGGCGTGTTGCACCAGAAAAAACACGCTGACGACGGCTTCCCACGTACTAAGTCACTATTTACCGTGGCTATAATGGCCTGTCGTCCGCCGCCAATGATGAATATATTCAAGAGACACTCCGGCAACCCTGGCGGGCGTCATGACCTCCTGCGGTCATCCTGGGCGTGCCGGGCGCCGTCGGGACCGCTTTGCCCCGCAATGCCAGACACCGCGTCGTTCTTCACGGCGCTCGCCCCCCAGCCGACCATGCCAATGCAACGCCTGCCAGCTGCTGAACGAGAAGGGTTCGCGGCCGGTTTTCGTATTATTTCGCCGCTTTTACCTGCCATCTTTTCATGGGGGCTCGTGACCGGGGTCGCCATGAGCAAATCGATACTGAGTGTGCCGCAGGCCATCGGCATGAGTCTGATGCTGTACGCCGGATCGGCACAGCTCGCGTCGCTTCCCTTGTTTGCCGCCGGCATGCCGCTGTGGACGATTCTGCTCACGGTGGGCATCGTCAATCTGCGCTTCGTGATCTTCAGCGCCGGGCTTCAGCCGCATTTTTCCTACCTTTCGCTGCCGCGGCGTATCGCGCTCGGGTATGTGAACGGCGACCTCGGCTTCGTGATGTTCATGAACCAGAACTTTGCGAACGGCTATGTACCGGGCAAGGAGGGCACGTATTACGGCATCACGCTCAGCAACTGGGCGGTCTGGCATGTGTCGTCGATCCTCGGGATCGTGCTGGGCGCACTGGTGCCCGATAGCTGGGGCCTCGGATTTGCGGGCACGCTCGCACTCATTCCCATGATGGTGCACACGATCAACAGCCGCTCGACGATGCTGGCCGTGGCGCTTGCCTCGCTCATTGGCGTGCTCGCGTTCGACTTGCCGTATCGCCTCAATCTCGTGCTGGGCGTGCTTGGCGCCCTCGCGGCGGGCATGGTGTGCGACGAACTGGCCGCGCGCCATGCGAAGCGGCTCGCGCTGGAGAATCCGGTCGAGGTGCCGATTGCCACCCCCCGGCAGGACGACGCAGCGGGCGAGGGCGCCGGGCAACGTTGCACCTCGGGAGAGCGTCGTTCATGAGCACCTTCGAAATCTGGTTCGCGTTCGTGGCAATGACGGCCATCACCATTCTCACCCGGACATTTTTCATGCTCGCCGGGGAGCGCGTGACGCTGCCTCAGCGCCTGCAACGCGCCCTGCGCTACGCCCCGGCGGCGGCGCTCGCCGTCATCGTGGTGCCCGAGGTGGTGCTGCTCGACCATCAGTTCGCGGTGCATCTGGGCAATCACAAGCTGGCCGCGGCCTTGGCGGCGACAGGCTGGTTCATCTGGCGCCGCAACATGATCGAGATGATCGTGATCGGGATGGTCGTCTACACGCTTGGCCGCCTCTTTCTATAGGCGCAACCCCGAACCCCAAAATGGGCATCCGGGCGGTCGGATCAGTTAAAATGTATGTTTTTCCCACCATTTATTCCGGATTCTCATGGCTTCCGTCATACGTCTTTCCGATTTGATCGCTCAGGGCCGCCTTGCGGGCAAACGTGTCTTCATCCGCGCCGATTTGAACGTGCCGCAAGACGATGAGGGCCGCATCACGGAAGACACGCGGATCCGCGCCTCGGTGCCGGCGATTCAGATGGCGCTCGACGCCGGTGCTGCGGTGATGGTCACCTCGCACCTGGGCCGTCCGACGGAAGGCGAATTCAAGGCCGCCGACTCGCTCGCTCCGGTGGCGCAGCGTCTGTCGGAACTGCTCGGCCGCGACGTGAAGCTGGTCGCCAACTGGGTCGACGGCGGCTTCGACGTGGCCCCCGGCTCGGTGGTGCTGCTGGAGAACTGCCGCGTCAACAAGGGCGAGAAGAAGGACAACGACGAACTGGCGCAGAAGATGGCCAGGCTGTGCGACGTCTATGTGAACGACGCGTTCGGCACGGCTCACCGCGCCGAAGCAACCACGCACGGCATCGCCAAATACGCGCCGGTCGCCTGCGCAGGCCCGCTGCTCGCCGCCGAACTCGAAGCGCTGGGCCGTGCGCTGAACGCGCCGGCGCGCCCGCTCGTGGCGATTGTGGCCGGCTCGAAGGTGTCCACCAAGCTCACCATTCTGAAGACACTCGCCGACAAGGTCGACCAACTGATCGTGGGCGGTGGCATCGCCAACACGTTCATGCTGGCCGCCGGCCTGCCGATCGGCAAGTCGCTCGCCGAAGCCGATCTGGTCGAAGAGGCAAAGGCCATCATCGACGCCATGGCCGCGCGCGGTGCGTCGGTGCCGATCCCGACGGATGTTGTCTGCGCCAAGGCATTCAGCGCCACCGCCGAAGCGAGCGTGAAAGCTGCCGCCGACGTGGCCGCCGACGACATGATCCTCGATATCGGCCCGCAAACGGCCGCCAAGCTGGCCGAGCAACTGGGCAGCGCCGGCACCATTGTGTGGAACGGCCCGGTGGGTGTGTTCGAATTCGACCAGTTCGGTCACGGTACGCAAACCCTGGCGCGCGCCATCGCCGCTGCCAAGGGCTTCTCGATTGCCGGCGGTGGCGATACGCTCGCGGCCATCGCCAAGTACGGGATCGCCGATCAGGTCAGCTATATCTCCACCGGTGGTGGCGCTTTCCTCGAATTCCTTGAAGGCAAGACGCTCCCGGCGGTCGACGTGCTGCAACAACGCGCCGCCCAGTCGAACTGATCGCGCGGATCGCGCAAAGTCAGGTGGGGTGGGGCTCGCAGGCAGGTGGTAAGGTCCGGATCGGGTTCGCAGTGAGCGGTTTCGATCGTCTTATTGCGAACATCAGAGATCGAATCAAACGATTTCGTACTGACAATACGAACTTTTTGGTTAACCTGCGGCGGGCTAATTGCGTTACAACCCTCTAAGCGCCAGCAATGTCGAACGCGCTGCTACCCAAAGAGGATGAAGAGATGGATGTAATGAACCGCTCCACCAAGATCGTCGCCACCATCGGTCCGGCATCGAGCACGCCGGAAGTGCTCTCGCGCATGATCGCCGCAGGCGTCGACGTCGTTCGCCTGAACTTCTCGCACGGCAAGGCGCAGGATCACATCGAGCGTGCCGAAATGGTGCGCGCGGCCGCCAAGGCGGCGGGCCGCGAAGTGGCCATCATGGCCGACTTGCAGGGGCCGAAGATTCGCGTCGGCAAGTTCGAGAACGGCAAGACCACGCTCCAGGCTGGCGCCAGGTTCATTCTGGACGCCGAGTGCGACGTCGGTAACGACGAGCGCGTTGGGCTCGACTACAAGGAACTGCCGCGCGACGTGCGCACGGGCGACGTGCTGCTGCTCAACGACGGCCTGATCGTGCTGATCGTGGATCGCGTGCTCGGCAGCGAGATCCACACGACCGTGAAGGTCGGCGGCGATCTGTCGAACAACAAGGGCATCAACCGCCAGGGCGGCGGGCTGACGGCGCCGGCGCTGACCGCCAAGGACATGGAAGACATCAAGACCGCGATGGCGCTGGGCGCCGATTACGTCGCGGTCTCTTTCCCGAAGAACGCCACCGACATGGAAATGGCGCGGCGTCTGGCGAACGTGGCGGGCGAGCCGTACGGCATCAAGCCGCTGATGATCGCCAAGATCGAACGCGCGGAAGCGATTCCGGCGCTCGAAGAGATTCTGGCGGCATCGGACTGCATCATGGTCGCTCGTGGCGATCTGGCCATCGAAGTGGGCAACGCGGCGGTCCCGGCACTTCAGAAGCGCATGATCAAGCTCGCGCGCGCGATGAACAAGACGACCATCACGGCCACGCAGATGATGGAGTCGATGATTTACAACCCGGTGCCGACCCGCGCCGAAGTGTCGGACGTCGCCAACGCGGTGCTCGACGGCACCGATGCCGTGATGCTCTCGGCGGAGAGTGCGGCGGGCAAGTACCCGGTAGAGACGATCGAGACGATGGCGGCGATTTGCGTCGAAGCCGAGCGCTCGGAAGAGGTGGAACTCGATCGCGACTGGCTGGACCAAACTTTTACGCGCATTGACCAAACGATTGCCGCCGGTGCCCTGTTTACCGCGTATCATCTTGGCGCGAAAGCGATCGTGGCGCTGACCGAGTCGGGCGCGACCGCGTTGTGGCTGTCCCGTCACAAGATCCATGTGCCGATTTTTGCGCTGACGTCGCAGCTCGGCAGCCACCGCAAGATGGCGCTTTATCGCAACGTTTATGCGATGCGTGCGGATGCGACGCACGACCGCGATCACGCGCTCAAGCAGGCAGAACAACTGCTGCTCTCGCGCGGCGTGGTCAAGCGCGGCGACACGATCGTGCTGACGGTGGGTGAGCCGATGGGACAACCCGGCGGCACCAATACGTTGAAGATCGTCCAGGTGGGCCACGCATGACGAAGCAGGCCGCGCGAGTGCGGCGAGGCGTGCACAGCGCACAAGCCACGCCGCGCGCGAGCTGTCGTCATGAGGGGCGCCTCTGGATCGAGGAAAGATTTGCTTAGTTTTGTGATTCCAAGGAGAACATCATGCCCCTAGTCTCTATGCGACAGCTGCTCGACCACGCCGCCGAAAACGGCTATGGTCTGCCGGCCTTCAACGTCAACAATCTGGAGCAGGTTTCCGCGATCATGGCCGCCGCCGACGAAGTCGGTGCACCGGTCATCATGCAGGCTTCGGCCGGTGCCCGTAAGTACGCTGGCGAAGCGTTCCTGCGTCACCTGATCTCGGCTGCCGTGGAAGCCTATCCGCATATCCCGGTGGTGATGCACCAGGATCACGGCCAATCGCCGGCCGTGTGTATGGCCGCCATCAAGAGCGGCTTCTCGAGCGTGATGATGGACGGCTCGCTCGAAGCCGACGGCAAGTCGGTTGCCAGCTACGAATACAACGTCGAAGTGTCGAAGAAGGTTGTCGAGTTCTCGCACTACATCGGCGTGACGGTGGAAGCCGAGCTGGGCGTGCTGGGTTCGCTCGAGACGATGAAGGGCGACAAGGAAGACGGTCACGGCGCCGACGGCACGATGACCCGCGAGCAACTGCTGACCGACCCGGATCAGGCTGCCGACTTCGTGCAACAGACGCAGTGCGACGCGCTGGCCATCGCCATCGGCACCTCGCACGGCGCTTACAAGTTCAGCCGCAAGCCGACGGGCGACATTCTCGCCATCGACCGCATCAAGGAAATTCACCGCCGCATTCCGAACACTCACCTGGTGATGCACGGTTCGTCGTCGGTGCCGCAGGAACTGCTCGCCGAGATCCGTGAATTTGGCGGCGACATGAAGGAAACGTACGGTGTGCCGGTCGAAGAGATCGTCGAAGGCATCAAGCACGGCGTGCGCAAGATCAACATCGATACCGACATCCGTCTGGCCATGACCGGCGCGATTCGTCGCTATCTGTTCGAAAACCCGAGCAAGTTCGACCCGCGCGACTACCTGAAGCCCGCGCGCGAAGCCGCCAAGCAGGTTTGCAAGGCGCGCTATCTGTCGTTCGGCTGCGAAGGCCAGGCCGGCAAGATCAAGACGGTCTCGCTCGAAAAGATGGCCGAGAAGTACAAAAGCGGCGATCTCGCTCAGATCGTGAAGTAATCAGGCGCCCCTGCGCCATGCCGGACAGGTTTCGCGTGTCCCGCATGGCTGGCTGCCCGGCCCGGGCGGTGTGACGCTGGCGGATCTTCCGTCGTAGCCCGCCACCGCTCAGGTCGTAGGCCCGGCTTTGGCCAGCACTCGCTGGAACAGAAGCCGGGCCTTTTCTTTTGGCATCTGCAACTGAAACTTGCCGCCAAGCTCCGAGCGGATCGTGGCGGTGAGCATATCCACACCGTCGACGACGAGTGTCATCGGCTCGTTCATATGCTGGCGTGAGAAGTCGCGCATGCGCGTGGTCGCACTGTCGCGCAGGCTCATCGTGATGACGACCTCCGAGTCCGGCGACGCATTGTCGGCCTGGGCTGGAAACTGCAATCCCAATTGTTCGATGTCGCGTGCCGCATAGAGGGCGAAGCGAGGGATGTCGTCGTCTTCCGGGGTGGCGATGGCGATGAGGCGCGGCAGCACCGGGCGGTCGTCGGCCCCGGCGGTGGTGGCCGACGCGCCGCTGGCGGACGCCGCGCGCGGCGCCGTCGCCCGATGCACGGGCGCATGCGCGGAGGCCGCTGGCTGTGACGCGGTGTGAGGGTTCGTCGTTTGCGCCAGCGCGGGTGCGCCGCAGAGCGCCAACAGCGCGGCGAGCGTCGAAAGCGCGGAAAGCGCGGAAAGCGCGGCGCGCGAGGCCTGCATGACACGCCTGGCAGCGCGTGGCTGCCGGACTGTGACTGAAGTCGATGCGATCGTCATGGCAGCCCCTTCGTCGGGTGAACGTTTCCATTCTAGGCAACATCCGCGCCGGAGGAAGGGCGTGAAATCCCAGCCCCCACCCGCAGTTGTCTCCCGACACGGGGGCAAAGCGACAAGGATTGGGCGATTCCCGGAAGTCCGGCACCCCGCGGCGTGTCAGTCTCCGTGCCTCTCGAAACCCAGCCCATGTCCGTGGGCTCCCTGGAGTTGCCTATGCCGTCGAATCGCGTACCTAATTCCCTTGCCTGGTGTTTTGGCCGGTCCAGTGCCCCCGAATCGTCTCCGCCGCTCTCGCGGGCGCATCCGATGACGGAGACGATGACTCGCACCGTCAACCGGGCTTCGGCCACGGCCGCTCCCCCTGCTGCTGCCGGTTCGACGACGTCCACGCGTCAGACCTCGTCGCGGGCTTTGCCGCCCGTACCGGTAGCGGGCACGAGCACGATGGCCGCCGACTGGCGTGGTGGCGCCGACACCCGCACGGGCACTGCGGCCGGTCGTCAGGCCGACGCCGCGCCGCCGCTCTGCCTTTGGTCGTTCGACGATCCTGAACCGGAATGGGTGCCGCCAGGCGTGGCCGCGCAAGAATGGGCCGATTTTTATGGCGTCAACACCCGGCAACTGATCCGGTTAGGCAGCGAATGCACGCGTTATGGCGTTGTCAACCTGGGCGAACACCGGTTCATCGTCGGGCCGACGGCTTCGGCGGCAGAGGCGCAGGTGCTTACGCGCCTGCTCAAGGCGCATCCGCAGATCGGCGCGGTCTTCTGCGTCGAGCCGGGGAAGATGCAACACGGCCCCCAATCGGGCAAAGCCGGCGAAACGGCCGACAGTTCGGGCTATCAGGAGCGGCCGATCAGTGACTACATCACCGCCGCGAGCCGGCGAGGCGTGCGCTCGAGGGAGTCGTCGGCGCAGCAGGCGCAGAAGGCCCCCGAGCGTCTTGACGGTGGTTTGTCTCACGTCCAGTTCATGGAATTCACCGGTATGGAGCGTTTCGACGGTCGGATCGACGGGGAGACGCTCTGGCGCTCAGGCAGGGGCGTGGCCGAGTTCATGCGGCAGAATCCGGGCAAGATCGCGCTCGTATGCTCGGAGCGCGGCATTGCCCGGCCGTGCGCGGTGATCGCCAGCGCGGCGCTGCAACTCGGCGGCGGCGACGTACGCCTGCGCAGCTTGCTTTGCGCCGAGGTCATCGCCCAACGCGCCGAGGTCAGCGATCACCACATCAATATGTCGTCACGCAGCTTCGATCTCATTGCGGAGCTCTCGCGGCTTACCACCATGCTGCGCTCACCGGGACGCGGCGCGCCCCGGGGGGAGCGCAAGGTGCACCTGCTCCGGCAGCAGTTACCCGAAGCGACCGCCGACGTTGAAGTCGATTGGCAGAGCGACAAGGGACGTCGCAAGCTGGCCGACATTCTCGAAGTGAATTTCAAGCGGATCGCGCCGTTGCTGGCCTCGGGGGGCTTGCCGAGCGGCACGGCGCTGCTGTGGCTGCGCGACGAGATCAACGTGCTGCGTGGCGTACGTTTTCTGACCCCAAGCTACGTAGGCGGGCACATCGACCGGATTTCGCAGGACGACATCGATCCGGAGAGTCCCGACGCCGTGCGGTTGGTGTCCTTCGACGATTACGGGCTGACGTGCGACAACAAGTTTTACGACGTGGCGTCGGTCACGGACTGGTATCGGCGATGCCGTCGACGCAATGAAGAGATGACGAACCCGGTCTCGCGCGCCTCGGTCGTGGCGGTGCTGGTGAAGACGTCGGAAATGGCGCGACTCGAACCCCGCTTCCGCAACGGGTCCGAGTAAGCGCTCAGGGCAGAGGCGATACAGACGTCGCGGACGGTGGCGCACAGGACGACAAATGTCGGCACCCGGCAACCCGCCGGGCCGACATCTTCGTGAAACGCCCCTCGACACGCGTATAATTACGCCTTTGCCCTTCCTGACATTGGGTCCCGCCGTGACTACCCCCGCTCTGAACGCCCTGTACGAATCTTCCCTCAAGAGCCTGCCGCTGCTGTCGCGCGGCAAAGTGCGCGATAACTACGCCGTCGGCGACGACAAGCTGCTGATCGTGACGACGGACCGCCTCTCGGCGTTCGACGTGATCATGGGCGAGCCGATTCCGGGCAAGGGCCGTGTGCTTAACCAGATGGCCAACTTCTGGTTCGACAAGCTCGCGCACGTCGTGCCGAATCACCTGACGGGCGTGGCGCCCGAGACGGTCGTCTCGGCTGATGAAGTCGCGCAAGTGGCCGGCCGTGGGGTCGTCGTCAAGCGTCTCAAGCCGATTCTCGTTGAAGCCGTAGTGCGCGGTTATCTGGCCGGCAGCGGCTGGAAGGACTATCAGGCGACGGGCGCCGTGTGCGGCGTGAAGCTGCCCGCCGGTCTGCAAAACGCGCAGCAACTCCCCGAGCCGATCTTCACCCCGGCGGCCAAGGCCGAACTGGGCGAGCACGACGAGAACATCAGCTTCGACGACATGGTGAGCCGCATCGGTCGCGAACTGGCCGAGCAGATCCGCGAGATCTCCATCCGTCTGTACAAGGAAGCGGCCGCTTACGCGGCCACGCGCGGCATCATCATCGCCGACACGAAGTTCGAATTCGGTCTGGACGACGAGGGCCGCCTGCACCTGATGGACGAAGCGCTGACGGCCGATTCGTCGCGTTTCTGGCCCGCCGATTCGTACGCCGTGGGCAGCAACCCGCCGTCGTTCGACAAGCAGTTCGTGCGCGACTGGCTGGAAACCCAGCCGTGGGGCAAGACGCCGCCCGCACCGAAGCTGCCGGATGAAGTCGTCGAGAAGACGGCTGCCAAGTACCGCGAGGCGCTCGAGCGCCTGACCGGCCAGCAACTGGCCTGAGCGGGGCACTGAAGACATGAGCGAGAAACAAGCCGTGGCCCCGCGCGTTGGCGTGGTAATGGGGTCCAATTCGGACTGGGACGTGATGAAGAACGCGGCCGCGATTCTGGCCGAGTTCGGGGTGCCGTACGAGGCGCAGGTCGTCTCGGCGCACCGCATGCCGGATGACATGTTCCGCTACGCCGAAGCCGCGCGCGCGCGTGGTCTGGTGGCGATCATCGCCGGTGCCGGTGGCGCAGCCCACTTGCCGGGCATGATCGCGGCGAAGACCACCGTGCCGGTGCTGGGTGTGCCGGTGCCGAGCAAGTATCTGCGTGGCGAGGATTCGCTGCTCTCCATCGTTCAGATGCCCAAGGGCGTGCCGGTCGCGACCTTCGCCATCGGTGAAGCGGGTGCGGCTAACGCTGCACTGTTCGCCGTCTCGATGCTTGCCGCCGACGACAAGACGCTTGCCGACAAGCTCGAAGCGTTCCGTGCGAAGCAGACCGAAGCGGCGCGCGGCATGACGCTGCCCGCGCTGTAAAAGAAACGAAGGTCTCCCGCTACTGTCTGCGCCTCAACGAAGATGAATTCTGCCTCCGCTGCGCCCGTTCTCCCCGGCCAATGGCTGGGCATGCTGGGCGGCGGCCAACTCGGCCGCATGTTCTGTTTTGCCGCCCAGTCGATGGGTTACAAGGTCTGCGTGCTGGACCCGGACCCGCGCTGTCCGGCCGGTGCCGTGGCCGATCGTCTGATCGTTGCCGATTATCGTGACGAAACGGCACTCGCCGAACTGGCCGCGCTGTGCCCGGCCGTGTCGACCGAGTTCGAGAACGTGCCGGCCCAGTCGCTCGACTTCCTTGCCCAAACCACGACCGTGAGCCCCGCCGGGCGCTGTGTCGCCATTGCGCAGGATCGTGTGGCGGAAAAGCGTTTCATTGAAAGTTGCGGCGTGCCAGTGGCCCAGCATCTGGTGATCGAATCGAACGAGGCGCTCGCTGCCATCGGCGATGCGGCCATCGCGAGCGTGCTGCCCGGCATTCTGAAGACGGCGCGTCTGGGCTACGACGGCAAGGGGCAGGTGCGCGTGAGCACACCCGCGGAAGCCCGTGACGCCTACACCGCGCTCGGCGGCGTGCCGTGTGTGCTGGAAAAGCGTCTGGCGCTGGCCTTCGAGGTGTCGGTGTTGAGCGCGCGCGGAGCCGACGGCACCGTAGCGACGTATCCGCTCGCGCAGAACGTGCATATCGACGGCATTCTTGCGACCACGACGGTTCCCGCCCCCGACGCCGCGCCGGCCCTGGCCGACGCAGCACGTGCGGCCGCAGCAGCGATCGCGACGAAAATGGATTACGTGGGCGTGCTGTGCGTGGAGTTCTTCATTCTCCAGGACGGCTCGCTCGTCGCCAACGAAATGGCGCCGCGCCCGCACAACAGCGGTCACTACACGATCGATGCGTGCGCTGCGAGCCAGTTCGAGCAGCAGGTGCGTGCGATGGCCGGATTGCCGCTGGGCGAAACGCGTCAGCACTCGCCCGCTGTGATGCTCAACGTGCTGGGCGACGTCTGGTTCGAAGGCGAGGCCAAGGATCAGCCGCGCACACCTGCCTGGGCCGAGGTGGCGGCGCTGCCGTCGGCGCGCGTGCATCTGTATGGTAAGGAAGACGCGCGTGTGGGCCGCAAGATGGGCCACATCACGTTCGCCGGCGCAACGCTCGACGAAGCGCGCCATGCCTGCGTGACGGCGGCCGCGAGCCTTGATATCCCGCTGGAAGACTGAGCGATGACGACGCCTGACGCACCGCGTATCGTCATGCCTGCGGCCGACGCCATCACGCAAGCCGCACAGCAGTTGGCGGCCGGTGAGCTGGTCGCTTTCCCGACGGAAACGGTCTACGGCCTCGGCGGCGACGCGGAGAATCCGGCGGCCGTTGCGGCGATCTACGCGGCGAAAGGGCGTCCCGCGAATCACCCGGTCATTGTGCATTTTTCGCCGGAAGGCGATCCCGGCTACTGGAGCGATAACGTCACGCCTGCCGCGCGCCAGTTGATGGACGCGTTTTGGCCCGGCCCGCTCACGCTGATTCTCAAGCGCGCCCCGCATATCCCCGATGCCGTCTCCGGCGGTCAGGATTCGGTGGGCTTGCGTAGCCCGTCGCACCCGGTGGCGCAGGCGTTGTTGCGCGAGTTTGCGCGCATCAAGGGCGGGCAGGGCGGTGTCGCCGGCCCGTCGGCCAATCGTTTCGGTCAGGTGAGCCCGACCGCCGCACAGCACGTGCGTGACGAGTTCGCCGGACTGCCGGGCGTCACCGTCCATGTGCTCGACGGTGGCGAAGCGGCCGTCGGTATCGAATCGACGATTGTGGATCTGTCGCGCGGGTTCCCGGCGCTGCTGCGCCCCGGCCATATCACGCCGGAGCAGATTGCCGAGGTGCTGGGCGAGATGCCGCGCATGCCGGGGCAGGACAGCGATGCCCCGCGCGCTTCGGGCACGCTCAAGGCGCATTACGCGCCGCGCACGCCGCTGTATCTGTGCGACGCCGGGCAGTTTGCGGCGGCGCTCGCCTTGCGTCCTGCACGCGAGCGTGTGGCGGTTGTGGCGTTTGCGTCGACGCTGGCCGCGTTGCCGGCCGATGTTGCGGCCTCCGCCGATATCGTGAGGATCGTGCTGCCCGCGACGCCCGGCGGGCTCGCGACCGACCTTTATGCGATGCTGCGCCGCCTCGATCGCGCCAACGTCACGCATATTCTCTTCGAGCGGCTGCCGCATACGCCTGAGTGGGACGCCGTTGGCGACCGCCTCGGTCGCGCGGCTGCGGCGTTCGAGCGCGCGTGATCCGAGGCTGATCTCTCTGATCCCGCTGAGCCGTGCCATGCGGGCGAGCGCGTCGAAGCGTTGAAGCGTCAAAGTGTCAAAGCGTCAAAGCGTCAAAGCGTCAAAGCGTTTTGCGGGCTGCCCCAACTGTTCCTGCATGCTTCCCCGCCGCCTCCGAACCGCTCGGTAATTCGCTTTCCGGCGTCGCCCCCGCTGGCGCGATCTGCACCCTCTGCGCCGTCTGCCACGCGTGCCGCCATTCCGGCGGCCCGAACAACGCCATCCCCTTGTTGCGCCAGCCCTGCATCGTGAAAACGTCGTGCGCCATCGTCCGCCATTCGTGGAACGTCAGCGTAATCGGGTTGTGTGTGTGGATCGGGTCGACGATGCCGAATTCGCACGGTTCGGCGTCGTTTTCCTCGACGTATGACCCGAACATTCGGTCCCAGATGACCAGCACGCCGGCGTAGTTGCGGTCGATGTAACGCGGATTGCGGGCGTGATGCGCCCGATGGATCGACGGCGTGTTCAGCACGTACTCCAGCCAGCCGAGCTTCGGAATCGCCTGCGTGTGAACGAAGAACTGGAACGCGAGATTGAGCAGCACCACCCCGACGATCTGGCTCGGCGTGAAGCCGATGAGTGCCATCGGCGTCCAGAACAGCCACATGCCCGCGACGGGATACATCAGACTCTGCCGGAAGGCCGTCGACAGATTCAGACGCTCGGACGAGTGATGCACGACGTGCGCCGCCCACAGCCAGCGAATGCGATGACTGGCGCGATGAAACACGTAGTAGAGAAAGTCCTGCACAACGAACAGCAGCACGAAGCCAACCCATCCGCCGGGCATCGTGTAGCGGCGGTGGTGGTCGTAGAGCCACGCGTAAAACGGCACGATGAGCAGCCATGCCAGCTTGTCCGCGCCCTGATGCATGAGCGCGAGGGTGGCGTTGCTCACCGTGTCCTTGAGGTTGTACATGTCGGGGCGACGCCGCCGCCAGTACCAGGCTTCGATGCCGATGCACAGCACGAACACGGGGGCGAGTGCCAGCAGAATCAACTCGACGTTCATGACCTCGCGTCTCCTCACGATTGGGTCATCTGGACGGTGTCCCCGCGTCTCGTTGAGTGGGCGCAGGTGACACCGATGGAACGTCTATTCTGATGCCAATGCCGCGCGCCGGCGTTGTGGTTAGAGGGAAACGTCAAATATCCCGTCTGACACGGCGGCTACGCCGAATGCGGCACTTAGGGCTTAGGACTCGCTTAGGAGCCGCTTAGGAGCCGCTCACGGCGCATTCTCATACACCCACGAGATGAGGGCATCGTTGAATCCGCGAGCGTTGCCGGCATGCGGATCGTTGACCAGCGAGACCACGACGTAAGTGCTGCCCGTGCGCGTGCCGACATAGCCCGCCACGGCGCCGACGTCGTCGAGCGTGCCGGTCTTGATGTGCGCGTTGCCCGCCACGTCGCGGTTCACCAGACGGTTGCGCATGGTGCCGTCGACGCCGACCGTCGGCATCGATTCGACGAGCACCTGAGCGGTCGGGCTGTTGATGCCATGTTGCAGCACGCGGGCCAGCTCGGCCGCACTGATGCGTTCCACGCGCGACAGACCCGAGCCGTTTTCCACCACGAGCCCCGGCATCGCGAGATCGTACTTGTCGAGCCAGCGGCTCAGCACCTCACGCGAGCGCGCAATGCTCGCGGGCGTCTTGCCGTCGTTGCCCAGGCCCAGCGTGAGGAACAACTGGCGTGCCATCACGTTGTTGCTGAACTTGTTCATATCGTGCACGACCTCGGCCAGCGTCTGACCGCGATGCGTGACCAGCAGACGCGCACTCGGCGGCACCACGCCCGTGCGCACATTGCCGTTGAACTGTCCGCCGGACGCTTGCCACAAGGCACGGAAGCCGCCGAGGAAGAAGCGGTCGCGATCGGGCGCGGCGATGTTCCATCCTTTGTCTTCGCAAGACGCGGGGTACGCGCCCGAGAAGTGCGCGACGTAAGCGCCGTCGGGCGTCGTGCTGAGCGTGGGATGAATCCGCGTGAGCCAATCGCCGCAACTCCCGGCATCGGTTAGCGACATCTCATTGGCCACTTGCAGATTCGCCAGCGGGGGCAGCACACCGACATCGACGGTGCCATTCGGATTGCCCGTGAAGCTGAACGACATCGCCTTGAACGAGTACAGCAACGGGTCCGGCGCCACGTTGTACGGCCGATCGGAGTCGCCGTCGATGGGGCCTTGTGCGCCGATGTCCGAGCTGTATGCCGAGCGGTCGAGCACGAGGTCGCCGTTGATGGTCGTCACGCCCGTGTTGCGGAGTTCCGCGACGAACTTCTCCATCTCCTCCGGCACGAGCTTCGGATCGCCCGTCCCTCTGAAATACAGATTGCCGTTGAGCGTGTGGCCGTCGGCGTGACCATCGGTGAACGCTTGCGTGCGCCAGCGGTAATCGGGGCCGAGCGTGTCGAGCGCGGCGATCGTGGTGACGAGCTTCATCGTCGACGCGGGATTGCGCGGCACATTCGGATTGACGGCCAACAGCGGCGCAGGAATGGCGCCGCGCGTTTGCAGCGGGTTGTCCACCTTCGCGACGATCACGCTCACGTGCGACGCCGGCACCTTGCTCGCGGCCAGGGCGCGCGCGAGCGGCGCGGGCAACGGCGTGGCGTGCGCTGCCGTCACCGGTACCTTCGGAGTCTTCGCGTGCTTGAGCGGCTTGGCCTGCACGGGCGCGCTCATCACCATGGCGACGGCCAGCGCTGCAACGCAGGCGCGCGAGACATGCGTCGTTACGTGGCGGGACTGGCGGGCGATGCGGGCGATGCTGTTGATGCTGGCGGGGGAACTGAAAAAACCGAGCGGACCGGGATTGAGACGTGAGGCAAGCGAAGGGGGGCTGGGCAAGCGGGGGACGCGCATGACAGGCGAGGTTCTCCAGTGTTGCGCGCAGCGAAACCGTATGGCCCGAGTGCAGGGCAGGCAAAACATGCACAGGCAAAGCGATGCGGACGCGGCGGCGAAGCGGTAATGTGTTGGCCGCAATGCATGTCTGACGGTGTGTCCGACAGCGCGACGTAATGCGTGCCATTGTAAGTCCGGCATGCAACGAACTGTCGCTACAATGAGTCGAATTCCGGCAAGTGTCACTCGAAGGCAACATCGTACGACGCTAGACTACGTTGTTTGCGTGGTTGGTGCGAAGCACACGCCATGCCCGGACATTGCCTCAACCGGTGCTCAATCCATGCGAATTTTGTTGGTGGAAGACGATACGATGATCGCCACGGCCGTCATGAAAGGTCTGCGCCAGGACGGCTGGACCGTCGACCATGTCGGCGACGGCCAGCGCGCGCTTGATGCGCTCTCGCTGGAGTCGTACGACGCGCTGCTGCTCGATCTCGGCCTGCCGCGTCGCGACGGTATCGATGTGCTGCGCACGTTGCGCGCGCGCGGCCAGACACTGCCGGTGCTGATTGCAACCGCGCGCGACGCCGTGGCCGATCGCGTGAAAGGACTCGACGCCGGCGCCGACGACTACCTCGTCAAACCCTTCGATCTCGACGAACTCGCGGCGCGCCTGCGTGCGCTGGTGCGGCGTCAGGCGGGACGCAGCGAGCCCTTGCTGCGCCACGGCGGTATCGTGCTCGACCCCGCGACGCGTCAGGTGACCTGCAGCGGCGCCCCCGTCGTGCTGTCCGCGCGGGAATACGCGGTGCTCGAAGCGCTGCTCAACCGCCCGGGCGCGGTGCTGTCCAAGTCGCAACTCGAAGAGCGTATCTATGGCTGGGGCGAAGAAGTCGCGAGTAACGCGGTGGAAGTCCACATCCACGGGCTGCGCAAGAAGCTGGGTGCGGATGCCATCCGCACGGTGCGTGGCGTTGGCTACATGATGCCGGCACAGATGAACGAGCCACCGTCTGTGCCGGGCACCACGGCATCGGAGGCGAACTGATGCGCTCGATTCGTCGTCGCCTGCTCGTCGGGTTGCTGATTACGCTGGCGGTTGCACTGGTGCTCGCGGGCATTGCCATCTTCCGGCAGGCGCGCACCGAGGCCAACGAGCTGTTCGATTTCCAGTTGCAGCAGATGGCGTTGTCGCTGCCCGCCGAGCCGTTCTCGAGCGTGCCGGGCGTGCACAACGACACGGGCGGTCTCGTGATTCAGATCTGGAGCCGCAACGGCGTGGAGCTGTATTACTCGCATCCGCGCACGCCATTGCCCCCGCGTGCCGAATTGGGTTTCACCACGGTGCAGACGCCCGCCGGCGACTGGCGGGTGTATGCGGCCCTCGTGGGCGATAACGTCGTGCAGCTCGCGCAGCCGATGGTGATTCGCGATTCGCTCGCGGTGTCGATGGCGTTGCGCACGCTGTTGCCGCTCGTGGTGGCGATGCCGCTGCTCGCGTTGCTCGTCTGGATCGTGGTCGGACGCGGATTGCAGCCGTTGCGTCGCGTGACGAAGGCGCTCGATGCACGTGCGCCGGGCGCATTGGACGCGCTTCCCGAGGCGGGATTGCCGGACGAAGTGCGTCCGTTGGTGCGCGCGCTCAACAGCCTGCTCGGGCGGCTTGACGAAGCGCTGGTGCAGCAGAAGGCTTTCGTGGCCGACGCCGCACACGAATTGCGCACGCCGCTCGCCGCGCTGCAACTTCAGGTGCAGTTGCTCGAACGGGCGCACACCGAGGCCGAGCGCGCCGAAGCCATGCGCGATTTGCGCGACGGCGTGCGGCGCTCGTCGCATATGGTGGCGCAATTGTTGACGCTGGCGCGGCAGGAGCCCGACGTCACGCGCGCGGCAGCGGCCTTCGTCGATATGCCGTTGGCGCCGCTGTTGCAGGACGTGGTGGCGCATCATGCGACACTGGCCGTGGCACGCGGCATCGATCTCGGACTCGACGCCCCCGACGCGCTGGCGGCGATCAGTCGCGTGCGCGGCGACGCGAACGCGTTGCAGACGCTCTTTGGCAATCTTGTCGACAACGCACTGAAGTACACGCCGCGTGGCGGCCATGTGGATGTTCGTCTGGTGTCGGCAACGCCATCGCCGGTGGTCGAGATCGAGGACACGGGGCCGGGCATCGCGCCAGCCGAGCGAGAGCGCGTGTTCGACCGTTTCTTTCGCGGTGGCGCAGCGTCGGGGAACGGCGCGGTGTCGCCCGATGGGTCGGCGTCTGGCCGTCCGGAACATCCGGACCTTCAGGAAGATCACACGGCCGCGCCGCGAGTGCAGGGAAGCGGACTGGGTCTCGCCATCGTGCGTAACATCGCGCAGGCGCACGGCGCTCGCGTGGAGTTGTTCGATGGACGCAATGGACGGGGGCTGCGTGTACGCGTGAGCTTCGGTGGCGCGACGTCGGTGCCCCCGGCGCTCTGATCTCCCGCGCGGTGCCGGCGAATCCGCCGGCGCCGCGCTTTCGACGGATGCCGGAGCTCATCCGCGCGTCACGCTCGTGACCTTGTCGTTTTCAATCGTGAGCGTGCGACGATCCGGCCGGTAGTCGCGTGTCGTCGGCATCGCCTTGCCGTCCTGCATACCGATGCGCCACTGACACCCTTCCAGCATCGCCTTTGCCTCCGTGAGCGACTTGCCGACAATGGCCTTATCGGACGCCGCATCCTTCGCGCACATCTCGTTCTTGCCTTGCATCTGGCCCTGCATCTGACCTTGCGTTTGCCCGGACATCTGCCCTTGCATCGGGGTCGAATCGGCCGGGCCCTGCGTGCCGATGGCATTGCCACTGCCGGGAGCCGCGTGAGCGGATACCGCGAACGTCAGACACAGCGCGGCGCCAGCGGCAGTCATCCAGCGCGTCGCCCGGCGAGATTGGCGATCGGCTTGTGCATCCGACATATCCATCGTACCGAGCGTATCGAGCATAGGGAGCGTACGGGTCGTAAGCATCGTGATTCTCCTGTGGGCGAAAACATGCGGCGCGGGATTGCACCACCTTGCCACCGTAGACAGCGGGATACGTTACACGCAAGGCGAATGACGCGAGTTGCCCCTTCAAACGCTTGCCGCCGTAACGTATAGCACTCGGCGAACCTTTCATTGGCATTCGATGAGTCACATCAGGCGCTTTTCCCGCCCGGCGGGCCGTCGCGCACGTCTGAGCACTTCAATGCACGTCAACGGCGTCTTAAGGTTGTCTTAAGGGAGTCTCTCTACGATCACAGTCATGTTCAAACGTGGTCGTCGGTAAGGAGAGACTCATGCGGACCTCGAAGCTCACTCGTACGCTGGTTGCCAGTGCCGTGCTCGTTGCGTTGACGGGCGGTTACGTTGCCGGCCGTCAGCACTGGCAGGCGCCGCTCGCCTCGGAAATGGTTTCCGATGCCAGCGCAGCGGCGACCCCCGTCGCCGATGCGCAGAACACCCCAAATACCGCGCCGCGCATGCTGGTGCCGGACTTCTCGCAACTGGCGGAACAATACGGACCTGCCGTAGTCAACATCAGTGTGACGCACGATGGGAAACCGTCGGCGCAACACGGCTCGACCGCCAATCAGTTGCCGCCGGGCATGGATCAGAACGATCCGCTGTTCCAGTTCTTCCGTCACTTCTACGGCGCGCCCGGCAACGATGGCGGCGACGACGGTGACGACAACGGCGGGCCCACGCGCAGCCTCGGGTCGGGCTTCATCGTGAGCCCGGACGGCTACATCCTCACCAACGCGCACGTCGTCGACGATGCGAGTCAGGTGACGGTGAAGCTCACCGACAAGCGCGAGTACAAGGCGAAGGTTGTGGGCAGCGACAAGGCGAGCGATGTGGCGTTGCTCAAGATTGCCGCGTCGAACTTGCCGACAGTCAAGATTGGCGATCCGTCGAAGTCGAAGGCGGGTGAGTGGGTGGTGGCGATCGGCTCGCCGTATGGCTTCGACAACACGGTCACGGCCGGTATCGTTTCGGCGAAGGCGCGAGCGTTGCCGGACGAGAATTACACGCCGTTCATTCAGACGGACGTGCCGGTCAACCCTGGTAACTCCGGCGGGCCGCTGTTTAACCTGAACGGCGAGGTCATCGGCATCAACTCGATGATCTACTCGCGCACCGGCGGATTCCAGGGCTTGTCGTTCGCGATTCCGATCGACATGGCGATGAAGGTCAAGACGCAGCTTCAGCAGTACGGCAAGGTGAGTCGCGGACGTATCGGTGTCGCGATTCAGGAAGTGAATCAATCGCTGGCGAAGTCGTTCGGTCTGCCCAAGCCCACGGGGGCGCTGGTATCGTCCATCGACAAGAGCGGTCCTGCCGCGAAGTCGGATCTGAAGCCGGGCGACGTGATTCTGGCAGTCAACGGCGCGACCATCGACGATTCGGTGCAGTTGCCGGAGAAGATTGCGGATATGCGTCCGGGCCAGACGGCCACGCTCACGGTGTGGCGTAACGGTGCGAAGCAGGACGTGAGCGTGAAGATCGCCGCGCTCGACGAGAAGAAGGACGTGGCGAGCACGGACGATTCGGCCACTCACGGCCGGCTGGGGCTGGCGGTTCGCGAACTGTCGCCTGAAGAGAAACGCGCCGCGCAGGTCACGAACGGTTTGCTGGTCGCACGTGCCGGAGGTCCGGCGGAGCAGGCCGGGGTGCAGGCGGGCGACATCATTCTGTCGCTCAACGGCACGCCGGTGACGAGTGCCTCGCAACTGAGCGACAAGCTCAAGAAGGCGGGCAACAATGTCGCGTTACTCGTGCAGCGCGACGGGCAACAGATTTTCATCCCGGTCGACCTCGGCTAAGCGCCGGGCGAGGCACCCACGGGATGCCACGCACTACCTTCGGTACCGGTGACCGCACCACCGGTACGATCCGGCATCGTGAAGTCATGAAACGGGAGGTCGAACATGTGGCGACAACAATGGCAACGCTGGTCGATGGCAACTGCCACGGCCGTAGCATTGGCGGGCAGTCTGGGCGGAATTTCCGTCGCCCATGCGCAGGGCGGCATGCTGCCGCCGTCGATGCAGCAGGGCAATGTGACGTATGTCTCGGGCGGTATCGACAGCGACGAGTCCGGGGCTTTCAAACGTGAAGCGTCGCGCTGGCCGCTGTCCATCGAGATGGCTGCACGGGGCGACGGCGCGAACGAGTACGTTGCCGACGCGCAGGTCCAGATCATGCATGGCGGCACCACGGTGCTCGATACGCGCTCCAAGGGACCGTTCATGCTGGTGAAGTTGCCCGAAGGCAATTACACCGTGAAGGCGACGTACAACGGCAAGCCCATGACCAAGGATGTGAAGGTTTCCGCCAAGGGACACGCCGTAGCAACATTTCTGTGGCCGCACGACTGATGTGCCGATCGGTTTGTGCAAGTGAAGTACCACGGACGATGAGGTAACCCAGGCAGTACCAGGCAGTACCACTCTGCAACGAGTGAGCGAGTTGCGCCGCCATGTTCTCCATGGCGGCGCTTTTTTTCGCGCGTCGTTATGCGCTATGCACTATGGCACTGCGCGGCGGGCGCATCGTCGTGATGCGCGTCGTCATCGGCATCATCGGCATCATCGGCCGATCGCACGGCAAACGTCTGCGTGACAGCGATGCCGTTCTTGATCGCCGTCATCTCGGCGAGAATCGCCACGGCGATTTCTGCGGGCGTACGCGCGCCCAGATGCATGCCGACCGGCCCGTGCAGCCGCTCGATCTCCGTCGTGCTCAGATCGAACAGTGAGAGACGTTCGCGGCGTCGCGCGTTGTTGACCCGGGAGCCAATGGCGCCGATGTAGAACGCGGGCGACTTGAGCGCTTCGAGCAACGCCATGTCGTCGAGCTTCGGGTCGTGCGTGAGGGTGAGCACGGCGCTGTGCGAGTCGAGTTGCAGGCGCACGAGGAGGTCGTCGGGCATCTCGCGCGAGAGTTCGGTGCCGGGCACCTGCCATTCGTCGGCATACTCGCTGCGCGGATCGCACACGATCACGTGATAGTCGAGCGCGCACGCCATGCTCGCAACGTACTTCGAGAGTTGTCCCGCACCGATCACCACGAGCCGGTGACGCGGGCCGTGCGAAGTGATGAGACGCTCGCCGTCGAATTCGACCGACGGCGTGTGATGGCCCGGCGCCATACGGACCGCGCCCGTCTTCATGTCCAGTTCGCGCACGACGAGACGGAATTTCCCGATGGTGTCGAGCAGTTCGGCGATGCGCGACGTCTCGCGTACGGGTTCGAGCACCAGTTGCAGCGTGCCGCCACACGGCAGCCCGAAGCGATGGGCTTCCTCGGCCGTCACGCCATAGCGGGTGACCTGCGGACGATCCTGTGGCCAGTCGCCTTCGCGGATGCGGGCGATGAGGTCGTCTTCGACGCAACCGCCCGACACGGAGCCGACCATATGGCCGTCTTCACGGATCGCGAGCATCGAACCCACGGGACGCGGGGCAGAGCCCCAGGTGCGCACAACGGTGCCCAGCGTGACGAAAAAGCCAGCACGGGTCCACTGCACGGCAGACTTCAGCACTTCGAGATCGACACTGTCCATAGCACGTTTCCTTCGCCAATACGCGAGCGCGCCGGCAAACAAAATGGGGCCGGTTGCCGATAAAGTGCTGCTCGATGTGATGCGGCGAGTATATCGCGCCTTGGCGCGCGCTGTATTTGCCCCGATACGCCGGTCATCCGGGGGGCTGGCGGCCTTCCCGTGCCTTTGCGGGGTAGGCAGGGCATGGGCCACCTGGGGGGCTCCGGCGCCCAGGGCGAGCGTTTGCACGTTCCACGGACGAACTGTCGAAGCCGCGATCTGACGTGAGGTAACTCATGTCACAATAGTTCGATGTTCGAGACAACGCCGCAATACCGACGAGGGTTCGCTCGCCGCGGACGCTAAGGAGAGGGGGCAATGGAACTGCAGAACAGTCAGCAGTTGCCGGTCGCACGGGACGTCGTGTGGATCGCACTGAACGACCCGGGCGTGTTGCGAGGGTGTATTCCGGGGTGCGAGTCGATCGAGCGCATCGACGACAAGACCTGGACCATCGTCATCGCCGCTGCGCTGGGCCCGGTCGCCGGTCGCTGGACCGGCCGCATGACGCTCGCCGACGTGATCGCACCGGCCTCGTACACATTGAATTTCGACGGACTGGGCTCGTCTGCCGGGCTCACGCGCGGCCGCGCCGCCGTTGCATTGCATCCGCAAGGACCGATGAACACATTGCTGACCTATGACCTGAAGGCGCAATTCGGCGGCGAGTTCGCACAGCTCGATGCGCCGCAGGTGGACGATGCGGCCCGCAAGCTCGCCGACGAATTCTTCAGCCGTCTGACGGCCGCCCTCTCGCCGCATCGCAAACTGAACGATCCCATCGGCCCCTTCGATCCGATTGCCGCCGACGGCGAGGGGGCCGCCGCGCTCGCCACGGACGCCGCCACACGCGACATGCCCTCCACGCGCGGCAAAATGGCGCGTTGGTGGCCCTGGGTGGTCGCCTTGCTGGTTCTGATCGTCATCGTGATGTGGGGCAACCATGCCGGCTGAGCGTCGTCAGGACAAGCCTGTGCCGGCGGGCGCGGGGGCACCGGCGCCCGAAGCCGCACAGCGCGACGACTCGCTCGCCCGCGAATTGCTGGCGACGGCCGAGGCGCTGGAAGCTGCCGGCAAAGTGCCCGCGCCGGTGGGTGTCGCGGGTTACGACGTGCGCGTGCGCATTCGCGATGGCGAAACACCGGTGTTCGGCCCCGGGCGTCTGACTTTGCTGAGGTCCATCGACGCGACGGGCTCGATCTCCGCAGCGGCGCGTCGCATGAACATGTCGTACCGGCGTGCATGGCTGCTTGTCGAGGCGATGAATCACGAATTCCGCGAACCGCTCGTCACGCGTCATATCGGCGGGGTGTCGGGAGGCGGCGCGCAGTTGACGCCGTTCGCACAGAACCTCGTCGCGCATTACGACACGCTCCTGCGGGAGATCCGCTCGCTGCTCGACGCTCACGTGCCGACCTTCGACGCCTATCTCAAGGGCGGCAAGGCGGTCGATCCGGACGACGAGTGAGTCCGGCGAGCGAGACGCCCTGCCCACCGTCCCGCCGTCCCGCCGCCCAGCCGCCCAGCCGCCCAGCCGCCCAGCCGCCCAGCCGCCCAGCCGCCCAGCCGCCCAGCCGCCCAGCCGCCCAGCCGCCCAGCCCGCCCAGTCCGCCTGAGCGCTGCGCCGGGCGTCGTCGCCAGCGATTCAAAGGGCCAACCACGCCATAGCGCGCGGTTAACCCGCTTTCCCGCCCGTTATTCCCGCTTTTCCCGATCATCACGAAAACGTTAATTTTTCGTGAGGACTTCGTCACCGGCCCCGCGCGACACTAACTCCATCGAACGCAACCCCTGCGATGGAGATCCCGATGTCCACTTTGACGAAGTCCGCGCCGCCCGCAGCAAAGCCGCCCGTGCGCAGTGCGCCGGTTCAGCCGGGGTGGCTTCGCGTGACGCATTGGCTCAACGTGCTGGCGGTGCTCGCGATGGTTATGAGCGGCTGGCGCATCTATAACGCGTCGCCGATCTTCCCGTTCCGCTTTCCCAACGACATCACGCTCGGCGGCTGGCTCGGCGGTGCTCTGCAATGGCATTTCGCCGCGATGTGGCTGCTGGTCGCCAACGGGTTGATCTACGTGCTGGTCAACCTCGCCAGCGGACGCCTCTCGCGCCGCTTCTTCCCGCTGACGCCGGCCGGTGTGGTGCGCGACCTCTTCGCGGCACTGCGCGGACGTCTCGCGCACAACGATCCCCGTCACTACAACCAGGTCCAGCGGGCCGCCTATCTGTTCGCGGTGCTCGACCTCGTGCTGCTCGTCGCCTCGGGACTTGCGATCTGGAAGCCCGTGCAACTCGGCTGGCTGTGCACGCTCTTCGGCGGATTTCAGGGCGCGCGTCTGGTTCATTTCGTTGCGATGGCGGGCCTCGTCGCCTTCGTGGCCATCCATGTGGCGATGGTGGCGCTGGTGCCCCGCACGCTGCGCACCATGATTACCGGGCGCTGAGCGCACCGGCGACGAGATAAGGAATAAGGAAGCCCTGCCATGAGCCTCGAACGAAAGCCCCGAATTCTGACGCCTGACGCCCCGGTCGTGCGCGATGGCGAAGCCATTCTCCATGAAGCGCGAGCACTGATGACGCGCCGCGTGGCCGAACCCTCGCGCCGGGCGTTTCTGACGCGCACCTTGTCGCTCGGCGGCGTGGCCTTGCTCTCGGGCTGCTCGCTCGACGACAACGCCAGTGTGGAATCGGCGCTCAACAAGATCTCGCGCTGGAACGATCGTGTGCAGGCCGCGCTGTTCCGCAAGGACGTGCTGGCCCCGACGTTTCCGGCCTCGGCCATCACGCGTCCGTTTCCGTTCAATGCGTTCTATTCGATCGACGAAGCGCCGGTCGTGGACGAAGTCGATTACCGGCTGGAGTTGTCCGGACTCATCGCGGACAAGGCCCCGTGGCGGCTCGACGCGCTGCGCGACTTCGCCGCGCCGCGCGCCGCAGAGCAGATCACGCGTCACGTATGCGTGGAAGGGTGGAGCGCCATCGGCCGCTGGGGCGGCGTGACGTTCGCGGATTTTCTGCGACGCATCGGTGCCGACACTACCGCGCGTTACGTCGGCTTCAAATGTGCGGACGACTACTACACGAGCATCGATATGCCGACGGCGCTGCATCCGCAGACGCTGCTCGCGCTCACTTATGACGGCCAGACGCTGCCGCGGGAGTACGGCTTCCCCATGAAGCTGCGCATTCCCACGAAGCTCGGCTACAAGAATCCCAAACACATTCGCGCGATTTTCGTGGCCAACACGTACACGGGCGGGTATTGGGAGGACCAGGGCTACAACTGGTTCGGCGGCAGTTGACGCGAGGGCCGCGCTGCGCAGGAGCACCGGCCCGCACGACTGCACGACTTACGAGAGGCACAGGAAGTGCCTCGATGGAAATTTCTCACACTTGGAGGTAACGACAATGAACAAGCGCTATCTGGCGGTATTGACGATGGGTCTGGCAGGTCTGGCTTTCGGCACGGGCGCGGCCTTCGCGCAGGACGCCATGAGCAAGGGCGATGCGATGTCCAAGGGCGACGCCATGTCCAAGGGCGATGCGATGAGCAAAGGCTCGGCGATGTCCAAGGGCGACGCGATGGGTAAGGGAGACGCCATGGCCAAGGGCGGCGCAATGAGCAAGCACGACGCCATGGGCAAGATGGGCAAGATGGGCAAGGACGACGCCATGTCCAAAGGCGATGCGATGAGCAAGGGTCAATAAGCCGCCGACGAAGTCCAGACGTTCAGACGTCCGGAAGTGGCGAGGCGTCGCAGCGGAGTTCCGTTGCGACGCCTTGTTTTGTTGCGGCGGCGGTTGCGTGTCGTCAGCCTGTGGTCGACGCACTCTCAACCCATCGTCATCGCGTCACTGCGTCACCGAGTCAATGCGACCGATTTGATGAGCAGATACACGTCGCGACCCGGTGCGAGTTGCAACTGATCGGCGGAGAAGCGCGTAATGCGAGCACGCAACGCGGTGCTGGTGAGCGTGCCCGCGTCGTCGCCCAGAAGCGTTGCACCGACTTCCACCGAGTCGCCCAGATCGCGCAGCGTGGCCACACGTGCGCGAAGCACGTTCAGCACGCTGGTGTCGACGGGCGGCGAGGTGGCCACGGCGACGTCTCGCTCACGCACGAGAATGCGGCACACGTCGCCCGCTTCGCCACCGGCGCGCGGCACGCGCAAACGAATCGTGTCGCTGCCGTTTACCGCAAGTTCGGTCAGCCCGTACTGTGCGTCATGCGCGACGATGCGTGTCTCCAGCACGGTGCCCGGCGATTCGGCGGCACCGTCGAGCGCGTCGCGATGCACGTTGAGCACATCGGCCGGCGCGCCTTGCGAGATCGTGCGCCCTTCCTTGAACAACACCACCTGATCGGCCAGTCGCATCACTTCATCGAGCGAGTGCGTGACATACAGCACGGGCAACTTCAATTCGTGACGGATGCGGTTCAGGTAGTCGAGCACTTCCAGGCGCCGTGCGTGATCGAGCGACGCAAGCGGCTCGTCCATGAGCAGCATGCGCGGGCACGACAGCAGCGCCCGGCCGATGCCCACGCGTTGCTTTTCGCCGCCGGAAAGCGCGCCCGGGCGGCGGCCGAGCAAGTGGCCGAGGTTCAGAACGTCGACCACATGTTCCAGCGCAATCGCCCCGGTGCCCGCTGCGGCGACATCGCGACGTCGCAGCCAGCGACCGAAGAGCAGATTCTGGCGAACGCTCAGGTGCGGCAGCAGACGCGCGTCCTGAAACACGTAGCCGATGCGTCGGCGCCATGTCGGCAGCGCGATACCGGCGGCGCTGTCGAAGAGCACCTCGTCGCCCACGACGATGCGTCCGGCGTCGGGTTTGAGCAGGCCGGATACCGCGTTGACCACGGTACTCTTGCCGCTGCCGGACGGCCCGAACAACGCACTCACGCCCATGCCCGCGGCGAACTCGGCGTCGAGCATGAAGTCGCCGAAGCGGTGTTGGAGACGAACTTCAACCGTCATAACCGAGCGCCTTGCGATGCCCGAAGCGAATCAGCACTTCGGAGAAGATGAGTGTGGCGACGGCCAGCACGACCGAAATCGCGCACAGGCGCCAGACCATCGCGTCACCGTCGGGGACTTGCGTGGCCGTGTAGATCGCCAGCGGCAGCGTCTGCGTCTGCCCGGGAATGTTCGAGACGAACGTGATCGTTGCGCCGAACTCGCCGAGGGCGCGCGCAAAGGCGAGCACGAAGCCGTGCAGCACACCGGTCGTGGTGAGTGGCAGCGTCACGGTGAAAAAGGTGAGCCAGGGGCCCGCGCCGAGCGTCTGCGCGGCTTGTTCGAGCTTCGTGTCGGACGATTCCAGTGCCTGCCGGATCGCGCGCACGAGCAGCGGAAAGCCCATCACGCCGGCGGCGAGTGCGGCACCCGTCCAGCGAAAAGCGAAGGTGAAGTGGAACCACTCACGCAGCAGCTTGCCGATCGCCCCTTGGGCGCCGAACAGAACGAGCAGCGCGAAGCCGACGACGACCGGCGGCAGGACGAGCGGCAAATGCAGGATGGCATCGAGCAGCGCCTTGCCGGGGAAACTCCGGCGGGCGAGCAGCCAGGCTGCGGCGTAGGCGAGGGGCAGGCTGCAAAGCGTGCCCCACAAACCTACGCGCAGGCTGAGTTCGACGATGCCCCATTCTTCCGGGGTCAGGCCCATGGCGGCAGTGTCCGCTTACGGGCGGCTGAAACCGAAACGCTGGAACGTGGCTTGTGCCGTCGGCGTCTGGAGGAATTTGTAGAACGGATCGGCGTCGGTGCGATTGGCCTGCTTCGTCACGGCGACCGGGTAGACGATCGGGGCGTGGCTGTCGGCCGGGAACGTACCGGCGATGCGAACGCGCTTCTCGGCGTTGGCGTCCGTCTTGTAGACGATGCCGTACGGCGCTTCGCCGCGTGCGACCAGCAGCAGTGCGTTACGCACGTTGTCGGCGGCGGCCACCTTGCCTTGCACCTTCGACCAGATGCCCAGCTTCTCGAGCGCTGCCTTGCCGTAGAGGCCGGCCGGTACGTGCGCCGGATCGCCCATGGCGAGCTTGCCGTTGCCAAGTTTTGCATCGAGATCGGCGCCCGACTTGAGGTCGACATCGCCCGTGGTCGTGGCCGGTGCGATCAGCACCAGTTCGTTGCCCAGCAGATTGCGGCGCGTGGCCGTGTCGATCAGATCGTGCTTTTGCGCATAGTCCATCCAGTCCTGATCGGCCGAGATGAAAACGTCCGCAGGTGCGCCTTTCTCGATCTGGCGAGCCAGCGTCGAGCTTGCGCCGTACACGAGCACCGGCTTCTTGCCCGTTTCCTTGGTGTAGGCCGCGGACAGATCGTCGAGCGCGTCTTTCATGCTGGCGGCAGCGAACACTTGCTGGCCTGCGGCGTGGCCGGCAAACAACAGGCTTGCGCCGACAGCAGCGACACCCAGCGCGCGGCGCAGCATCGTGCGGGTCTGTTGCGGGGCTTGAGACTTGAGGCTTGCAGTGACAGGGGTTCCGACAGCTTTCACGAAAGTGATCTCCAGCGTGTGGTGGCTAGGCTGGCTCGGAGTTCGGCGGAAGTCGCCGTGAGCCGGCTCGTGGATACGGTCGGGCAGCGAGGCCGGACCGCCGCTTGCGCTCAGTGCGCAACGCGTTGTGTAGGATTATATATAACGAGGCGACGCTGTACAGACATATGCCATATCACTGCACACGAATGCGATCCGGCGCGGCAATGCCGCGTCGTGAAACGGAGAATTCGGGACGACATGCACATGCGCCATACATGATGAAATGCACGAGCAAGCGATGAGCAAGGCGTCGACCCCAGGGGCGCTGCTAATTAATATATGTAGTAATTAGCGAAGGGCCGCGAAGGCGCTCTCGGCGATCAGGCCGTCGCGGCCTGCACCGGCTTGTGGCCCGGGCGCAACATCGCCGGACTGGTGCGCAGCATGTCGAAAAAGCCGTCGACCACGGCGTCGCACTCCACACCGAGATCGTAGTCGGGCAGGAAGAGCCAGTCCGACATCATGCCGACCACCAGCGCGTGCAACATGATGGCGGCGCGGCGCGTGTCGAGTCCCGGCGGGAGCTGGCCATGCTCGATGGCGCGCTCCATGTCGCGCATGATGCGCTGCTTGCCGTCGGCACATGCCTCACGCTGACGCTCCAGCACCGAGAGCATCTCGTTCGTGTATTCACATTTATGGAACAGAATGTCGAGCACGCGGCGGCGGCGCTCGTTGCGGGCGGTTTCCTTGAGCACGAGCTTGCAGATCTCATGCATGCGTTGCACCGGGTCGCCGTGCTCGGGCTCGGCACATTCCTCGTCGATCATGCGCTCCATCGGCAGACGAATGCGATCCGTCATGGCGTTAAAGAGGTCGATCTTGTTCTTGAAGTGCCAGTAAATGGCGCCGCGGGTCAGCCCGGCGGCTTCGGCGATGTCGGCGAGCGATGTGCGCGACACGCCTTTCTGAGCGAACACCGTCTCAGCGGTGTCGAGCAACAGATTGCGGGTCTCGATCGCTTCTTCTTTGGTTCTGCGGGCCATCGTCGTGTCACAGGGGCGGCGGAAATTGCGAAATGTGATGTAAACCAGGCCGCGCTATGGTGCGACGCAATGTGATTTACATACATTCATGAATGTATCTATAATAGCAGCCGCTTGCTCTATTGCACAGGGACCATTTAAGCTGCCTCCTCTAAGGGAAAACTCCCTGACCGGAGAGCGCGAATTGGCCGAGGCACGCCGCCTGAGTCGGGGTGTGCCAGCCCAGGTCGCCTGATGTCCCGGAGCCTGTTCGACGATCTCACACGAATGCCAGCGTGCGCGGTATCCGCCGCGCCCGGGGACGTCTTGTTGGCCCGCTTGACGGGCCTGTCTCCGATGGCCCGCTCACACGGGCCTTTTGGCATTCGCCGCCCGCCTTTGTGCGACGGGATTGCGGACCGGCCTTCGCCGTCGCAATCGTCGCAACGTACTCGTCATTTTGTTTGACCGCATTCCATTTATCGGGGGCGTATATGCACGTCAAGAGAAGTTCACTGGGGATGGTCACTGCCGTAGCACTCGCGGTATTGACCTTGGCCGCATGCGGCAAGAAGCCGCAGCAGCCGCAGGGTATGGTGCCGGAAGTCGGCGTCGTGACACTGCAACCCCAGAACGTAACGCTGACGACCGACCTGCCCGGACGCACCGCACCCTTCCGCGTCGCCGACGTGCGTGCGCGTGTCGACGGCATCGTGCTCAAGCGCGATTTCACCGAAGGCGGTGACGTCAAGGCAGGCCAGCGTCTGTACAAGATCGATCCGGCAACGTATCAGGCCGCGTTCGAGAACGCCAAGGCAACGCTCGCGAAGGCCGTAGCGAATCAGGCGTCGACCAGAGTACTGGCCGAGCGCTACAAGCAACTGGTCGCCGTCGAAGCCGTGTCGAAGCAGGATTACGACAATGCCGTCGCCTCCGCACTGCAGGCGGATGCCGACGTGCAGGCAGGCAAGGCTGCCGTCGACACCGCGAAGATCAACCTCGGCTACACCGATGTGCCGGCTCCGATCTCGGGCCGCACCGGTCTGTCGCAGGTGACCGAAGGCGCGTACGTGCAAGCGGGCGCCGCGACGCTGATGACGACCGTGCAGCAGATCGATCCGATGTACGTGGACGTGACGCAATCGGCCGCGGACGGACTACGTCTGCGCCGAGCACTGGCCGACGGCAAGCTGCAAAGCGCCGGCAAGAACGCCGCCAAGGTCGAGCTGACGCTCGAAGACGGCACGCCGTACCCGCTCGAAGGCAAGCTGCAATTCTCGGACATCACCGTCGACCAGACGACCGGCTCGGTGACCGTGCGCGCCATCTTCCCGAACCCGAACCGCGAGTTGTTGCCCGGCATGTTCGTGCACGCCAAGCTCCAGGAAGGCGTGAAGGAAGGCGGTCTGCTGGTGCCGCAGCAAGGCGTGACGCGTGACCAGAAGGGTCAGCCGACGGCGCTGATCGTGAACAAGGAAGGCAAGGTCGAGCTGCGTCAACTCGTCACCGATCGTGCGGTCGGCGACAAGTGGCTGGTGAGCTCGGGTCTTGCGGCGGGCGATCAGGTGATCGTGGCCGGTCTTCAGAAGGTGCGCCCGGGCGCACCCGCGAAGGCAGTTCCGGCGCAGTTGCCGGGTGCTCAGGCGCAGCAGCCTGCCGGTGCCAGCGCACCGGCTGCTGCGAGCGCATCGCAGGCCGACGCCGCCTCGAGCGCCAAAGCCCAATAACGCGGAGCCTCTTTCATGGCAAAGTTTTTTATCGATCGCCCGATCTTTGCTTGGGTGATCGCGATTGTCATCATGCTGGCCGGTGCGCTTTCGATTCTGAAGCTGCCGGTCTCGCAATACCCGCCGATCGCACCGCCGTCCGTGCAGATCACCGCGACCTATCCGGGCGCTTCGGCGCAGACCGTGCAGGATACGGTCACGCAGGTGATCGAGCAGCAGATGAACGGTATCGACAACCTGGAGTACATGTCGTCCACGTCTGACGGCTCGGGTACCGCGCAGATCACGCTGACGTTCTCGCAAGGCACGAACGCGGACATCGCACAGGTGCAGGTGCAGAACAAGCTGCAACTTGCCACGCCGCTGCTGCCGCAGCAGGTGCAACAGCAGGGTATCAAGGTGGCGAAAGCGACCAAGAACTTCCTGCTGGTGATCGGTGCGTATTCCGATGACGGCACTATGACCGACATCGACCTTGCGAACTACATCGCCGCCAACGTGCAGGATCCGATCAGCCGTGTGAACGGCGTGGGTCAGGTCCAGCTCTTCGGCTCGCAGTACGCAATGCGTGTCTGGGTCGATCCGCAGAAGCTCAACGGCTACAACCTGACCGTCATCGACGTCTCGAACGCCATTCAGGCACAGAACGTGCAGATCTCAGCCGGTGAGCTGGGTGGCGCGCCGGCGGTCAAGGGCCAGCAGCTCAACGCCACCGTGACGGCGCAAAGCCGTCTGCAAACGCCGGAGCAGTTCCGCAAGATTCTGCTTAAGGTCAACAAGGACGGCTCGCAAGTGCGTCTGGGCGACGTGGCGCGCATCGAACTCGGCGGCGAGTCGTATCAGGTGGTGGCACGCTACAACGGCAAGCCCGCAGCGGGTCTGGCGATTACGCTGGCCACCGGTGCGAACGCGCTGCAAACGGCAACGCTGGTCAAGCAGCAGGTCACCGAACTCGAGCCGTACTTCCCGCAAGGCATGAAGGTCGACTATCCGTACGACACCACGCCGTTCGTGAAGATCTCGATCGAGGAAGTGATCAAGACCCTCATCGAAGGTATCGTGCTGGTGTTCCTCGTGATGTATCTGTTCCTGCAGAACCTGCGGGCAACGATCATTCCGACGATTGCCGTGCCGGTGGTGCTGCTCGGCACGTTCGGCATCATGGGCGCCGCGGGCTTCTCCATCAACACCTTGTCGATGTTCGGGCTTGTGCTCGCCATCGGTCTGCTCGTCGACGATGCCATTGTGGTGGTCGAAAACGTCGAGCGGGTGATGGCCGAGGAAGGGCTAAGTCCAAAAGAGGCGACGAAGAAGGCGATGGACCAGATCGTCGGCGCGCTGGTGGGCGTGGCACTCGTGCTCTCCGCCGTGTTTGTGCCGATGGCGTTCTTCGGCGGCTCGACCGGCGCCATCTATCGTCAGTTCTCGCTGACGATCGTGGCGGCCATGGCGCTGTCGGTGCTCGTGGCTATCGTGCTCACGCCGGCCATGTGCGCGACCATCCTCAAGCCGATCAAGAAGGGCGAGATCCACGAGAAGCGCGGCTTCTTCGGCTGGTTCAACCGCAAGTTCGACAGCGGCTCGAAGAAGTACCAGGGCCAGGTGGAGCGCATTCTGAAGCGCACCACGCCGTTCGTGATCGTCTACGTGGTGATCGTGGCAGTGGTCGGCTTCCTGTTCGTGCGCATGCCGACGGCGTTCTTGCCGGACGAAGATCAGGGCTACTTCTTCAACCTCGTGCAATTGCCGCCGGGTGCGACGCAAGAACGTACGCTCGACGTCATGAAGCAGGTCGAGAAACACTACCTCGAGCAGGAAAAGGACTCGGTGCGTTCGATCTTCACGGTGACGGGCTTCGGCTTCAACGGCCGTGGTCAGAACGTGGGTCTGGCGTTCACGATGATGAAGCCGTGGGATGAGCGTCAATCGTCCGACCTGAAGGTGCAGGCCGTGATCGCGCGCTCCTACCAGGCATTCGCCAGCGTGAAGGACGCGATGATCTTCGCGATCAACCCGCCTTCGGTGCCTGAGCTGGGTAACGCCGGCGGTATCGACTTCGAGTTGCAGGATCGCGCAGGCCTCGGCCACGACGCCCTGATGGCTGCCCGTAACCAGTTGCTGGGCCTGGCGGCGAAGAACCCGAACCTCGCGAACATGCGTCCGAACGGTCTCGACGACACGCCGCAGTACAAGGTGGACGTCGACGAAGAGAAGGCCGCTGCGCTGGGGCTGTCGATTGCCGACGTGTACAACACGTTGTCGGCGTCGTGGGGCTCGTCGTACGTGAACGACTTCATCGACCGTGGTCGTGTGAAGAAGGTATATGTGATGGCCGAGGCGAAGGACCGGATGTTGCCGCAGGACATCAACAAGCTTTACGTGCGCAATGCCAGCGGAGCGATGGTGCCGTTCTCGGCCTTCGCCACCGGCAAGTGGACGTACGGCTCGCCGCGTCTGGAGCGTTACAACGGTGTGCCTGCCGTGGAAATTCAGGGTATGCCGGCACCGGGCAAGTCGTCGGGCGACGCGATGAAGGCTGTCGAGGAAATCGCCAAGGAACTTCCGCCGGGTATCGGTCTGGAGTGGACGGGGCTGTCGTTCGAAGAGCGCATCTCGGGCTCGCAGGCACCGGCGCTGTATGCGATCTCGATTCTGATCGTGTTCCTGTGTCTGGCCGCGTTGTACGAAAGCTGGTCGATCCCGTTCTCGGTGATTCTGGTGGTGCCGCTGGGCGTGTTGGGTGCACTGCTGGCTGCCACGTTGCGCGGGTTGTCCAACGACGTGTACTTCCAGGTGGGTCTGCTCACAACGGTGGGTCTGTCGGCGAAGAACGCCATTCTGATCGTGGAATTCGCGAAGGATCTGCAGGAGCAGGGCCGAACGCTGATGGAAGCGACCATGGAAGCGGTGCGACTGCGTTTGCGCCCGATTCTGATGACGTCGATGGCGTTCATTCTCGGTGTGTTGCCGCTCGCGATTTCGAACGGTGCAGGTTCGGCTTCGCAGCACGCTATCGGTACCGGCGTGATCGGCGGTATGCTGGCGGCGACGTTCCTTGCGATCTACTACGTGCCGATCTTCTTCGTGCTGGTGCGCAAGCGCTTCGCGCATGAGGATCTGGACACGGTGGAGCATCCGGAGGCACGTCACGAAACCCCGGACGCAACCGAAGGCCCCGCCAAGGAAGGAAACTGACCTATGAAGCAAAAAGCATTGCCGATTGCCTTGGCGGCAGCGTTACTGGCAGGCTGTACCCTCGCGCCGCACTATGAGCGGCCCGAGGCGCCGGTTGCCAGTTCGTTCCCCACGGGCCCGGCTTACAAGACGCCGGGGACGGCGAACCAAAACGGCACCAATGACAGCAATGTCGTGGCGGCCGATCTGGGCTGGCGAGACTTCTTCGCCGATCCCCGTCTGCAAAAGCTCATCGAGATCGCGCTGGAGAACAACCGCGATCTGCGTGTCTCGATGCTCAACATCGAAGCCGCACGTGCGCAATACCAGATCCAGCGCTCGGCGCTGCTGCCCTCGGTTGGGGCAGCGGGGCAGGCATCGATCCAGCGCGCGCCGGCCGATCTCTCGACGACCGGACGTGCGGGGATCAGCCGCAGCTATCAGGTCGGCGTGGGTTTCACGTCGTACGAACTCGATCTGTTCGGTCGTATCCAGAGCCTGAAGGATCAGGCGTTGGAGACGTATCTGGCGAGCGAGGACACGGCCAAGTCGGCGCATATCACGCTGGTCTCGGAAGTGGCGACGGCGTACCTCACGTTGCTGGCCGACCAGGAGTTGCTCAAGCTCACGTCGGACACGCTCAAGAGCCAGCAATCGTCGTATGACCTGACCAAGCGCAGCTTCGACGTGGGGGCGGCCTCCGGGCTGGACCTGCGTCAGGCGCAAACGCCGGTCGACACGGCGCGGGCGAACTTCGCGCAGTACACGCGTCAGGTGGCGCAGGACGAGAACGCGCTCGCGCTGCTCATCGGCCAGCCGCTGCCGGCCGATCTGCCGCCGGGACGTCCGCTCGACGGACAGGGCCTGCTGGCCGATCTGCCGTCGGGGCTGCCGTCCGATCTGCTGCTGCGCCGCCCGGACGTGACCGCCGCCGAGCACACGCTCAAGGGTGCCAACGCCAACATCGGTGCGGCACGTGCAGCGTTCTTCCCGTCGATTTCGTTGACGGCGAATGCGGGCACGGCCAGCGCGTCGCTGAGCAATTTGTTCAAGGGCGGGCAGGGCGCATGGTCGTTCGCACCGACCATCACGCTGCCGATCTTCGCGGGCGGGCAGAACATCGCCAACCTCGACTTGGCCAAGGTGCAAAAGCGGATCGAAATCGCCAACTACGAGAAGGCGATTCAGACGGCGTTCCGCGAAGTGTCCGACGGCCTGGCCGCACGCGGCACGCTCGACGATCAGATCTCGGCGCAGGAGTCGCTCGTGAAGGCGAGCGACGAGAGCTACAAGCTCTCGGATCTGCGCTATCGCAATGGCGTGGACAGCTACCTGAACGCACTGGTCTCGCAGCGCTCGCTGTACGCGGCGCAGCAGACACTGATTGCAACGCGTCTCGCGCGCTGGACCAACCTCGTCACGCTCTACAAGGCGCTCGGCGGCGGTTGGGAAGAGCGCAGTGCGCCGGCGAATGCCGGGACCGCGTCGGCGCCTGCTGCGGCTGCGTCGTGATTGCGTCGAACGCAGCGGTCGTGCGGCGGGACGTGAGGGCGGCGTGATTTGTCCAAACGTCTTGCTTCGACGCAAGGCTTGAAAGTCAAAACGCCCGGCAATGCGCTGGGCGTTTTGCATTTTGGACGTTGGGTTTGCATTGTGTTCGCGCAGACCATCCGTCATGTTGCTTGAAAAAACGACTCAGTTCCCGAGAGGTTTAGACGCAGGGTTCTACGCTGGCCTCTACCTTGCGTAGGGCTTCGTCGCTATCCTTGAGCGCGTTGTATTCGCAACACCCCGAGCGTCGACGCGAGCGTTTCGCGACATGGCCGAGTTGCCGCACGGGTCATCGATAAGCTGACTGTTTTTCCAGGGAGAGACACCATGAGCGATCTTCAAGCACGCTTCGACGAGGCGGTAGCCCAATCCAAGACGCTGCCCGAACGCCCCGACAATCTGACGCTGCTGCGCATCTACGCGCTGTTCAAGCAAGGCACGGAAGGCGATGTTTCCGGTTCCCGCCCCGGTGCGATGGATTTCGTCGCACGCGCCAAATTCGACGCCTGGGAAATGCTCAAGGGCAAGTCGAAAGACGAAGTGCAAGCGGCCTATGTCGAACTCATCGACTCGCTCAAAGGGTGATGCCGATGTGCTGCACGCTGGCGCCGGATGCGTCTGGCGACGGCATAAAGTGACGGCGAAAGCGGTGGCAACGCGGCGCTGATTCGCGCGGGCACAACAAGCCAAAAGACGGTGACTTCGGTCGCCGTTTTTTTATGGGCGCGTTGATACCCGTCTCGCAATGCATTGCGTATGAGGAGTGAGGTGGCGCATGACGGGGTAGGTTTTGCGGTGTCGTCCGATTGGCGTGGTATTGGCGATGGGCGACGATGGCCTCGTCATCAACGAGACGAGGAGTTGCACCATGCAACAGGATCGACGACACCTGGTGCGCCGCACGGACCGCCGTACGTCGCGCGACACGTTGGCCAATCGCACACGCACCCCAACGCGGCACAGCGCTGACAAACCGATTCGCGATGCACAGCGAAGACGGGGGTTGGGGGCCTGGCGAGTGCCGCCGCGCGCATCCACTCGGCCATCCACGCAGCGGGGAGACGTGCCGACGTGTGAGCGACAAGTGCACGGCGCGCGTTGCCGACGATCGGTGCGCGGGGCGGCGCTGCTCGACGTCATGTTCACGCTGACGGCGCTCATGGCGGGGGCGCAGGGCTTCGCGCACTGGCAAGCGGTGGGTGGCATGACGTCGACCGAGCTGGCGGCGACTCCCAGGATAGTCTCGATGGCGATGCCATCGACCGATTCGGGCGATGCGCCACAGATTCGCCATCCCCGATGACGCGCCGATTGACGAGTCGACTAAAGAGCCGACTGACAAGCGCTCGGTTGCCGGGACACAGGCGCCGCGCGACAGGCTTCACGTTGCTGGAGTGGGTCATCGCCATGCCGCTGGCCTTGCTGATCGTGATGGCCGCTACGGCGATCTATCTCGAGGGCATTCGGTTGTGGCGTGTGCAGGCTGAGCGATACGACGTGAATGAGCGAGCGATCTTCGCGCTGACGCAACTGACGCGCGCCGTCGGCATGGCGGGCTACCGGAATTGGGATCCGTCGGAGGGGCCTATCCGGCGGCGCGGGGCGGAGGCGAAACGCGACTGGCCGTCGCTGCGCGCCAGTGCCGAGTGTGCCGGCCGGGTCGATACCTGTCCGAAGCGCGGCTGGCAGGGCAGCGCGTTGCTTGAGGTGCAGTTCCACGGCGCGGGTATCGGGGACGACAAACTGTATGGAAACGGTGCGGTACAGAACTGCGCCGGCGTGAGCGTTCGTGTGGCGGGCGAGGGCGAGAACCGTTATCTCAGCAATTTCTATGTCGACAAGGGGGAGGACGGTATACCGTCGCTATTTTGCCGCTATGGAGAGAGTGGGATTTCCTTCACCGACTTGCACCCTGGGCAAGTGTTGGTCATCGGGGTCGAGGCGATGTACATTCGCCTGGGAATTCGTGCTGGCGGGACGGGGCCATTGCGTTGGATGCCACCGGTCAAGAGCGCGCGGGGCAAACCCCCGAGTGCGCCGCTGGGCTCGGGTGGCTGGGAGCGCGTGACGGCGGTGGCGTTTTCGTTGGTGCTGCGCGGCGCACCGCGTCGCGGTGGCAAGCCGAAGGCTGTGCGCGTGGTCGAAGTCTTCGACGCGGCGTCCGGCGGTCGTGAGTACAAGCGATTGAACAATGCCGGGGACGTCCATCTGCACGTGTTCAACGCGGTGGCCTATCGCCGTAACGACGGCGGCGTTGGCGAGGAGGCGAAATGGTTGGGGTCTTCATCGTGATGTGGCTGGCCGCGCTGATGTCGCTTGCCGCGTCGGGTATGCAGCATCGTCAGTTGGCGACTCGTTTCATGGCGTACGCGAATGACCGCGTGGTGGCATTTGCGGCTGCGGACAGTGCCTTGCTGGTGGCGCGTGACAGGCTGACATATGGCGAGCAGGCAGCAGAGATTGCGACCGCAACCGAGTTCGAGGCAGGGCCGCACGGCGTGCTCGGCGCGAGCTATCGAGGGCACCGCTCGGAGGTTAACCGGGCGGCCGGATGGTTGAAGGTCGACTGGAATGGCAACACGGCCGTGATGACGGCCGATAAGGCGCGCTACTTCATCGAGCGGATTGCTTTCTCCGGATACGTCCCCGACGCGGAAACGGCGAGAGAGGCGAGAGAGTCACCGTTGCGCCGGTACCGAGTCAGTGCGATGGGATGTGGCGAGTTGCCGGGCACGCGTGTGTTTCTGCAAGCGATCTATGAGGTTCGGCCGCTACGCGTGCAGCCAGCGGGTAGCGGCGTGGCGTCGACATCGTTCAAGACGCGGCAGTTGAACTGGCGCGAGGTGGTGGCTTGGCACGACAACACGACCGTGACCTTTGCGCCGGGAACGAACCGTGAGCGTTGCGATGCGTGATGACCGCCGGACGCCCGCTGTCGAGCGAGTGACACGAACACCGCGGGCGACACGTCCCGAAAGCGCCATGCGCGGCGTCACATTGCTCGAATGCCTTGTTGCGATGACAGTGCTGGCTATTGCGTTGATGGCGGTCGCGCCGTCGATAGACACCGTGCGGCATCGCGTGGCGGTAGACATCACGGCTCGCGCGTTTCTTGCCTCAATGCAGTCGGCACGGGCAGAAGCGTTGGGACGGCATCGGCGGATCGCCATCGCACCGCACGACGGCGTGCGTCTGAATAGCGGCTGGGTAACGTTCGTCGACGAGAATCGAAACAATCGCTTCGATGCCGGGGAGCAATTGCTGGGGCGTCACGCGCCGTTGCCGCAAGGCGTGAGCATCGAAGCGCGATGGGGCCTGCATGACACGGAGGGGCTCGCGTTCGCCGAGAGCGGCTTCATCCGAACGGACACGCGCAAATGGTTGTCGGGGACAGTGCGAATCGCGGGGCACGGGCGACGCATCTGCATCACCATCAACGCATACGGCCGTGCCCGCGTCGCAAAGCGCTGCGACGCGTAGGCGGGCATCAATACGTGAACGACCGCGTCACATCATCGGTGGCGTATCGCGATCGTTGCTTTTTGATGCGGATGAGGACGACGAGGGCGCGGCGGTGGCAGTGGCGTCACCCGTAGCGTCAGCTTGCGGCGCTGAGGGCTTCGTCGATTCCTGCCAGAGCTTGATGCCTTGCCATGCGAGCAGGCCGAGGCTGCCCCACTTGAGGCCACGTCGTACCACGCGTCCGACGGGCGTATGCGACAGGCCGGTGAGGGCGAGTGATGCGACCGAGCTGACCAGCGGATAGCGTTCGAGCAGGCCGCCGAGGCGCAGCCCCGAGTTGGCGATGCCACCCAGGCCGGAGAGCTTGGCAAAACCGCCGGGCAGCAGGTAACGAACCCAGCGGAAGTTGCGCAGGCGCTCGCGCGTGGCGTGCGACGCCTGAATCAGTTCGGCACGCTCGATGGCAATGCGCGTGAGCACGAGCTCCTTGCGAATGGCGAGGAGTTCGTGACGCGAGCGTCGCGACTGTCGCGGGCGGCGCGGACGTTGAGGGCGGTTCTGTTCCAGTGGCACGGGCAGGTCTCCTTCAGTCCGGACGCAATGCGTCGCGGTCCTTTTCGAACTCGGCCAGTGTGGCTTCGAACGGCATCGGCGCATCGCGCAGGATATTGCGCGCGCGAGCGGCACACCAGAGCGCGATCAGGAGA
Source organism: Pandoraea sp. NPDC087047 (assembly GCF_044745225.1). Taxonomy (NCBI): domain Bacteria; kingdom Pseudomonadati; phylum Pseudomonadota; class Betaproteobacteria; order Burkholderiales; family Burkholderiaceae; genus Pandoraea; species Pandoraea sp. NPDC087047. Next base: position 90,146 of record NZ_JBIUZU010000007.1, read on the forward strand.
TACACGATGAAGATGCCGGTCATGGCCTGGAGGCGATAGGTGTCCCAGAAAATCACGATCACCAGCGCGGTCAGCGACACGAGGGCGAGAACGCCGAAGAGCATCGCGGCGAGACCGAGGAAAGCCACGCCCATCAGGCGTTCCTTTTCCTCGGTCAGTTCAATGCCGATGAGTTCGATGCGCGACTGAACGATCTCGAGCAACGCGCCTGCGAGGCGCCGCAGCGAAGGCCGCGGCGGGGTCGTGCGGTCATTATCGGTCATGGGCTGGACTTGGGCGGCCTGCCCGACCCGTCGCGCCGGTCAGGCAGGCTCCGCCTTGGGCAGAGTAGCGAGGAAGTGACTTGCGTCGATGCAGCTTACTTGCGGTTGAGCAGCAGGCCGATCACCACGCCGATACCGGCGGCGATGCCCACTGCCTGCCACGGATGATCGTGCACGTAATCGTCGGTAGCGCGAGCGGCTTGCTTGCTCTTCTCAACGACGACGACTTGCACGTCGGAGGCTTTTTCCTTGGCTTGCTTGAGCAGTGCCAGGGCCTTGTCGCTCAGTTCGGAAGCGCGCTCACCGGTCGTGTTGGCAGCTTGCTTGAGCAGATCTTCCGCGTCGGCCAGTACGGATTTGATATCGGTCATGAACTTCTCCTTGTTGGTATGCACTTGCGACATAGTCGTTACCCGGTTCTGGGAGGAAATGCAGGGTATATAGTGGTGATATGGTTCTTATCGTACCGCTTTCAATGCGTCGTTGCCAGAAAACAACACCCGGTCGACGGCATATTTCGAATAATTATTTGCAACGAAGTTTTTATTCGTTCTTGCAAAGCTTAGCATCCTTTAGTCTTTACCCCACTGAGTTGAAGGTTCTCAAGGAGACCGTAAATGACATTGCGTCTGGGTGATATCGCCCCCGATTTCGAACAGGATTCGTCGGAAGGCAAAATCAAGTTCCATGAATTCCTCGGCGACAGCTGGGGCGTACTTTTCTCGCACCCCGCCGACTACACGCCGGTGTGCACGACAGAACTGGGTCTGACCGCAAAACTCAAGGGCGAGTTCGAAAAGCGCCACGTAAAAGCCATCGCGCTGTCGGTGGACGATGCCGAATCGCACAAGGGCTGGATCAAGGACATCAACGAAACGCAGAACGCCACGGTCAACTTCCCGATCCTGGCCGACGGCGATCGCAAGGTCTCGCAGCTCTATGACATGATCCACCCGAACGCCAGCGAAACCGTGACGGTGCGCTCGTTGTTTGTGATCGATCCGAAAAAGAAGGTGCGCCTGATCATCACGTACCCGGCGAGCACGGGCCGCAACTTCGACGAAATCCTGCGTGTCATCGACTCGCTGCAACTGACCGACAACTACTCGGTCGCCACGCCGGGTAACTGGAAAGATGGCGAAGACGTCGTGATCGTGCCGTCGCTCAAGGACGAAGCCGTCCTGAAGGAGAAATTCCCGAAGGGCTACAAGGCGGTGCGCCCGTACCTGCGTCTGACGCCGCAACCGAACAAGTAATTCGGTGGATGCCGTGAGGCATTGCGAAGGCCGAAGATAAAAAATGCCAGCTCGAATGAGCTGGCATTTTTGTTTGGTACGCGCCGTTGCCCGGGGGATTGACGTTTCCGCGACATGCGGCTTGAGAAACGACGCGTACCAGACAAATGTCCCGATGCGCCGAGCCGAGGACGTTTCAAGTGCCGCAGGCGTCACTGATACCCATCGGTGTGATGCCTGCGCCGCGTATCGACGCGGCCCGATTCAGCGCATCGCGTCGCGCGATCAGAAGAACGCCTGAATGCCCGTCTGTGCGCGGCCGAGGATCAGGGCGTGAATGTCATGCGTGCCTTCGTAAGTGTTGACCACTTCGAGGTTCACGAGATGACGGGCGATACCGAACTCGTCCGAGATGCCGTTGCCGCCGAGCATGTCACGCGCGAGTCGCGCAACGTCGAGCGCCTTGCCGCACGAGTTGCGCTTCATGATCGACGTGATCTCGACCGCGGCCGTGCCTTCGTCCTTCATGCGGCCCAGACGCAGGCAGCCTTGCAGGCCCAGCGTGATTTCCGTCTGCATGTCGGCGAGCTTCTTCTGAATCAGCTGGTTGGCAGCGAGCGGACGGCCAAACTGCTGACGGTCGAGCACATACTGACGTGCCATGTGCCAGCAGAATTCCGCGGCGCCCAGCGCGCCCCATGCGATGCCGTAGCGCGCCGAGTTCAGGCACGTGAACGGACCCTTCAGACCGGAAACGCCCGGCATCAAATTCTCTTCCGGCACAAACACCTGATCCATCACGATCTCGCCGGTGATCGACGCCCGCAGACCGACCTTGCCGTGAATCGCGGGTGCGGAAAGACCCTTCCAGCCCTTTTCTAGGATGAAGCCGCGAATCTTCTCGTCGCCATTCTCGTCGGCAAGTTTGCCCCAGACGACGAAAACGTCGGCGATCGGCGAGTTGGTGATCCACATCTTGCCGCCGCTCAGCTCATAGCCGCCGGCGACCTTCCTGGCGCGCGTGGTCATGCCGGCCGGGTCCGACCCGTGGTTCGGTTCGGTCAGGCCGAAGCAACCGATCCACTCGCCGCTCGCGAGCTTCGGCAAATACTTCTGCTTCTGCGCTTCGCTACCGAATTCGTAGATCGGCACCATCACCAGCGAGGACTGCACCGACATCATCGAGCGATAGCCCGAATCCACGCGCTCGACTTCGCGGGCGATCAGACCATAAGCCACGTAGTTCAGGCCGGGGCCGCCGTACTGCTCCGGAATCGTCGGGCCGAGCAGGCCGATCTCGCCCATCTCGCGAAAGATCGAGGCGTCCGTGCGCTCATGACGGAACGCTTCCAGCACGCGCGGTGCGAGCTTGTCGTTCGCATACGCGGCGGCGGCGTCGCGGATCATGCGCTCGTCCGTGGTGAGCTGCGCGTCGAGCAACAGCGGATCTTCCCAGTGAAACTGTGCATTGGCTGCCATGACTCATCTCCTCCGATCAACTTGACGAAAGTTCCGCAATGCGGAACAATGTTCTGAAATCGAAGTTAGTTTAACACTAAAGTTTTTCGGAGTGTGCGATGGTCGTGGTCAAAACGTCCCTGTCTGCCCCCGCCGGTGCACCGGCGCATGGCGTGCCGCCGTCGCACGACGAGCGCAAGTTCGTCACGGCGCTCGCGCGTGGTCTGGAGTTGTTGCGCGCCTTCGGGCCCGACGACACCCTGCTCGGCAACCGCGATTTCGCGGCGCGCACGGGATTGCCGAAGGCGACCGTCAGCCGTCTGGCGTACACGCTCACCGAACTCGGCTATCTGCGTTACGACGCCGAGCTGGGCAAATATGCGTTGGATGCGGGCGTGTTGGCCCTCGGTTACGCCTTCCTGAACGGCACCGACATGTTGACGCTGGCGCGTCCGCACATGCGGGCGCTGGCCAGGGAGATGGGATGCTCGATCTCGCTCGGTTGCCGCGAGGGCCTCGACATGATGTACCTCGAGACGATTCGGAGCGACTCTGCACATCTCACGCTCGGATTAACGGCGGGCTCACGTCTGTCGATGCTGACGAGCTCGATGGGGCGCGTCTATCTCGCGGCCATGACGCCGACCGAGCGCGAGACCTTGATGTCCGATCTGCACGATGTGTACGACGCGAATCCGGCGGCCTATCGCCATGTCGGATGGGAGGCGTTGCAGTCGAGCGTCGACAAAGGGGTCGAGTCTTTCAAGCGAGAAGGGTGCTGCTACTCGTTTCGCGAGTGGCACGAAGGCGTGCACGCGGTCGCCGTGCCGCTGCGAGACGTCCGGCAGAATCGGTGGCTGGCGATCAGTTGCAGCGGGCCGTCGTCTTCGATTCCGGATTCAGTGTTTCGCGACGACATCGGGCCCCGGTTGAAACAGTTGGCCGCGCGGCTCAGCGGACAAGCTTAAGCGGTCCGTGGTCAATCGGGTTGGGTGTCGCCCGCGGCGCTCCACTACCTTTTAAGTCGCACCGCGGGCGACACCCAACCCGATTCGCAACCGTTGCCGATGCGACGCACCCATCGCAGCGCAAGCGCTGGGGTAACAGGACATTCGATGGCGGTGATTGTCCGTCCCCTGGCGTAGCGACTTAACAAGCATTGGAGCGGAGTCAGGGGACGGGCAAGCGCCGCTGCCCCGGGCAAAGGTCAAGGGCGAGAGCGCCATCTATGCGACGGTTTTAGCCAAAAACCAAAAACATCACAGCAACGTCCGCACGTGCCACAACTCGGGGAACAGCACGACGTCGAGCATCTTGCGCAAGTACGGCGCGCCGTTGGTTCCGCCGGTGCCTTGTTTGAAGCCGATGATGCGCTCGACGGTCGTCACGTGACGGAAGCGCCATTGCCGGAAAGCGTCTTCGAGATCGACCAGTTCTTCGGCCATCTCGTAGAGCTCCCAATGCTGCGACGGGTTGCGATACACCTCTAGCCAGGCAGCCTCGACGGTCGTGTCGTGCGGCGTCGGTTGGGTCCAGTCACGCGCCAGTCGCCCCGGCGCAATCTCGAAGCCGCGACGCGCGAGCAGCCGCACCACTTCGTCGTAGAACGACGGCGCATTGAGCGCAGCTTCCACCTGCTGGAACAGATCGGGACGATGCGAATGCGGCGCCAGCATTGCCGCATTCTTGTTGCCCAGCATGAACTCCAGAATGCGGTACTGGTAGGACTGAAAGCCGGACGAACTGCCCAGCGACGGACGCATCGACGAATACTCCGACGGCGTCATCGTCGCGAGCACGCTCCACGCCTGCACGAGTTGCTCGAGAATGCGCGACACGCGCGCGAGCATCTTGAACGCGGGCGGTAGTTGGTCGTTGTGAACGGCCGTGCGCGCCGCTTGCAGTTCGTACAGCGCGAGTTTCATCCACAACTCGCTCGTCTGATGCTGAATGATGAACAGCATCTCGTTATGGTCGGTCGAGCGCGGATGCTGCGCATTGAGAATGGGATCGAGCGACAGGTAGTCGCCGTAGCTCATGCTCTTGGAGAAGTCGAGTTGCGCGTCGTGCCATTGCGTGGCGTTGCCTGACGCATTGGCCGGTGGCGTCGCTGCGCCGGCCGGTGAGCTCTGCTGTGCCGGGGCGTCGGCGCTCCGATGCCCGAACGGGCACCCGCCCTGCGCGGGCGTGGCTTCGGACGATGCGTGTTGATCGTTAGCGGGGGTGGGGGGCGTCTTGTTCATACGGTGACGGTTCCTCGCTCAGGTCACTGCGCCGCGGCGATGGAATTCGGGCTTGTCCCACGATCCCGTGGCCAGCACGTCGCGCAGAATTTCGACGGAATCCCACACGTCGGCAAAGCTCGTGTACAGCGGCGTCATGCCGAAGCGCATGATGCGCGGCTCGCGATAGTCACCGATGACATTGCGCGCAATCAATGCCTGAATGACCGCAAACCCTTCCGGATGCTCGAAGCTCACCTGCGATCCGCGCGACGCATGATCGCGCGGTGTCACCAGCGTGAGCGGGAATTCGGCGCAACGCGTTTCCACCAACTTGATAAACAGATCGGTCAGCGCGAGCGACTTGCGGCGCAGGGCGTCCATCGACGTCTGCGCAAAGATGTCCAGACCGCACTGCACGAGCGACAGCGAAACAATCGGCTGGGTGCCGCACAAGTAGCGTCCGATGCCATCGTCCGGCGTGTATTCCGGCGTCATCGCGAACGGCGTGCGGTGTCCCCACCAGCCCGAGAGCGGCTGCCAGAAGATGTCCTGGTGCTTTTTGTTGACCCACACGAAAGCGGGCGAGCCCGGGCCGCCGTTCAGGTATTTGTACGTGCAACCCACGGCGTAGTCCGCATGGGCGCCATTCAGGTCGACGGGCACCGCACCGGCGGAGTGGCACAGATCCCATACGGCCAACGCGCCGGCGGCGTGGATCTCGGCCGTGCGTGCGGCCATGTCGTACATGGCGCCCGTGCGGTAGTTCACGTGGGTGAGCAACACCACGGCGACGTCGTCACCCAGTGCGCCCGGCAGATCGTCGGGCGAGTCGATCAGACGCAGCGAGTAACCGTCGTCGAGCAGACGGGTCAGACCCTGCACGATGTACAGATCGGTCGGGAAGTTGCTGCGCTCGGAGACGACGACTTTGCGTTGCGGCGCGCGCGTACGCTGCGCGTCGAGCGCGGCGGCCATGACTTTGAACAGGTTGCTCGACGTGGTGTCAGTGACCACGACTTCGCCTTTGCCCGCACCAATGATCGGGGCCAGCGCGTCGCCCAGCGTGCGCGGCAACGCGAACCAGTCGGCTTCGTTCCAACTGCGAATGAGACCCTCGCCCCATTCCCGGGTAATCACGTCCTGTGCGCGCTTGGCCGCGGCAATCGGACGGGCGCCCAGCGAGTTGCCGTCGAGATAGATCACGCCCGGCGGCAGGTCGAACTGTGCGCGCAGCGGGGCAAGGGGATCGGCCGAGTCGAGGGCCAGACAATCGTTGCGAGAAGACGTCATGGTTTGCGATATATGCGTGAAGGCAATCGGAAAAAGCGTAAAAAATCGAGAAAGGAATTCGTGTGAAGCGTCGTGACGTCAGCGTCTCAAAGCGAACGCAGCACGGCACGCACCGGACTCGCATCGAGCCGCATGAATTTGAGCGGCAACGCGATGAGTTCGTAATCGTTCGGCGCAATGGCATCGAGCACGAGCCCTTCGAGAATCGCCATGCGATGCGCGCGAATACGGTGGTGAGCGTCCATGGTCTTGCTCTGCTGCGGGTCGAGCGAGGGCGTGTCGATGCCGACCAGCTTCACGCCATGCGACGCCAACAGGTCGATGGTCTCGGGCGCAACCGCACAAAACTCGCTGTCCCAACGGGAGACGGGGGCCTGCGTGTAGGTGCGCAGGAGCACGCGCGGCGGAATGCGCTTGAGGTGCGGCTCGACCATTGCCGGCGTGACGACAGGCGACGCGCCAATGCAATGGATGACCCGGCACGGCCCCAGATACGTTTGAAGATCGACCTCGCCGATGCAAACACCCGCGTCGTCGTAGTGCCGCGGCGCATCGGCATGCGCGCCGGTGTGCGGCGAGAGCGTGATGCGTCCGACGTTGACTGGGCAGCCGGGGCCAATCTGCCAGACGGCTTCTTCGGCGAACGGCGTGTCGCCCGGCCATACGGGAGTGTCGGCGCTCAGTGGCGCGCTGATGTCCCACACGCGACGCTCGTGCGCGTTGGCAGTCCCAGCGGTGTCATTCGAAGAGGGCGACGCAGCAGCGTTCAAAGCGTTCATTCGCAAGCGCCAGGTGAGGGCGTTCTGTGAAGGGAGAAATCCCAGATAGTGTAGGAAATTCCTCGCCGCAGGTGCTTGCGTATTCGAACAGCCGACGACGTCAGATTGCAATCCGACGGGCCTTTCTGCCGTTTTCTCGGTGGATTATTTTAATTTTTGCGAAATTGATCGAATTCGATGCGAGTTCAACGCAATTCGATGACGCCTTGGTAACGGGGCCGAGGATGCTCGTCATGCTTGAGACGCCTGAGACGCCTGAGACGCCTGAGACGCCTGAGACGCCTGAGACGCCTGAGACGCCTGAGACGCCTGAGACGCCTAGCGGTGATGCGTCATCTGTTCGATGAGCTCGCGCAACGAGTCCTTGAGCTGTGCAGACTGCGTCTGACCGAAACGCGCCAGCACGCGCGCTTCATGACGTCGTGCACTCGCCAGCAAGGGCGTGACGCGAGCGACGCCCGCGTCGGTCAGGCGTACAAGCGACTGCCGCCGGTCGGTCGCGCTCTCACCGCGAACGACATCGCCCGCCGCTTCGAGCCGGTCGACGACTTTGGTGACGGTCGGTTGCTTGGCCAGCACGATGTCCGTCAACTGATTGATGGTGCGTGCCTGAGCGTCTGACAGGGTGGCGAGCACGCGCCATTCCAGCACACCGAGACCGGCAGCCGCGACTTCACGGTGGAATTCGTCCGACACGAGCGTGCTCGCGCGGGCGAGCAGGTACGCCAGATAGTCGTCGACGAACGGCGCACCGTCAGCGCTCATGACGCGCCTCAGCCCAGCGACTGCGGCTTGTGAAAGCCGCCAGCGTGGAAGATCAGCGGCATACGGTCCGACACTTGCGTGTGCACACCGCAACGCTCGACTTCGCCAACGAAGATGACGTGATCGCCTTCGTCGTAACGGCTGCGGTTGTGGCATTCGAACCAGGCCAGCGCGCCGTCGAGCACCGGCGTGCCCGAGGCCGACAACGTGTACGGCACGCCCGCAAAACGGTCGCCCTTCATCGTGGCGAAGCGCTTGCAGATGTCGAGCTGATCCGCGGCGAGTACATTCACCGCGTAGTGGGAGTTTTCACGGAAAACAGGCATGCTGCCCGCGCGCGTGGCGAGACTCCACAGAATAAGCGGCGGCGTGAGCGACACCGAGTTGAACGAGCTGGCAGTAATACCGATGAGCGAGCCGTCGTCGGCGCGCGTGGTGATCACGGTGACTCCGGTCGCAAATTGACCGAGCGCGTTGCGAAAAGCTGCGCTGTCGAAATCTGGCGCTGCGGCGCGTTTGGCGTTCACTTTCCCTGCACTCCCGTCCGGCTAATTTGATCGGGTTGATTTGTATGAATATTCATATACTATGGCACGAACAACAGATCGACAAGACGCGTGATGGCCGGAGAAGCCCCGGTGGGGCAAATGGGTCAGACGCTCAGGAGACGATATGCTGATCGAGCGAATCGAGCATAAGTGGATCGATGTATTTGCGCAGACTTTGCGGCGCTGCGACATACGACCCGGTGACGTGGTGGCGATTGTAGCTGAAACGCAATCCCGGCCTGTGAACGTGGAATTGGCGCAATTGGCCGCCGAGTCGCTCGGCGCAAGGCCATTCCGGCTGATCGTGCCGAGTCCGCGCGTGGGTGCGCCGGTGCCCGTGCGCTCCACGGGCGCGAGCGACGCGCTGGGCCAACTCGCTCCCGTCGTCGCCGCGCTCAAGACTGCGACGCTCGTCGTCGACTGCACCGTCGAAGGCCTGCTGCATGCCCCCGAATTGCCCGACATTCTGGGCGGCGGCGCCCGCGTGCTGATGGTCTCCAACGAACATCCCGAAATTCTGGAACGCTGCGCGACCGACCCGGCGCTCGAGCCCAAGGTGCGCGCCGCGATCAAGCGTTTGCGCAGTGCAGCAGAAATGCATGTCACGTCCGCTGCCGGGACCGATCTGCGCATCGGACTTCGCGACGCGCGCGTCGGAGGCGTTTGGGGCTGGTGCGCCAAGCCCGGTCAGGTAGCGCACTGGCCCGGCGGACTGGCGCTGGCGTTTCCCGCCGCACACAGCGTGAACGGTCAGCTCGTGCTCGCACCCGGCGACATCAATCTCACGTTCAAACAATATCTGCGCGACCGTATCGCGCTCACCGTCGAAGACGATTATGTCGTCGCCATCGACGGCGAGGGCGTGGACGTCGATCTCATGCGCGATTATTTCGCCGCGTGGGGCGATCGCGAGGCGTACGCCGTCTCGCACGTCGGCTTCGGCCTGAATCAGCGCGCCCGCTGGGATGCACTCGCCTGCTACGACAAGCGCGATTGCAACGGCACGGAGCAGCGCGCCTTCGCGGGCAACTTCCTCTATTCGACGGGCGCCAACGAAGTGGCCGGACGCCACACGCTGGGGCACTTCGATCTGCCGCTGCGCAAATGCACGATTGCACTCGACGGCGATGTCGTCGTGCGCGACGGCGCACTGCAAGGCGAGTTCGCCTCATGACGCAACAGGTGCCTGTCTGCCCGAGCTATCGCATGGCCGGCGATGGCCCGCTCACGCTCGTGCTGCTGCACGGCATTGGCGGCAATCGTCACGTCTGGCCGGCGCAGTTCGAGACGTTCGTCGCGGCCGGCCATCGCGTCGTCGCGTGGGACATGCCCGGTTACGGCGAGAGCGCCATGCCGGCCGCGCCGACCATGGCGGCGCTTGCCGATAGCCTGCGGGCCTTGCTCGATACGTTGGGTTCTTCCCCTTTGAGTCCGCAGCGCTTCGTGCTGGTCGGCCACAGCATGGGCGGCATGGTCGCGCAGGAGCTGATGGCGCGCGGCGAGCCGTTCACGCGCGATATTGCCGGCCTCGTGTTGTGCGGTACGTCGCCCGCTTTCGGCAAGCCGGACGGCGACTTTCAGCGCGAGTTCGTGCGTCAGCGCACGGCGCCGCTCGACGCCGGCAAGACGCTGCGAGAGATGGCTGAGGCGATTGTGCCGGGCATGCTCGGCGAGCCGGACGCCGCCACCCGGGAGCGGGCCCGCGCGCTGGCCGTCGAGGCGATGGGGGCGCTCACGCCCAACGCCTACCGCAGCGCGTTGCAGGCGCTCGTCGGCTTCGAGCAGCGTGCCGCGCTGGCGCGTCTGGTCGTGCCCGTGCTGCTGATCGCCGGCGAGCACGACGCCAACGCGCCGCCGAAGGTCATGGCACGCATGGCCGAATCCATTCCCGATGCCCGTTACGTTTGCCTGCCCGGTGCCGGGCATCTCATGAATCTGACGCACCCGGTGGCGTTCAACGCCGAGGTGCGCGCCTTCCTCGCAACACGCTAGAACACACCAGGAGACTACCGTGGCCTATCAGCCCCCCTCGATCGTCGGCGAGCATTACCCGCTCACGGACAAGCAACAGCGCCTGCTGACGCTGGCAGAGCAGGTAGGACGCGAGTCGCTCGCGCCGCGCGCCGCCCGCTGGGATCGCGAAGCGGCGTTCCCGTTCGAGAACTACGACGACATGCGCGCCGCAGGGCTGCTCAAGTTGTGCATTCCGGAAGACGACGGTGGACTGGGCGCGGACTTCGCCACGTACATGATGGTCTCCGCCGAACTCGGCCGCCACTGCGGCGCGACGGCGCTCACGTTCAACATGCACACGTGCTCGATGATGTGGACCGGCATTCTCGCGGACGATCTCGACATGACGCCCGAGCAGCGCGCCGAGCACGCGGGCTATCGCAAGCATCACTTCGCGCGCGTGATTCAGGACGGCGCGATCTACGCCCAACCGTTCTCCGAAGGCAGCGCGGCCGCCGCGGGCAAGGCGCCGTTCGGCACCACGGCCACGAAGGTCGAGGGCGGCTGGCGGATCAACGGCCGCAAGATCTTCGCGTCGCTCTCGGGGGCGGCCAACTATTACGGCGTGCTGTGTACGGAAGACAAACCCGAGCTGTCGATGAAGGACACGTTCTACATCGCCGTGCCGGGCGACGCCCCGGGCGTGACCGTCACCGGCGACTGGGACCCGCTGGGCATGCGCGGCACCGTCTCGCGCACGCTGCTCTTCAAGGACGTGTTCGTGCCCGACGCGCTGCAACTGATGCCGCGCGGCGTCTACTATCAGGCCGCAAGCCGCTGGCCGCACATGTTCATGACGCTGGCCCCGACATATATGGGGATTGCGCAGGCGGCGTACGACTTCACCGTGCGTTATCTGCGTGGCGAAGCCGAGGGTATGGGCGCCCCGGTCAAGCGCCGCATGTATCCGACCAAGCAGATCGCGGTGGCGCAAATGCACATCATGCTGGAGCAGACGCGTGCGCTGTTCTTGCGCGCGTTGCAGGACGGCCGGGCCGATCCGGGCAAGGAGGCGCGTCTGCGAGCCTACGCGGCGCAATACACGATCATGGAGAATGCCAACGAGTTGTGCCGTCTGGCGATTCGCACCTGCGGCGGGCAGTCGATGCTCAAGACGTTGCCGCTCGAGCGCATGTATCGCGATTCGCGTTGCGGCGCACTGATGCTGCCGTGGACGGCCGAGCTGTGCCTCGATCGTATCGGGCGCGAGGCGCTGTATGAGCCGGGCGAGCGCGACGAGTAATTGAACATGCGCCGCATTGCCAGCGCGAAGCCGCGCGTGGGCGAGGCCGGCACGATGCGTCGCCCCGACAGGCATCGAACCTGTCGCGCGGTGCCGTCTTTCTTGTCACGGAGAACAAGTTGACGCCTTTTGTAGAAGCGCTTGCCCGTCACGCGCGCACCACGCCCGAGCGGCTGGCGCTGCGCTGCGGCGTTGGCGATGAAGCGCTGACGACCGACTACGCGGCCTTGTGGCGACGTATCGAGCGCGTGGGCGGTCATCTGCGTGAGACGTGGCGCATCGCCCCGGGCGATCGCGTCGCCTGTCTCGGCCTGAACGACGAACTGCAACTGGCGCTGCTCTTCGCTTGCGCGCGGGCCGGTGCCATCTTCTTGCCGCTGAACTTCCGCCTCGCCGTGCCTGAACTGGCGGCCATCGTGCGCCACGCGGGCGTGCGCGTGCTGTGGTTCGACGCGATGCATCGCGACGCGGCGCGTCAGATTCGCGACTCGCTCGAACAGGACGCTATCACTGACCTCCCGCCACCCGCCATCGCGCCTATCGAAGGGCTCATCGCCGTGCCGTCGGTCAAGCCGGTGGTGTATCCCGAGGTGCCGGCCAATGCCCCAGTGCTGCTCGCCTACACGTCGGGCACGACAGGCGAGCCCAAGGGCGCGTTGCATACGCAGGCGGGGTTGCTGGCTAATGCCGAAGCCAGTTGGTGGTCGCACGATATGCGCGCCGACGATCACGTGCTGTCGACACTGCCGATGTTCCACGTGGGCGGCTTATGCATTCAGACGCTGCCCGCGTTGCTGCGCGGCGCCAGCGTCACGCTGCATCCGCGCTTCGATCCTGCCGCCTGGCTTTCCGACGTCGCCCGGCATCGTCCGACGCTCTCGCTGATGGTGCCTGCCACGATGCGCGCCGTGCAGATGCACCCCGCGTGGCCCACGACCGACCTGTCGTCGCTTCGCGGCGTGATGGCTGGCTCCAGCGTCGTGCCGATGTCCGCCATCGACGCGTTCCATGCCCGTGGCATTCCGCTGGGGCAGGTCTACGGTGCGACGGAGACCGGCCCGGTGTCGATCGCGTTGCGTTTCGGGGAGGCGAAGGCGCATCCCGGCGCGGTGGGCCGCGCGTGTCCGGGCGTGGAGGTGCGTCTGACCGATGCCGCCGGGCAGGACGTTGCAATGGGCGAGGTCGGGGAGATTCTCGTGCGCGCGCCGAACGTCATGCGGGAGTACTGGCGCGCCCCCGGTCACCTCTCGTTCGCAGACGGCTGGTTTCACTCCGGCGATCTGGCACGGTGGCGGGAGGACGGCTGTTTCGAAGTCGTTGGCCGCAGCAAGGACATGATCATCTCGGGCGGCGAGAACATCTATCCTGCGGAAATCGAGAACGCGCTGGCCGACTGTCCCGGGGTGCTGGAGGCTTCGGTGGTCGGCGTGCCCGACGAGCGCTGGGGCGAAGTGCCGGTGGCCGTGGTCGTCACGGCCCTCGACTCGCCCGCGACGCAGGCGTCTGTGCTCGACTATCTCGGCACGCGCATCGCGCGCTTCAAATTGCCGCGACGCGTCGTCGTGCTCGACACCTTGCCCAAGAGCGCGCTTGGGAAAGTACAAAAAACGATTCTCATCCGCTGGCTATCGAATCCTCCGGAGGCACAAAAATCTACCGACAGTCGGTAATCGGAATCTTTATTCGGTTTTGGTCTGAAAGCGCCGAATCCCTTGTCGAACAAGGGGTTCGGCGTTTTTTTTGGGTGAGCTTGCGCGATGCGTAAGGGAAAATACCTATGAGTAATCTCCCAATTTGTTACCATCACGTGAGAATTGAATTTTTCACTTTGGGAATTTGCATCGCAAGATAGCGCCCATGTCGTCATTGGCGGCACAACCCGCCGATTTTTTTGCTTTTTACAGTTTTTGAAGACGATGAACACCACCGAAGCTCAGTCGGTCTCCGAGCGCGTACTACAGGTTCTTGTGACCGTGGCCCGCTATGGACGACCGATCGCGGCACGCGAGATCGCCGCGCAAACGAGCCTGCCGCTCTCCACGGTTTACCGCCACCTCGTGCCACTCAAGAAGTGGGGCCTGGTGCAGGAGCATGCCCATGAGGCGCTCTACGAACCTGGTCCGGTCGGCGTGCAATTGGCGTGGGGTTTCGACCACAACTCGCATCTTGTTACCCAGGCACGTGAAGAGATCGATGCCCTCGTTCAGCGCACCGGGGAGACCGTCGGTCTGCTCGTCGCCGCGAACGGCCAGGTCGTCTGCCTCGACATGCACGAGAGCGAGCAATCGCTGCGCTGCTCGTTCGCCAAGGGACGCGCGCACCCGCTGGTGCATGGCGCATCGGCCAAAGCCTTGCTCTCCTTCTTGCCGCAAACCACCCGCGACAACCTGATCGGGCGTCAACTGGCTGGCCAGCCGGTCGCGCAGGAACGGTTGGTCGCGCAGGTCGAGGAGATCCGCAAGCAACGGTATGCCGTGTCCGAAAGCGAAGTGGATTTCGGCGTCTGGGGCGTGTCGGCCCCGGTCTTTGCCGCGAAGGAACGTCTGGAGGGCACCATCACCCTGATGGCGCCGGCCGTGCGTGTGGCGCAGCGCCACGAAGAGCTGATCCGCCTGACGGTGGCGGCAGCCGAGCGTATTTCGAATCGATTGCAGTACTTTTAACCGGTTTTTCCGAACCGAGACTACACGAAGGAGTACCAGATGAAATTGCGTCACATCCTGTTCACGATGGCGCTGGCCGTCACCTGCTCGAGCAAGGTTTTCGCTGCCGACGACGTGCTGCGCGTTGCCACCGATGCGACCTTCCCGCCGTTCGAATACGTGGAAAACGGTAAGCGTACCGGCTTCGACGTCGAAATGATCGAGGCCCTGGGCAAGGCCATGGGCAAGAAGGTCGAGTGGACGGATATCGACTTCAAGGGCCTGATCCCGGCCGTGTTGTCCAAGCGCGTCGACGTGGCGGCATCTGCCATCTACATCACCGACGAGCGTCTGAAGGCAGTGAACTTCACGCACCCGTACTACACCGGCGGCCTGGCCATCATGGTCAAGGCGGACAACAACACCATCAAGGAACCGGCCGATCTGAACGGCAAGAAGGTGTCGGTGCAGGTGGGTACGAAGTCGGTGCAGTTCCTAACGGAAAACTATCCGAAGGTTGCCCGCGTGGAAGTCGAGAAGAACGATCAGATGTTCGAACTCGTGAAGATCGGCCGTGCGGACGCCGCCGTGACCGGCAAGCCGGCCGCGCTGCTGTACGCCAAGGCCAACCCCAGCGTGAAGGTGCTCGACAAAACCCTGACCATCGAACGCTATGGCTTCGCGCTGCGCAAGGACGACAAGGCGCTGACCGAAGAAATGAACAAGGCGCTGGAAAAGGTGCGTGCCGATGGCACCTACGCCGCGCTGGTCACGAAGTACTTCGGTACCGCGAAGTAAGTCTTTCGCGACGGTCGTACCAACGTTTTATCTGAGCAATACCGGGCGGGCTGGCCGTCTCCTTTTGTGGGGAGACGTTGCCCGCCCAGGCAATAAAGCATTAGCGCAGTAGAGCAACTGACGGAGTACGCATGGAACTCGATTTTTCGCCGGTGTGGGCAAACTGGCAGGACCTCGCGCGTGGCGCGCTCGTTACCGTCGAGGTAACGGCCTGCGCCCTGGCGTTGGGCTGCGTGTTGGGCTTGCTGGTCGGCATGGGCCGCCTGAACCCGGCACACCGGATTCGCTACGGCATCTGCACCGCTTATGTCACGTTCATTCGTGGCACGCCGCTGCTGGTGCAACTCTTCATCCTGTTCTTCGGCCTGCCTCAGTTCAACATTCTGCTGCCGGCATTCATGTGCGGCGTGCTGGGTCTGGGTATCTATAGCGGTGCCTACGTCTCGGAAATCGTGCGTGGCGCCATCCAGTCGATCGAGCGCGGCCAGATGGAAGCCGCCCGCTCGCTCGGCATGCCTTACGGTCAGGCCATGCGCTCGGTGATTCTGCCGCAGGCAGTGGTGCGCATGATCCCGCCGCTGGGCAATGAATTCATCGCGCTGATCAAGAACTCCGCCCTTGTGTCGCTGCTCACGATTCACGACGTGATGCACGAAGGCCAGAAGATCATCAGCGTGTCGTATCGGTCGCTGGAAGTGTATCTGGCGATTGCCTTTGTCTATCTGATCCTGACTGGCGTCACCACGCTGCTGCTGCAGCGTGCCGAGAAGTCCCTGCGTGCCGGAGGTGCCGTGCAATGAGCGAAGTGAAGAAAGTCAACGGCGCCCCGATCCTGAAGATCGAAGGGCTGGGCAAGGCCTACGGCAGCCATCAGGTGCTCAAGGGCATCGATTTCGAAGTGCAAGCCCGTCAGGTCGTCGTGGTCATCGGCCCGAGCGGTTCGGGCAAGAGCACGTTCCTGCGTTGCTGCAACGGGCTGGAAACGGCCGAGCAGGGCACCATCGAGATCGTCGGCAAGAGGCTCGTCGATCACGGCAAGATGATGGGCGAGAACCCGCTCAATCACCTGCGCACGGAAGTGGGCATGGTGTTTCAGTCGTTCAACTTGTTCCCGCATCTGACGGTGCTCGATAACGTCACGCTCGCGCCGCGCAAGCTGCGCGGCATGAAGCGCGCCGACGCTGAGAAGCTCGCTCGCGAACTGCTCGCCAAGGTGGGTCTTGCCGCGAAGGCCGACGTCTTCCCAGGCACGCTCTCGGGCGGTCAGAAGCAGCGTGTGGCGATTGCCCGCGCGCTAGCCATGCAGCCGCAGGTCATGCTGTTCGACGAACCGACGTCGGCACTCGACCCGGAACTGGTGGGCGAAGTGCTGCAAGTGATGAAGGCGCTCGCGAACGATGGCATGACGATGCTCGTCGTCACGCACGAAATGGGCTTTGCCCGTGAAGTGGCGGACGTCGTGGTCGTGATGGATCAGGGCCGGATCATCGAAGCCGGTGCGCCGGAGCAGATTTTCACCGCGCCGCGCGAAGCGCGTACGCGTGAATTCCTGCAAGCGGTCATTGCGCGATAAGCCGACAAGCGCGACAAGCACGGTAATACGGCAAGAATCAGGTAAGGCAAGGCAGGAAAACGGATGACAATCGATCGAGCAGTCTGGCAAGGCCGTGTGGATACCGGTGAGACCGGCCATACGCTGCGTCTGCATCAGGTGCTGCGTGATTACGACGCTTGCGAAGCGTCGGAAGTCGCGGGCGGGGCCGTGGTGCTGGGTTTTTGCAGCGACGAGGGTGTGCGTCGCAATCATGGACGCCAGGGCGCTGTCGCGGGTCCGGACATGCTGCGTCGCGCATTGGCGAGTCTGCCGGTGCAGGGCACGCCCGCCGTGTTCGACGGCGGCAACATCCTGTGCGCCGACGAACGGCTCGAAGCGGCGCAAGCCGCGCTGGGGCATCGCGTGGCCGAAGTGCTGGCCGCGGGCGCGCGTCCGGTGGTGCTGGGCGGCGGGCATGAAATCGCTTACGGCACATTCCTGGGCGTGGCCGAGTATTTCGGCGACCGCCTGCGCGACGAGCCGATCCTGATCCTCAATTTCGACGCGCACTTCGATCTGCGTGCGCAGCCGACCGCAAGCTCCGGTACGCCGTTCTGGCAGATCTCGCAGTTGCTCGCGGGCCGTCAGGCGCCGTTCCATTACGCCTGCCTCGGTGTGAGCCGTTACAGCAATACTGACGCGCTGTTCGAGCGTGCCGAGGCGCTGAACGTCGACTACTGGCTCGACGAAACGATGCTTGCGCACCGTCTGCCGGAAATGTGCGAACAGTTGGAGAAGATGCTCGCGAAAGTGAGTCACGTCTATCTGACCATCGATATGGACGTGTTGCCTGGCGAGAAAGCGCCGGGCGTGTCGGCACCGGCGGCGCATGGTGTGGCGCTCGAAGTTATCGAAGCGCTGATCGGGGTGGTACGCCGCTCGGGCAAACTGCGCGTGGCGGACATCGCCGAGTACAACCCGACGTACGACCGCGATGGCCTGACGGCGCGTGTCGGCGCGCGTTTGCTGCATCCGTTGATTACGCAGTTGCATGGCTGAAGGGCACGCCCCGGCAAGACGCACACGGTCGCGAACCTGTGTGCGGCATGCGTTGTACATAGGGGTATTTGCGCCGCTTACCGAACTTCTGCGCGACAATAGGGCGGGCGATCGGAACACGATCGCCCGCCCTATTTGTTTGGTGCGCTGCCGCACAAACGCAGTCGACAAGCGAGGTCAACATGACAGAGCAGACGAACTCCCCGAGCGATTCCCATAACGAAGTGGCCACGTTGGCCGGTGGCTGCTTCTGGTGTCTCGAAGCCTGCTATCAGCAACTGGACGGCGTGAAATCCGTCGTCTCGGGCTATGAAGGCGGACACGTCGACAATCCGACGTACGAGCAGGTTTGCGAAGGCGACACCGGCCACGCGGAAGTCGTGCGGTTGACCTACGATCCGAACGTCGTCACCTTCGAAGAAATCCTGATCGTGTTTTTCCAGATCCACGATCCGACCACACTCAACCGTCAGGGCAACGACGTCGGCACGCAATATCGCTCGGCCATCTTCTATCAGAACGAACAGCAAAAGACCGCTGCCGAACATCTCATCGCCGAACTCATGGCCGAGATGACCTATGCGCATCCGATCGTCACGCAGGTGGTGCCGACGCAGACGTTCTGGCCCGCCGAGGCCTACCACCAGAACTACTTCCGCCAGCATCCCGATCAAGGCTACTGCGCCTATGTCGTGGCGCCGAAGCTCAAGAAGTTCCGCGAGAAGTTCGCCCGACGGCTTAAGTCGGCGGCGTAATTCGGCGGTCTGGGTTGATGGCTCAGTTCATCGGCCTGGTTCATCGGCCTAGCCCGTCGGCGGCGCTCGGCGGTCCCGCCCGATACTGGCGCGATACCGTCCGGGTGTCGTTCAAAGTATCGAGCAACTGAAGGTCGGGTCGTGGGGTTGCGACATCGGATACACCGGCACGCGACCCAAGGCCTTGCGTCGCGCTCTGGGCGGATTGGCCAAAATGCCTGGCACCGTTCGAGATGCGCGGCGAACTCGTCCGGACGCCTTCTGTTCAATGGCATGCCTGTCGATCGGTGCGGCAATCGGTGAACGGGCGCCATGCAACCGCGCCCCCATGTCGTGAAGCGCGAGGCTTCGAGCGAGGCCACTCGGGCGCGACCCAGCGTGACCCACGACGCCCCGCGTCATAGCAGCGTGCAGGAAGTCCCCCGCCTGTTGGCGCCGTTGCGGTTCGCGCCCGAGAGGCGTGGCATAAGAATCTTGCTGTCGCGTTCGACCCGGCCCGAATTGTCTCGATGGCGGCAACGTGCCAGTTGGGCGGTAAAGTCCGAGAGGTGCGTCTCGTCCTGGGCGGCGTTGACATATCCCGCCGGCGGCAGCGTCGTATGCCCCTTCATGCCGGCCGCCCGGTAATGGAAGGCGAGTATCGAAGCGTGGTCTTCACGAATGCGTGGTGCGTGCAGATTGTTCTCATGCAGGAACGCCAGCTCGCTTTCGCCTGCAAACAGAAATTCCGCTTCACCCAGTATTTCGAATTCGGGGAACCGGATTCGTCCGATCTTCACGGCGTGTGCCCCGATGTCCAGGCTCAAGGCGGCGAGGGTGCCGGGCAGATAGTCTGGTTCGTCGTGCAGCAGCGACGGCAGGCTCAGCGACTCGATGTGCGATTTCAAAGAGAATTCGCGGCCTTGGGGATGAAGCGTCAGCATTTCGCGCAGGGCATCACGAAGCTCTGCATTGCTGGCGTATTGCCGGGCCGCGCAGTCGGACTGTGGCGTAATCAGTTCGGCAAGCACGTTGTCGAAATAGGTGCTCACCGGAACCGGGCGACATTCGAACGCGGTATTTCGGAAAGGCTCGCTGGGCCGCTTCACATCGGTCGACGTGGTGAGCGGCGAGTGCAGTTGGTTCTTGATCTCCTGTATGTCGATGACCATTTCGTCCCGGCTTGTACCGGTTGCCTGGGGATACGAGAGGGGATTCGATTGCACAAAGGGTGCTATTAAAGCGAGGAACGGCATGGTCGGTGCTTCCTGACGGTAAGGGCGGCGGTGAGGGGGGCACTAGTGAGTGGGACGGCGACAATGGCTGTGACAACGAAGAAGGTCGTACGGGTGAACGTGCCGAAAGTGGTGCACGCGGCTATCGGGCCGCAGCCCGCGATTGGCCCGGCCACTCAGCCCACCACACGAACGGGCGCGTCAGCGCCTTCGGAAAACAGGATCAGACAAGGTTCGCTAACGTTTGTCGCGTGTCCGTAGGCGTCGTCGAGCCGATCGAAATAGAACGCTTCTGCTGCGCTCGGCACCTGCTGCGTGACGATCTCGAAACGGTTGTGATCGAAGCGGATATCCAGATACGTCATGCTCGCGTGAAACCACACGACATACCCGGCAAACGGCAAGGCCGTGGGCACGTCGGGCAAGACGTCGCCGGCCGGCGCCGCCCGCCCCGTATCGCATGTATCACCGCGTGCATCGCCCGATGCCTTCACGGCTTGCGTGTTCAGCCAGCGTTGATAGTCTTCGCGTACAGGACGGTTTTTCATGGCGTGTCTCCGGATAAGTCACGACGACGCTTTGCGCAGCGTCGAGCGATGGTGCGGCCGTTGCTATGGCGCGGTTTTGGCGAATGGCCTCGGGATTGACGCATTTGCCTCGATCCGCATCGGCCACGACATCTCGATGATGCCCGGTAGAGGCAGTTGCGGGTACAAGGCGCGTCCGAAAGGGGTATCGGACAACACCTCGTTTTGGGCGGGGAGGTGAGAAAGGGGGGAGCTGGCGAGATGTGAGTTGAATTTCTATCACGATGCCATTGAGATTGTCTTGCATGCACCGTCGTTTCGGGATCTGCGAGTGAGCATCGACGGATGAACGCGTTGCCGACGCTTCTGTCCCGAAACCCGCGCCACACATGAACGTTCATATATTCATTATTTTTCGCATAAAATGGCGGCTTCCCTCCATGAAGTCTTCAGGTAGTCCGCCGTGCGCCCCCTGCCTTTCCGCGATGCGTTGATGGCCATGATTGGCATTGCGCTCGTCAACATGCTGGTCGCCCTCGACCAGACAGTCGTCAGTACAGCACTTCCCTCCATCGTCGCCGAACTCAAGGGTTTCGAGTATTACGCCTGGATCGCGAGCATTTATCTGCTGGCCTCCGTCGTGACCGTGCCGGTGTTCGGACGACTGGGCGATTACTTCGGCCGTCGCCAGTTCGTGATCGCGTCGGTGCTGACCTTCACCTTTGCCTCGCTGCTGTGCGGCCTCGCGCCCAACATGCCATTCCTCGTGTTCGCACGGGGTTTGCAGGGGATCGGCGGCGGCATGATGGTCGGCACGGCTTTCGCATCGGTGCCGGACCTTTTCCCCGACGCCCGTTCGCGCGTGCGTTGGCAGGTCGTGATCACAACGGCATACGGTATCGGCACGGCCGCGGGCCCGTCGCTGGGTGGCCTGCTCTCCGAGCATTTCGGCTGGCGCTCGACCTTCTTCGTGAATCTGCCGGTCGGTCTGGCGGCGCTGTATTTCGTTTGGCGATATCTGCCGAAATTCCCGCCGGCCCATAAGGGCGACGTTCGTGTCGACTGGCGGGGCGCCGTGTGGATCGCGGTGGTGCTGGGCGGTTTCCAGGTGTTCATCGAGAACGTGCCTGCGCATGGGGCGTCGCTCGGCAATCTGCTGCTGATCGTGGCGGTCGTGGTCGGATTCTGGGTGCTGCTGCGCACCGAGCGACGCGCCACGCACCCGATCGTGCCGCTCGACATGTTCCGGCACCCGCAACTTGTGGTGCTGTTTACGCTGTCAGTGCTGATCGGCTTCGTGATGTATTCGCTGATCTTCTTCGCGCCGCTGCTGTTGCAGGGCGGCTTCGGCCTGAGTCCGCAGGCGGCGGGGCTTATCGCTACGCCGATTGCGGCTTGCATTGCCCTGGGCAGCTTCATCAATACGCCGATCGTCGTGCGTCTGGCGCGGCCGACGAACATGCTGATCCTAGGCTTCTGCCTGCTGGCCGTGGCGTCGGCGGGCGTGGGACTGGCCCATATCGATACGCCGCATGGTCTGCTTGCACTCGCCATGGCCTGCGCCGGGATCGGCATCGGGTTCATTCTGAACAATATGAACGTGTTCGGGCAGGAAATCGCCGGACGCGAGCGTTTCGGCATCACGACCGCGTTGTTGCAATCCACGCGGATGGTCGGCGGCATGCTGGGCACGACCATCGTGGGCACGCTCGTCAATCATTGGTACGCCAACGGTGTGGCCGGTGCGGTGTCGAGCTATGACGGTACGCCCGCGGCACACGCCGTCGCCCGCGCACTGGATCCACGCATTCTGATCGATCCGGCGCTGCGCGCCGATCTGTTGACCGATTTGCGCGCGATGGGAATCGACGGCATGCCGCTGGTCGAAACCGCGCGCCAGACACTGGTGAGTGCCGTGCACGCCGGGGTGCTGCTCACGGGCGTGGCCGCGATCATCGCGGCGTTGCTGGTGCGCCGCATCCGTCAGATTCAGTTTCCCAAGCGGCTCGACCGTTCGGCCGTCGCGGCGCCGGAATGATCCGAGTGCGGGCCGGCGTTGTCTGAAAAGGCATTGCCGGACGGCTGAAAACCGAAGCACAGGGCTGCCTGAAGACGCGCGAAAGCGCCCCAAAATGCCGGGCCGGGCCCGACCTCGTTTACAATGCGCGGTGTTTGCCGGGTGAGCCGGCGTCACCGAATTTTGTGAACGAGGTTTCCATGATCATCAAGCCACGCGTGCGCGGCTTCATCTGCGTCACCACCCATCCTGCCGGTTGCGAAGCCAACGTCAGGCAGCAGATCGATTACGTGAAGGCACAAGGCCCGATCGCCAACGGCCCGAAGAAGGTGCTGGTGCTCGGCGCGTCAACGGGCTACGGCCTGGCCGCACGTATCACCGCCGCTTTCGGTAGCGACGCGGCAACGCTTGGCGTGTTCTTCGAGCGCGCGGGCACCGAGACCAAACCGGCGACGCCGGGCTGGTACAACACCGCCGCCTTCGACAAGTTCGCGACCGAAAAAGGACTCTACGCGAAGAGCATCAACGGCGACGCCTTTTCCAGGGACATCAAGGCCAAGACCATCGAGACGATCAAGAACGATCTCGGTCAGGTCGATCTGGTCGTGTACAGCCTGGCTGCGCCGCGCCGCACGCACCCGGAAACGGGGCAGGTGTTCAACTCGGTGCTCAAGCCCGTGGGCCAATCGGTGACGCTGCGCGGCATCGATACGGACAAGGAAGTCGTGAAGGAGTCGGTGTTCGAGCCCGCCACGCAGGAAGAGATCGACAACACCGTGGCCGTCATGGGCGGCGAAGACTGGCAGATGTGGATCGACGCGCTGGCTGAGGCCGGCGTGCTCGCCCCGGGCGCCAAGACCACCGCGTTCACCTATCTCGGCGAGAAGATCACGCACGACATCTACTGGAACGGTTCCATTGGCGCGGCCAAGAAGGATCTCGACGAGAAGGTGCTGGGCATTCGTGAGAAGCTCGCCGCAAGCGGTGGCGATGCGCGCGTGGCTGTGCTCAAGGCGCTCGTCACGCAGGCGAGCTCGGCCATTCCGATGATGCCGCTCTACCTCTCGCTGCTGTTCAAGGTCATGAAGGCCAAGGGCACCCACGAAGGTTGCATCGAGCAGATCTACGGCCTGTACAAGGACAGTCTGTACAACGCCTCGCCGCGTCTCGATGAAGAGGGCCGCGTGCGCACCGACCAGAAGGAACTGTCGCCGGAAGTCCAGAGCGAAGTCTCGGCGCTGTGGGACAAGGTGACGAACGAGAACCTGTACGAACTGACTGACTTCGCGGGCTACAAGCACGAATTCCTGCGTTTGTTCGGCTTCGAGATCGAAGGCGTGGATTACGACGCCGACGTGAATCCGGACGTGCAGATTCCGCATCTCGTGGCGTAAGTTCTCCGCAGTTCGATGACAATGGCCCGAGCCCGGCGTAATTGCCGGCTCGGGCCATTGTTGTTTCAGGCGGCAGGTGAGGGGGGCGGCGGGAACGGCGTCACCGTGGCGAACGTCATTCGGTCCCGGCAGCGGCCGACGTCTGCGACAACTCGGAGATGCGTTCGGCCAACGCCCGGCAGGACAGCGGCGACGAGCCTTCCGCCTTGTTGTTGACGATCACATAGACGGGGTGCCCGGCGAGGGCATAGTGCGTGGCCAGTGCGGCGAGTACGTCGCGCGTCGTGGGATCGGGATCGACGATCTTGTCGAAGGGGGCGTATTTTGCCTTGGCCTGTTCGTACCGATGGGCGCTGTTCAGATTCCATCGCACGACGAGCGGCCCGGCGCCCATCTCGTCGAGTAGCGCCAGGGCTGCGGCCTGACGCTCCACATGCGGCATACGGGCGTGCAGCCCGATGCAGTAGCGCACGCCCAATTGCCCCAGCGCGCGCATGAGACGCGGTGTGAGCAGCGCGCCGTCGCGAATCTCCAGCGCGTAGCACGGTCCCGGCGCCGTCGTGCCATCCGGCATGACGTCGCCCTGCGGCAACGGCGGCAGGGCGGCGAAGAACGTTTCGAAGCGCTGGATCAGCCCGGGCACGTCGCGCAGCAACTCGACCGGCAACGGCGACACCTGAAATACCAGCACACCGGCCTTCGATCCGAGCCCGGCCAGACAAGGGGCGACGAACTGTTCGGTGGCGATACGTGCATCGAGAAAACAGGGGTTCGCGCTCAGGCCTTCGCCCTTCTCCCCGCGAACGACGGCATCCGTTACGACACTCGGCGCTTTGACCAGAAAGCGGAAGTCCTTGGGCACCTGCTCGGCATACTTCTGGTACTCGACAATCGACATCGGCTTGTAGAACGACCGGTCGATGCCGACGCAACGCAGCACCGGATGGCTCGCATACGCGCTCAGTCCCTGACGCGAGAGCTTGGTGTCGCTGTAGTCGTCGTCCCAGACGATACCTTTCCAGCCGGGGAACGACCATGAAGATGTGCCCAGTCGAATGTGGCCGGGCAGTCGATCGCCCAGCGTCTGCATGGCCGGCGGGATGTCGGCGGCGCCGACGCCGCCGCGGCGCGTGGCGCCGGTGCGACGAGGGGTATCGGTGTCGTCGGAAGAGGAAGATGAAGCGGGAGGGCCGTCGACCTGCCTGGCACGTCCGCCTGCCGGAGGATCGTCAGGCGGCGTGCCGAACAGATCGAACTGACTCATCGATTCTCGTACATATAACGACGTGACCAAGGCAGTTGCTTGGCCGACTGCCCTGCCTTGCGGCAAACGATCTGGTAGATCGAGACGTGATCGTGCTCGAACGCATACGCGCAACCCGCAAGATACACGCGCCAGACCCGGAAGCGCTCTTCGCCGGCCAGCTCGCGCAGACGCGGCGCTTGCGCTTCGAAGCGATCCGACCAGAGGGTAAGCGTGCGCGCGTAATGACGGCGCAGACTTTCCACGTCGCTCGCCTCCAGTCCGCCGCGCTGCATCGACTCCAGCGCGAGGCTGATGTGCGGCAATTCGCCGTTCGGGAACACGTACTTGTCGATGAACTCGCCACCGCCCATCGCCGTCTCTCCGCTATCCGGATCGGTCGACGTGATGCCGTGATTCATGGCGACGCCGTCGTCCTTGAGCAGCGAAGCTATCTTGGCGAAGTACTCCGGCAAGTTCTTCCGGCCAACGTGCTCGAACATGCCCACGCTCGTGATGCGGTCGAACTGACCGTCCACGTCGCGGTAATCCTGAATGCGAATCTCGATCCTGTCTTCCAGCCCGAGCTTTCTGACACGCTCCGTGGCCAGATTGAACTGATTCTCCGACAGCGTGACGCCCACACACTTCGCCCCGAACTTCTGCGCGGCGCGAATCACCAGGGCGCCCCATCCGCAGCCGATGTCGAGCAGTGTCTGCCCGGGCTGAACGCCGATCTTGGTGAGGATGTGATCGATCTTCTTCTCTTGCGCCGTGTCGAGGTCTTCGTCGCCGTTCTCGAAGTAGGCACACGAATAGACCATGTTCTTATCCAGCCAGAGCTGGTAGAACTCGTTCGACACGTCGTAGTGGAACTCGATCGAGCGTTTGTCGGACTTCTTGCTGTGATTGAAGTGGCGTACGGCCCGCTCGAGCGGGCCGATGGTCGACAGGCTGCTACCCGCGAGCGCGTAGCTCATGTCGATGACGTCGGTGAGCTTGCCTTCGACATCGATTTCGCCCTTCACGTAGGCCTCGCCGAGATTGTCGAGGCTGGGACTGAGTAGCCGCGTCATGGCCGCAGGACCATTGATGCGCAGCGTTACGCTGGGGTTGTCGAAGGCACCGAAATCGTAGTGCTGTCCATTCCAGAGCGCGAGGCGGATGGGCAGATTCGAGGATGTCTTGACGCCGCTAACCCAGTTTTCGAGTTTTTTCTCCCACAACATGGATGTGCTCCAAGTGTCACCAAAAAAACTTCAATCCGTACCGCACGGCGCGGCGACGTCTCCTCGTCAAACGGGCGGGCAGGCGTAGCGCGTCGGCGTAGCCGACACAACGTTTACGGTGACAGGCGCGCTACGCGCCACGCTCCGTCGGCAAGCCGGAAATATTTGATGCGATCGTGCAGGCGCGACTCGCGGCCCTGCCAGAACTCGATGGTCTCTGGCACGAGCCGGTAGCCACCCCAGTGCGGCGGACGCGGCGGGGCGTCGCCGAACTGGCGCCGGAAATCCGCTTCGCGTTGCTCGATGATGCTGCGGTCTGCCACTTCGGCGCTTTGCACCGACGCCCACGCTCCCAGACGGGAGCCCACCGGGCGCGAATGGTAATAAGCGTCGCTCTCCTGCGCGCTCACTTTCTCGACACGTCCCTCGATGCGCACCTGACGCTCGAGTTCGATCCAGTGAAACAGCAGGCAGCCGTACGGCGTGGCGGCCAATTCCTGGCCCTTGCGCGACTCGTAATTCGTGAAGAAGGTGAATCCGCGATCGTCGGCGCCCTTGATGAGCACGATGCGTGCATCCGGGCGGCCATCAGGCGTGACGGTAGCGAGCGTCATGGCATTGGGCTCGGCCAATTGGGCCGCAAGCGCCTGCTCGAACCAGAGTCGGAATTGATCGAGCGGACTGGCCGCCACATCGGTCTCGGAAAGGGAGCCGAGGGCGTAGTTTTTGCGCAGGTCCGCGAGAGAAAGCGTCTGGGTCACGACGATCGTAATCGGTCTGTTGCGGTTGGGGGTTGCGACACAGTATAGCGAAGAGTCAGCGAATTTGCGCACGTGGCGATTTGTCGCAGCGCGTACGCGTCGTTCCCCCGAACACCCCGTGGAATGGACATCTCTGGCTATGTGCTTGATATTTAATGAGTGAAGTAATTTTGCCGTGGTACTGTCGCCGTCCCGAAAATCGTTGACGGCGACGGCGGCAAATCCATCACGTTGGCATGGGCATTGCTTTGCATTCTGCGTGCAATCGTTCAGTCCTTTGCGTTGCACTGCAACATCGTCAGGGGGCTTCGCGGCCCGCACCGAATACGGGCGCCGTTGACGGTGCGCTCGGGCGGCCCTTGCCCGGGGCGGTGTTGCCGGCGTCGTGAGCGGCATTGTTACCGGACTTGTTGCCGGGGCCAGTGCCGTTGGCGTCCGGCACCGGTTTGACCGCCGCGGGGTTGCGGCTTGCCGGATGTTGCAGGTTCGCCAGCAGTTCGCCGCAGGGGCTGTCCTTGCCGGGGCCAAGTTCGAGCAGGGGGATGAGGGCGGTGTACGGGGCGAGCACGCCCAGCGCGATTGCGCCGCCCGCGCGTGCGACCAGCGTCGGCACGTTCACGCCGACGTCCGGGTGCTTGAACGTCCCGCGCACATAGAGCGGTGAGCGCAGCGAGAGCAGGCCGAAGTGCTTCGGCTCGGGCCGGATCGTGAGGCCGAACTGCTCGCGCTTGAGGTCGACCTGACCCGTCACGCCGATGCTGGTGTCGTCGGTGTCGATCACGAACGTGCGGGCGTCCATGACACCATCGCGCACCGCGAAGTCCGCCGCGGCGCAGCGCATTTCGATCTGCTTGTCGCCGAAGAGCTTCGTCAACACGATATTGCCCACGTTGAGCCCCAGGTATTGCAGTAACAGCTTGCTCACCGAACCGCGGTCGATCAGTGTCTTGATCTCTCCATTGGACGAGCCGGCCAGCGCGGCAATCGAATTGCCGGTCGCGGTGAGGGCGGCGTCGCCGTTGACCTCGCCCACGCTCGTCTTCATCAGATCGACCTCGGGCAGCAATTGCTTCATCTTCAGATGGCGCAGCGAGATTTGCGAATCGGCCTTCATCGGCTCGGCCTGTCCGTTGAGCACGAGCGTCGACGTAATACGCCCGCCCGCCACGCCGAACTCCAGCGGGCGCAGCGAGAGCACGCCGTCGTCGAGCACGAGATGGGTGACGAGGTTGTCGATCGGCAGGCTCTTGTCCTTGATGATCTTGTGGCCGGTGATTTGCACGTCGGCGTCGATGGCGCGCCAGCGGTCGGTCTTGAAGGGATCGACCGGCAGCACCTTGTCGGACGGTGGCGCTTTCGGCTTGCCCGACAGGTCGCTGCCGCCGGACGGATTCTGTCCGCCGATCGCCGGGCCGAGATCGACCAGCCGCAACTGGTTCGACACCACGGCGCCTTGCAGAATGCTGCGCGGCTCGCGCTGGCGGAACACCAGCGTGCCCGACAGATCGCTCTGGCCAACCTTGCCCTGGAAGCGCTCGTAGCGCCACACGCCGGCCGTATGCAGCAGATGGCCATTGGTCTCGTAGGACGGCGTTTCCGGCAGCAGTACGCCCGTAATCGGGTACAGGTCCGCCATCGTCGGGCCGGCCAGCCGCAGGTGCATGTCGAGCGCAGAGAGCGTGGCCGGATTGGTGAACGTTCCCTTGGCGGCGATCTGCGTGCGGCCGATGCTCACACTGGCGTCGAGCGGGTAGGGATCGCCGGAGTCTTCGAGCGAGAGCACGTCGCCGCCACGGGCCTTGCCGGTGACTGCGGCCTTGCGGAAGGTACCTTTCAGGGAGACGCCAATGCCATACGGCGCCTGGCCGTCGATGGTGGCGATGTTGGCCGTCAGATCGAGTTGTTTCGGCACGATATTCGCGCGCACCACGCCGTCTTCGAGAATCAGGCGGCCGATGCGCAGCTTCCACGGCGACGGTTCGCCGTTGCCTTTGGTGAAGGTCCAGTTGTTGCGCCCGTCGGCCTGTTGCTCGATCAGGACCTTCGGCGCGGACAAGGTGACTTCGGGCAACACCACGTGTTTGTCGAGCAGCGGCAGCCATTCGAGCGAGAAGGTGAGCCGGCCAAGCGTGATCATGTTCGGCGTCTGACTCCACGCAACATTGCCTAACACGATATCATTCGCGATCAGGCGAGGCCGCGGCAGCCAGCGCCCCAGTCCCGGGGCCTGAGCGTTCGGCGCCAGCCAGTGCAGCGAGAGGTCGCCCCGGATTTCGAACGGGCGTCCGGTCGCGGTGCTCACCTCCCGGTTGATAAAGGGCCGGGCGTAGTTCCAGTCAAACCACGTGATGAACGCCGCGAATGCCAGCACGATGGCGACTATCGTGATCGCCAGCCATTTCAAGGACGTTACCCATCGCATCATGAACAGTACCCCGTCGATCGTTGTTGCTCCGGTGCCTGCCACGCCATCGGAGGTGGATTTTGACGCGAATCGCCGTTTCGGCGGACTCGCGCGTTTGTACGGTGACGATGGCCTTGCGCGTCTGCGCGAAGCCCACGTGGCCGTCATCGGCATCGGCGGCGTTGGTTCGTGGGTGGCCGAAGCACTGGCGCGCAGCGCCGTGGGCCGACTCACGCTCATCGATCTCGATAACGTTGCCGAAAGCAATACCAATCGTCAGGTGCACGCACTCGATGGCAACTACGGCAAACCGAAAGTGGCCGCGATGGCCGAACGGATCACGGCCATCAATCCTGCTTGCCAGCTTACGCTCGTCGAGGACTTCGTAGAACTGGAAAACCTCGACGCCATGTTGGGCGGCGGCTTCGACTGGGTGGTCGACGCCATCGACAGCGTGCGGGTGAAGACGGCGCTCATCGCATGGTGCGTGGCGCGCAAGCAGCGTCTGATCACCGTTGGCGGGGCGGGTGGTCAGATCGATCCGACACGCATTCGTATCGACGATCTCGCCCGCACGATCCAGGATCCACTGCTGGCGAAAGTGCGTGCGCAATTACGCAAGCAGCATGGTTTTGTCCGTGGTCCGAAAGCCAAGTTCAATGTGCCGGCCGTGTATTCGGACGAGCCGTTGCAGTACCCGGAAGCCGCGTGCGCTCCCGGCGAAGACCCCCATGCTGCTACGGGGCCGCAGGGCCTGAACTGTGCCGGTTTCGGTTCGAGCATGTGTGTCACAGCCACATTCGGCATGGCGGCCGCTGCCCACGTTCTGAAGCAGGTCACGAAGGTCGCGGCTTGACAGCGAACT
The DNA here is from genome assembly GCF_044745225.1 of Pandoraea sp. NPDC087047. NCBI lineage: Bacteria > Pseudomonadati > Pseudomonadota > Betaproteobacteria > Burkholderiales > Burkholderiaceae > Pandoraea > Pandoraea sp. NPDC087047. The sequence continues at coordinate 120,407 of NZ_JBIUZU010000007.1, forward strand.
GACGAAACGGCGCTGACGTGCCTGAGATTGTCCCAAGCCTCGCGCGTCACGTCTGTAACCAAAGGTTACGAATCGGTCGCGGGACGGGTATCTTTGAATTGAAAACGGCCGGGATTGCCCCGGCCGTGTTTCGTTTGCTGGTTGATTGCGCAGAGTGTCTCGACGTTCAAGGTTTCGATGGACAACGAAACAACGCCGGGCAGGCCATGCAGCGATGCGAAAGCCTCAACGCAGTTCGCGACGCAGCACCTTGCCGACCGGTGTCTTCGGCAGTTCCTTGCGGAATTCGATGACGTGCGGCACCTTGTAGTTCGTCAGATGCTCCCGGCAGAAGTCGATGATGACCTTCTCCGTCAGATCCTGCGACTTCTTGACGATCACGGCTTTCACCGCTTCGCCGGTACGTTCGCTCGGCACGCCGACGACGGCCGATTCGAGCACGCCCGGACACATCGCCAGCACGCTCTCGACTTCATTCGGATAGACGTTGAAGCCCGACACGATGATCATGTCCTTCTTGCGGTCGGTAATACGCACATAGCCCTTGTCGTCCATCGTGCCGATGTCGCCGGTGCGCAGCCAGCCGTCGGGCGTGATGGTCTTGGCCGTTTCGTCCGGACGGTGCCAGTAGCCCTTCATGACTTGCGGGCCGCGCACGCAGATTTCCCCTTCCTGACCGAAACCGAGCGCTTCGTTGGCATCGTTGCGAATGCTCACCTCGGTCGACGAGATCGGCAGACCGATCGACCCGTTGAACTCGCTGCCAAGCGGGTTGATACACACGGCAGGCGACGTCTCCGTCAGACCGTACGCTTCGATCAGCGGATGCCCGGTGACCTTCTGCCAGCGCTCTGCCACCGCACGCTGCACCGCCGCGCCGCCGCCCAGCGCGCATTTGAGCGCGCTGAAGTCGAGCTGGTCGAAGCCCGGTGCGTTGAGCAGTCCGTTAAAAAGCGTATTCACGCCCGTCATGAACGTGAACTTCCACTTGCCCAGTTCCTTCACGAAGCCGGGCATATCGCGCGGATTGGTGATGAGCAGGTTGAGCGCGCCCAGTTGGAGGAACACCAGACAGTTCGCCGTCAGACAGAAGATGTGATAGAGCGGCAGGGCGGTAACGATGATCTCCTTGCCTTCTTCGAGACCCGAACCGATCCAGGCACGCGCCTGCAACATGTTGGCGATCATGTTGTGATGCGTGAGCATGGCGCCCTTGGCGACACCGGTCGTGCCACCCGTGTATTGCAGGAAGGCGATGTCGTCGTGTCCGAGTTGTGCTTCTTCGAGCTTGGCGCGTGCGCCTTGCGCCATCGCGGTACGGAACGGCACGGCGTGCGCAATGTTCCACTCGGGCACCATCTTCTTCACGTGACGCACGACGTAGTTCACGATCCAGCGCTTCGGCGCGGGCACGAGATCGCCGATGGCGGTCGTGATGACATGTTTGACCGGCGTGTTCGGCAGCGCTTTTTGCAGGGTGGCCGCGAAGTTCTCGATCACGAGGATTGCGGCGCATTCGGCGTCTTTCAGTTGATGTTCGAGCTCGCCAGCGGTGTACAGCGGGTTGACGTTCACCACGACCATGCCCGCACGCAGAATGCCGAACACCGCTACCGGATACTGCAACAGGTTCGGCGACATGATCGCGATGCGTGAGCCGCGCGTCAGTCCGGGCAGGCTTTGCAGGTACGCGGCGAAGTCGCGCGATTTGCGCTCGAGGTCGGCGAACGTTAGCGTCACACCGAGATTGGTGAACGACGGACGGTTCGCGAACTTCTGGCAGCTTTGCAGGAACAGATCGTTCAGCGAACGATACGTGTTGACGTCGATCTCGGCCGGTACGCCGGGCGGATAGCTCTTGAGCCAGATTTTTTCCATGAGCGCCTCCTTGAATCTGGTTTTTATCGCATCGCGGCCACCGGGGGAATAGCTTGGGGGCGCAATGTGTCGTTTCATCGCATGTCGTGTTGGGGGGCGAGTGGGGCTGTCTCCTTGCCCGGTTCTGTCTCGCGTGCGCAGCCGGTGCGCCATTCGATGCGTTGCAAAAAGCCGTAGCATACCGTGCCATTTCGGGGGCGAGCACATGGAAAGCCCTGATTTGACGCGGGTTTGCGTGGAGTAATTGTTCTAGCGGCAAAGACTTGCCAATGAGGGCGATTCCGCGCTAATCCCGCATGGAATGACGAATGCGACGGGCAAATCCGGGATATGACAAAAGAATTGCAAAAAACACTTGCGTGGCGAGTTGGTTTCTTACATAATTCTGTTCTCACAGCGCGGCTGTAGCTCAGTTGGATAGAGTACTTGGCTACGAACCAAGGGGTCGTGGGTTCGAATCCTGCCAGCCGCGCCAACTATTTCGAGGGTCTCCTCACGGAGACCCTTAGTTTTTCGGGAGAGTCCTTCCCGGTAGCGTACCCAGTGCCATCGGCATGTGGGGTGCGAGGAGAAGGCAAGCCGACAGCAGCAGGATCGTCTGATCGGTGTCTCGTGCAGTAAGTGCGGCTGTAGCTCAGTTGGATAGAGTACTTGGCTACGAACCAAGGGGTCGTGGGTTCGAATCCTGCCAGCCGCGCCAACTCAGTTGGCAAAAACGCTCCAGAGGCGAAAGCTTCTGGAGCGTTTTTCGTTTTACACGTCGATTTTGTGCAGCGATCGAGTGGACGTGAAACACCTTGTACTGCGATGTTTGTCCGCCTCCGGCTCGATCTCGTCGTCGACATCGGATGCGAGGGGCCGCGTTCGCGAACCCGTCACAGCCGATGCCGAAGGCATCCACCGTCATCGCTTCGGGACATCAACCCGCCGCCGTCCCCACCTGCCATCCCAATCCGAGCGCCTTCTGCAACGTCACGAACGACTTGAGAAGCTGGGCGTCGCCAGCGATTCGATCCTGCTCGGCCGAAAAACGCGTGCGTTCGGCGTCGAGCCAATCGAGCGTGCTGGCCGTGCCCGAGCGATAGCGTTGACGCGTGAGCGTCGCGGCGCGCGTTGCCGACGCCTCCACGCTGCGCAAGCGGTACACGTTCTCACGCTGATGGCCATAACGCGCCAGCGCCACGTCGGCGTCACGCAGGGCGCTGAGCACCGCGCTTTCGTACTTCGCCTGCGCCTGATCGCGTCCGGCCTTGGCGCCGTCGACGCCCGCCTGCACGCGTCCAAAATCGAGCACGTTCCATTGCAGGCGCGGCAGCGTCATCCAACTGAAGTTGTCCTTGCGCAGGAGATGGCCCGGGTCCAGTGCCGAATAGCCGAGTTCGCCCATGATCGAGAGTTTCGGGAACCAGTTCGCAGTCTGCACGCCGATCTGGGCGTTCTGCGAGGCCAGTCGCCGCTCGGCCGCACGAATATCCGGACGCGCCTGCAATAGCGCAGACGGATCGCCGATCGCCACCTTCGCCGGCACGCTGGGCAGCGCCTTGGGCGATTTGAGTTCGTCGTCCAGCGTGCCCGGCGCGCGCCCCGTGAGCAATGCCAACTGATCGAGCGATTCGATGACGTCCGCCTCAAGCGGCAGCACACGCGATTGCGTCTGCTCGACCTGAGTGAAAAGCCGTTCGACGTCGAGCTCCGACGCCACACCGCCCGCGCGACGTTGACGGGTGAGATCGAGCATCTCGCCTTCGAGCTGGGCAGAGTCGCGCACCAGTGCGAGTCGAGCCTGCTGATCGCGCAGCGCGACATACGTCTGTGCCACGTCGGCCGCGAGTTGCACGTGGGCGTCGGCCAGATCCTCGGAGGCGGCATCCGCGTCCGCGCTGGCGGCCTCGACGGCACGGCGTGTGCCACCGAACAAATCGATTTCCCAACTGGCGTCGAATCCGGCGACGTAGAGATCGAGCGGACCGCGTCCGCCGCCGCTGCTGTTTCCGGTCAACGCCCCCAGATCGGGCGATCGCGTGCGCACTGCCGCGAGATCGACGCTCGCCTTCGGCAGCAGATCGGCCTGATGGCTGCGCAAGCTCGCGCGCGACTGGCGCACCTTCGCCTGCGCCGCGCGAATATCCGGGCTGTGGGCGATGGCGTCGTCGATGAGCGCCGTGAGTTGCGGATCGTCGAGCGCTGTCCACCAGCGTGCGACGCCGGGCGCGTGCGCCTCGACGCCTTCCCCGGCGTGGGCAAACGTCGCGCCAGTACGCAGCGCGTTGCCAGCCACGTCGGGCGCACCGCGATAGTCGGGGCCGACGGTGCAGCCGGTGACGAGAAGAGCGGCCGCGACGGCCAGCATGCGTAGATGAAAAGTCATGGTCGTTCAATGCCCGCCGGAAGTGAAGCCGGCCGGTTGCTTGAGCATCAGGGCAAGCGGCACGCAAAGCAGCAGTGCGATGCCCAGTGCATAGAAAGTCTCGGAAAACGTAATCACGCTCGCCTGTCTCGCAATTTCGGCGGCAAGCTGCGCGGTGGCCTGCAACTGCGCGTGGACCATGTCGCCGGTCTGCGCGAAGAAGCCCGCCGCGTTCGCCGCGAGATGTTCTTGCCCGAGCGGATTGTTCGCTGTGAGCGACTCGCGCAGCACCGCGTCGTGATAATCGGTGCGACGGTCGATCAGCGTGCCGAGCAACGCGAGGCCCACCGAGCCGCCGAGATTGCGCGCCATGTTGTACAGACCCGCCGCGTCGCCCGCATCCTGCGCGTCGACGGCTGCCATCGACGCCTGGTTAAGCGGCATCATCGCGAGCATCTGCCCCACACCGCGCAGCAATTGCGACAGTGTGAAGTCGTGCCCTACGCTCTGCGCCGTCAGATCGATGTCCAGCATGCAACTCGCGAAGAAGCACAGCAGCCCGAGAATCACGAGCAGACGAATGTCCACGCGACTGATGAGCCGAGGCAGGAACGGCATCAGCAGAAACGCAGGCAGCCCGGAGAGCAGCATGATGTTGCCCGACTGCTGCGCGTTGTAGCCCGCAATGGTTGCGAGGAACTGCGGCAGCAGATACGACACGCCGTAAAGCCCCGCGCCCACCGTGAAAACGATGTAGATCACGCTCGCGTAATTCTTGTTGCCCAGCAGCGCGAGCTTGACGATGGGCTTCTCGGCCGTGAATTGCGCCACGAGCATCATGCCGATTCCGAGCACCGAGAGTGCCGAGAGCCAGATGATCATGTGCGAGTCGAACCAGCGCTCGCGCTGTCCTTCTTCGAGCACCACGGTGAGCGAGCTCAGACCGATGGCGAGGCCCACGATACCTAGCCAATCCGCTTTGAAGAACGCCTGGAAATTGGTTGGCTCGCGCTTGAGCCCCATCCCGAGCAACGCGACGATGGCCGCCGAGAGCGGCAGGTTCAGGAAGAAGCACCAGCGCCAGTTCGCGTTTTCCGTCAGCCAGCCGCCAACGACCGGACCGAGCAGGGGGCCGAGCAGCACGATCAGGCCGAACATCGCCATGCCGACGCCCATCTGATGGCGTGGCAGACGCGTGCGAATGATCATCTGCGCCGTCGGAATCATGGCGCCGCCGGCGAAGCCCTGCCCGATCCGGCCGACGATCATCTCGGTCAGACTGCTTGAGGCGCCGCACATCATTGAGAACAGCGTGAAGAAGACGGCATTGAGCATCAGGAAGCGTCGCAGCCCGAGCACGCGCGTGAGCCACGCCGCGAGCGGAATCATGACGATTTCCGACATCAGATAGCCGGTCGAAATCCATGTGCCCTCGGTGCCGGACGCCCCGATCTGCCCCTGGATCTGCGGCAGCGCCGAGTTGGTGATCGAGATGTCGAGCGTGGCCAGCAGAGCGCCGAGCGCACCGGCGGCGACGGCGATCCAGTCCGACGCTGACGCATTCGGCGGTGTTGCTGCGCGAGCGACTGCCGCCGCATCGGCGGCACCCGTGTTAGCCACGTTGAACTCCGTTGTTCACAGGGGCGGCGTTGCCATTTGACGGCGCGTTCATTGCCGGGCCGACGGCCGAACCCAGCGGTGCGCTGAGCGAAAGCTGCGTCGGCTGGACGTCCGTCGTCTTGCCGGCCTGCGTGGAGGGCGTCGCGAGCGTCGCAGGCGTCGTAGAAGTCATATCGGCAACGCGATGCGTGCCATGCGTCGCGTGCGTATCGACGTCGGCCGTGACCGAGAGGCCGGGCAGGAGCACGGCGCGCATCGATTCCGGCACGTCGAGACGAATGCGCACCGGCACGCGCTGCACGATTTTCGTGAAGTTGCCCGTCGCGTTCTGCGTGGGCAGCAGCGCGAACTGCGAACCCGTGCCCGGCGATACCGAGTCGACCACGCCGTGAATCGGCTCGCCCGGCAACGCGTCGACGTGAATCGTCACCGGCTGGCCGGGATGCATATGACCGACCTGCGTCTCCTTGAAGTTCGCCGTCAGATAGACGTTCTGCACCGGCACCACGGTCAGCAGGCGCGTGCCCGGCTGCGCGAACTGGCCGACGCGCACGGCGCGATCACCGACGCGTCCGGCCAGCGTGCTCTTGACCACGGTGTCCGCCAGATCGAGTTCCGACTTGCGCTCGCTCGCCTGGGCCACCGTCAACTGCGCCTTGGCCTGCGCGAGCGCGGCCGTGAGCGTATCCGTCTGCCGCTCGGTCGACTGGAGGCTGGCCTCGCTGCTCTTGAGCGAGGCGTCGGCGCGGGTGCTGGTATTGCGCAACTCGGCCAGACGCTCATCTGTCTCGGCGCCCGTGGCCACGAGCGGCGCGTAACGCTTGACCTGACCCGCCGAGTAGGCGGCGTTCGCCCGAGCGCTGTCGAGTTCGGCGCGCGCCTGCGCAATGGTCGCGGCGTGCTGCGAGAGCTCGGCCTGTGCCCGCGCGACGTCTGCCTCGCGAGCCGCCACCGTTGCCGCAGCTTCATCGTATGCCGCCTGGTACTGACGCCCATCGAGCCGCACGAGCGGCTGGCCGACCGTCACCGTCTCGTTGTCGCGCACGAGCACTTCGATCACGTAACCGCCGACTTTGGGAGCGACGGTCATGCTGTCGGCTTGCAGATAAGCGTCGTCAGTCGATTCAATGAAGCGACCCACCAGCCACCAATGTGCGCCCCAACCGAGGCCGGCGACCAGACCCAGCACGAGCGCGCCGAGCAGGATCTTCTTGCGACGGGGATTGGCCGGCGCCTCTGTCGGCGTGGGCTTGCCGGTGCTTTCCTGGGCCTTGGCGGTGGGGGTGTCTGCCGGACGCGCCATCGTCTGCACCGATGCTGACGGGTTGACCTGTGCTGCGGTGGTCATGGGAATTTCCTCAAATTATTCCAGTTGGCAGAATTATTCCAGTTGATCGATTTATGTCAAGTGTTATATTTTTGACGAAAGTTTTGGCAAGTAAGGACATACATGACAGGGACATCACGTGCTGGGCGTGTTCAGAGCGCAGCCGCGCGCCCGCGGCATGCGGTCGACACAGGGTATCAACGAGGCGAGGAAACGCGCGCGCGCATCATCCTCGCCGCGATCAAGTGTTTTGGAGAGTTTGGGTTTGCCGGGGCGTCCACGCGCGACATCGCGAATGAGGCCGGGGTCAACGCGCCTGCGCTCCAGTACTACTTCGACAACAAGGAAGGGGTGTACAAGGCGTGCGCCGAGTACATCGTGAGCCTCGTGCTCGGGCAGATGGGCGAGGCCATCGAGTCGGCCGAGCGCGTGGTGGGCGATCCCGAGGCCACCGACAAGCAGCTCATCGACGCCTTCTGCGAGCTACAGAACCGCAAGGCAGGGTTCATGGAGGAGGCGCCGGAGATCGACGGTTGGCACCTGTTCATGGCGCGCGAGCAGGCGGGGCTCGGCCCTGAAGCGGGCTTCAAGGTGTTTCACGAACGCTTTTCCACCCGTCTCGCGTCCGTGGGTTCTCGCATCGTCACGCGACTCGCAGGCGTGTCGCCCGACGACGAAGCGATGCGTGTGCGTGCTGTGTGCATCAGCACATTGGGCATGGCGTTTCGCGTCATGCGCCGCTCCGTCGACTGTTCGATGGGATGGGGCACCGAGCCGAATCCCGAGCGCAACCGCATGGTGCGCGAAGCGGTGCTGGAGCAGACGCGTTACCTGCTGGAGCGCACCGTGAGGCAACGCAAAGCGGCCAGGTGAGCGAGACAGGCACGCTCAACGAAAGGCAAACGAAGCCAAACGAAGCGGGGGCACCATCGGTGCCCCCGTCTCATTTCAGAAGTGCTGTCGTTGCAGAGCGATCAGGACTGCGCCACGGTGTGCGTTTGCGGCTCGCCGTCGCGCTTGCGATACCAGAGGAAGTAGATGAGCAGCACCGCAGCCACGAACGGCACACCGAAGATCAGCGTCATGCGGAACACGCCGGTGAAGAGCGTGGTGAGCATGATCGCGGCCATGAGCACCGCGCCCAACAGCGTGAGCCACGGAAAGCCCCACATGCGAAACGCCAGTGGCTGGTGATTCTCGCGTCGCCACGCGCGGCGAAAGAAGAAGTGCGTGACGAAGATCATCATCCACGTGAGCATCGCCCCGAACATCGAGATCGCCATCATGAACGTGAACGACGACTCCGGGTACAGGAAGTTCACGAGCGTGGCCAGCGCAATGCCCACCGTCGAGAGCAGCAGCGCCGAGAGCGGCACGCCGCGCTTGTTCACTTCACCGAAGCGCGCAGGCGCGTAACCGGCGCGCGAGAGCGAGAACATCATGCGCGTGGTGATGTAGAGCTGGCTGTTCATCGACGAGAGCGCCGCGATCAGCACCACGAAGTTGATGACCCCTGCCGCGCCCGGAATGTTGATGGCCTGCATCACTTTGACGAACGGACTCTCGTCCTGACCGGCGGCGGTCCACGGCACGATGGCCAGCATCAGCGCGAGCGTGAGCAGATAGAACAGCACGAGGCGCACGACCGTCGAGCGGAAGGCGCGTGTCACCGCGCGCTCCGGATTTTCGGCCTCGCCGGCCGCCACGGCGATCATCTCGATGGACAGGTAGCTGAAGATCGAGATGATCACGGCGACCCACATTCCCCAGAGTCCCTTTGGGAAGAAGCCGCCGTGCGCGGTGTAGTTCGCGAAGCCCGCAGGCGAGTGACCGGCCCCGGCCACCGAGCCCGGCGCGATGAAAACCACGTACGCGCCGATCATGATGAAGATCACGATCGCCGTGATCTTGATGAGCGAGAAGCCGTATTCGATGGCTCCGAACAGATTCACCGACATGGCGTTCACGAGCACGAGCGCCGCGGAGAAGCCCGCGACCCAGTACCAGCCGGGGACCTGCGCAAACCAGTATTTCATGTAGACGGCAATGGCGCTGACCTCGGTGCCGACCGCCAGCACGATGCACGACCAGTAGGCGTAGCGCACCAGAAAGCCTGCCCACGGTCCGATGTAGTGTTCGGCGTAGGCGCCGAAAGAGCCCGAGGTCGGGTGGGCGACCGTCATTTCGGCGAGGCATCCCATGAGCATGAGAGCGATGAGCGCCCCGATCGCGTACGAGACGAGCACGCTCGGCCCCGCGAAGCCGATGGCGAAGCCGCTGCCGAGGAACAGTCCTGTGCCGATGGCGCCGCCAATGGCGATCATCGCCATCTGACTGGCGGTGAGCGAGCGTCGCAGGCCTTGTTCGCGTCGCGTGATGTGGGCGAAGTCGCGAGGCTTGGATTGCGGGGAAGACTGAGGAGAACGCGTCATGACACACCTCTTGGACGCCGCCGCGAGTTGAAACGCGCAAGCGACACCCGCTTGAGTACAGCATTGCTTGTCATTGCCCGCTGACGCACCGGTGGCGTGACGCATCATGGCGATGCCGGCCGCGGCAAAACGCCTGAGCGCCAAACGCCCCAACCCCCAAAACGCGGCGCGAACGAGCCCCGCCGCCCCGGCCGAGGCCGGGGCGGGTCATACGAACGACCAAAGATAAAGCAGGCGTGGCGCGAGCCTGTCGCGCCGTCGGCTTAGAAGATGTGACGGATACCCGTGGCCACACCCACTTGCGTCGAATTACCCGGCAGTTCGACGCGTGCTGCGCCGCTCACCTTGTTGTAATCGACGGTGCCATAGACTTGCGTGCGCTTGGACAGCGCGTACTCGGCGAGTAGCACGTACGTGTAGCGACGGCCCGAACCGGCATCGCCCGCCTGGGCGTTGATGTTCTTGATGTCGTCGAAATACGCTGCGCCGGTAATGGCGAGGTTCGGCATGGCCTGGATGGTCGTGCCGAGGTAGAACGTCATGTCCTTGCGCGGATTGTCGCTCAGGTTGCCCGTCGTGACCGTGTTCGCCGGATCGTTGAGCGTGCTGTCGAGCCAGCCGCTGCGGTCGCGTCCGCCCATGTAGCCGACGAACACTTTGGCGATGGAGACGCTGTAGATACCGCCCAGGCCCCACATCTGCTGCACGCGCTTGGCAGCGTCGCGCGCTTGCTGATACACGCCTGCGACCTGGAACGGACCCATGGCGTACGCGGCGCGAGCGCCCCAGTAGTTGCTGGCGGCCATCGTGCCGGCGGTGTTGCCGAAGCCGTAGGTCGCGCCGACCGAGAGGCCGCCGAACGTACCGGCATAGCTCACGGCGTTATCCACACGACCGCGCGTGATGTTGTACATCCACGAGTTGTTCGCGTAGTTGCCGATCGTGAGCGGGTCGAAGTCGCCGTAGACGTTGAAACCCTCGGTGGCCTGACGGCCGATCTTGATCGTGCCGTACTGATTCTGCAGGCCGACATAGGCATAACGGTCGAACAGACGCGGGCCATTCGCGAGCGTACCGTTCTGCGGGTTGATGCCCGACTCCAACTGGAAGATCGCCTTCATGCCGCCGCCGAGGTCTTCCGCGCCCTTGAAGCCGAAACGGCTGTTGGTCACGGCGCCGTTGGTCACTTGCCACAGGGCGTCGTTATTGGCGTTGGCATTGGTTTGATAGCGCACGCTCTGATCGACGATCCCGTACAGGGTGACGGAGCTTTGGGCGGCGGCGGTGGTGCTGAAGGCGAGGCCGCAAGCGGCCGAGAGAATGGCCAGACTGGCCGGAATTGCAGACTTCATGGGTCTCCTTGATGCGTCTTGTAGACGTTTTATGACTGCTCTTTTAAATGAGCCGCTGCGCTCTCCGATAAGGGAGGTCGCGGGCTTCTTCTCGGCACGACAACTGCAATATCCAGAACGGCACCCACGGCCGAATACCTCCGGCTACTCGACCATAGGCCGAGGGCTATCATATCAATGCAAAAATTGAATTTGCTTGCTATTTCTGGCGAACAACTGGCGGCGCGTCGAAGGATCTGCCAGAATCCGGGAAAACTTGATGGATTCTGCCAATGAACCTCGACCACGCCGATCAGCGTATCCTCAGCCATCTGGAACTCAATGGCCGCATCTCCAACCAGGAGCTGGCAGACGCTGTCGGCTTGTCGCCATCGGCGTGCCTGCGCCGCGTGAAATTGCTAGAGGATCGCGGGGTGATTTCCGGATACCGCTGCATCGTGGACGCACAGCATATCGGTCTGGAGTTCGAAGCGCTAGTGCAAATAACGCTGCGTCCGGACGTCGATCAATGGCATGAAAAGTTTCTGGCGTGCGTGCAGAACTGGCCCGAGGTGGTGACGGCACGGATCGTCACCGGCTCCGCCAATTACATCTTGACGGTAAGAGCGCGTAACCTCGCGCATTATTCCGACTTCATCGTCAACGAGCTGTATCGGGCGCCAGCCGTCATGTCGATTCAATCAAACATTGTGCTAAAGACAATTAAACACACGCAGTCGCTTGTCGACCTCGTCAAGCAGAAATAAAAAATCTAGAACATATTAAATATTATCGAAGTCCAGTAGGGAATTCTTAAAAGAAGAGACGCAGCATGCCAGTCATCACCACCATCGAGGACTTGCGGGTCCTCGCCCAGCGGCGAGTGCCGCGTATGTTCTACGAGTATGTCGATTCCGGGTCCTGGACCGAATCTACGTATCGCGCGAATGCGGCCGATTTCACTGGCATCGAATTCCGTCAGCGGGTTGCCGTGAACATCGAGCATCGCAGCACGCGCACGACAATGCTGGGCGAGCCGGTGGCCATGCCGGTGGCGCTGGCTCCTACGGGCATGACCGGCATGCAGCATGCCGATGGCGAGATTCTCGCCGCGCGGGCGGCCGAAGCGTTCGGCGTGCCGTTCACGCTCTCAACCGTCTCGATCTGTTCCCTCGAAGATGTGGCGGCGCACACCAAGGCGCCGTTCTGGTTTCAGTTGTACGTCATGCGCGATCGCGACTTCATCGAGCGTTTGATCGATCGTGCGAAGGCGGCGGGGTGTTCGGCACTGATGGTCACGATGGATCTGCAAATCAGCGGTCAGCGTCACAAGGACATCAAGAATGGTTTGTCGGCGCCCCCGAAGCTGACGCTGCCGAACATTGCCAACATGATGACCAAGCCGCGCTGGTGCATGGGCATGCTGGGCACGCGTCGTCGCACGTTCGGCAATATCGTGGGGCACGCCAAGGGAGTAGACGACATCGGCTCGCTCGCGGCGTGGTCGGCGGCGCAGTTCGATCCCTGCTTGTCGTGGGATGACGTCGAGTGGATCAAGAAGCGCTGGGGCGGCAAGCTGGTGCTCAAGGGCGTGCTCGATCCGGAGGACGCGCGTGCGGCTCGCGACACGGGGGCCGACGCCATCGTGGTGAGCAACCACGGCGGGCGTCAACTGGACGGCGCGATTTCGACGATTCGCGCGTTGCCGGACATCGTGGCGGCGGTGGGGCGCGACACCGAGGTCTGGCTCGACGGCGGCATTCGCTCGGGGCAGGACGTGATCAAGGCAATGGCGCTGGACGCGAAGGGCACGCTGATCGGACGTCCGTTCCTGTACGGATTGGGCGCAATGGGGGAGGCGGGCGTGCGTCGTTCGCTGGAGGTGATCGCGAAGGAGATGGATGTGACGATGGCTTTGACCGGCCGCACGACCATCGACCGTCTGGATCCCTCGATGCTTATCCCTGGCAGCTACCCGACGGGCATCGGCCCGTATGTCGACGAGCCGGGCAGGCCGTAATCCTCGCCTGCCGAAACAGGAGACGCAGGACAACAAAGCCGCCGCCACCGCGCTGCGGTTTTTTTTGTTTCTGTGGGGGCAATCCGATAAGCGGCGGGGTGTGTGCCACTCGTGCCGGTGCGAGTGGCTGATGTCGCCACTGGCTCAACGGGCGTTCCACGGTGTTTCCGGATCACGGCGCCAAGGAAATGGGAAGTGGTCACGTGGAAGCTATCAAGAATCAGCTCGGGCTGAAATGACCTTGTCCGATCACCTCGGGGGGGCAACCGATTACCAAGGCGAACTATGTTGTCCATGCGCCCCTATCGTGCACGTCGCACCGCAGACCGCACCGCATTCGTGCATCGGGCACATCATCGGCGCTCAAGCGCATGTCCGGTTTTCCGGCGTCAGCCGCGCGCAGTCTGGCATTCCCCCGCGCTGGCACACCCTTTGCATAGGTATTCCCCAAACTTGTACACAAGAGGGAATACCAGATGCCTGCATGGACGATCTCGCAGTGGTTGAGCGCCTACCGTGACGGGGCCACGCCCGCGCAATTGCTTGGCGAGTTGACGGCATCGCTCGTGCCCGGCGACGCCGCATGGATTGCCGTTGTCACGCCGGCCGCGCTGCAAGCACAACTGACGCGACTCGATGCCCGGCTCGACGCTGTCGGCCGAGACATCCGAAAGTTGCCGCTCTACGGCGTTCCCTTTGCGGCCAAAGACAATATCGACGTCGCCGGCTTCGAAACCACAGCGGGTTGCCCCGCATTTGCCTACACGCCCGACGTCAGCGCGACAGTCGTGCAACGTCTGGTCGACGCAGGCGCTGTCGTCATCGGCAAGACCAATCTCGATCAGTTTGCGACGGGTCTCGTTGGCGTGCGCTCGCCCTATGGCATCCCCGTCAACACGTTCGATCCGGCGTACATCAGCGGCGGCTCCAGCTCGGGCTCGGCCAGCGTGGTGGCGCGAGGGATCGTGCCGTTCGCGCTCGGCACGGATACGGCGGGATCGGGACGCGTGCCGGCCGGCCTGAACAATATCGTGGGACTGAAACCCACGCGCGGCGCGCTCAGCAACACCGGCGTGGTGCCCGCGTGCCGAACGCTCGACTGCGTCTCGGTATTCGCGACGACCGCCGCCGACGCCGCCGCGGTGTACGACGTCGCTGCCGCCTTCGATGCGACCGACGGTCTGTCGCGTGAAGCCCCGACCAAAGCGAGTCACTGGCGGGTACCGTCGTCCCCGCGTTTCGCGATTCCCGCAGCGCCCGAATTTTTCGGCGATGCGCAGGCCGAGAAGGCATTCCGATGGGCTATCGCCCAAATCGAAGCGCGCGGCGCGACCTGCGTGCCTATCGATTTTTCGTTGTTCGACGACGTCACCCAACTGCTCTACGACGGCCCCTGGGTGGCCGAACGCTACGCCGCGATTCGCGACTTCGCCAACACGAACGAGGCCGATATCCACCCGGTCGTGCGCGACATCATATTCAAGGCCAAGGCGTTCTCCGCTGCCGACACGTTCGCTGCCCTGTACCGTCTGGCCGACCTGAAGCGCCGCGCCGACGCCGTGCTCGCGCAGTTCGACGCGTTGCTCGTGCCGACCGCCCCCACGCACTACAAAATCGACGCGCTGCTTGCCGACCCAGTGCGCCTGAACAGTCGACTTGGCAAGTACACTAATTTCGTGAACTTGCTGGACTGGAGCGCCTTTTCCGTGCCCGCGAGTCTGCGCGACGACGGCCTGCCGTTCGGCATCACGTTCATTGCCGACGCCTGGCGCGAGCGCGCGCTGACTGAATTCGCAGGCGAGTGGCATCACGCCACTGGCTTGACGAGAGGGGCAACGGGCAAACCGTTGACGCGCGAGGCGAGCGCGTCAACGGCGGCGCGCAATGTCACCTCGGTGATCTCAAATACGATCCGCGTTGCCGTGGTCGGCGCGCACCTGCGAGGCATGCCGCTCAACCATGAACTGACGAGCCGTGGCGCGACCTTCGTCGAGAGCACGACGACCGCTGCCAACTACCGGCTGTTCGCGCTCGCGAACACGTCGCCGCCCAAGCCCGGCTTGCTGCGTGCCGACGCGGGCGCAGCCATTCGCCTCGAATTGTGGGACGTGCCGCTCGACACCTTCGGCTCGTTCGTCGCCGGGGTGCCCGCACCGCTGGGCATCGGTAACGTCACGCTGGCCGATGGCCGCGAGGTCAAGGGATTCATCTGCGAGCCATCCGGCTTGAATCAGGCACGGGACATCACGGACTTCGGCGGCTGGGCCGCCTACATCGCCAGCCTCTCCGATCTCTCCAGCAACACGAGCGCTGCCACGGCGTCCAACGCTTGAAGGACACACCATGTTCGATACCGTTCTGATCGCCAACCGTGGCGAAATCGCCTGTCGTATTGCGCGCACGCTAAAGCGCATGGGCATTCGCAGCGTGGCGGTCTACTCAGACGCCGACCGCAACAGTCGGCACGTCGGTGCGGCCGACATCGCGGTTGCACTCGGCGGCAACACCGCCGCCGAGAGCTACCTCAAGGGCGAGCGCATTCTCGCCGCGGCCAGGCAGACGGGGGCGCAGGCGATCATTCCCGGCTACGGCTTCCTGTCCGAGAACGCTGCGTTCGCGCAGATGTGCGAAGCCGAAGGCATCGCCTTCGTCGGCCCGACCGCAGAGCAGATGGCGCAATTCGGTTTGAAGCACGCGGCACGCGAGCTGGCCGAAGCGGCGGGCGTGCCGCTCACGCCGGGTTCCGGCTTGCTGGCCGATGTCGATGCCGCCCGCGACGCGGCGCGCGCCATCGGCTATCCGGTAATGCTCAAGAGCACCGCTGGCGGTGGCGGCATTGGTCTCACGCGCTGCAACGACGAAGCCGAACTCGTTGCCGCCTTCGAATCGGTGCAGCGACTCGGGCAATCGTTTTTCTCCAATGGCGGCGTGTTTGTGGAGCGCTTCGTGGATCGCGCGCGGCACGTCGAAGTGCAGATTTTCGGTGACGGCCGCGGCAATGTTCTGGCGCTGGGCGAGCGCGACTGTTCGCTGCAACGGCGTAATCAGAAAGTGGTCGAGGAGACGCCAGCGCCGAATCTTCCCAACGCCGTGCGCGAACGTTTGCTGAGCGCTGCCGCGAGCCTGGGCCGCGCCGTCAACTATCGCTCGGCCGGCACCGTCGAATTCATCTACGACCAGGCGCAAGAGGCGTTCTACTTTCTCGAAGTCAATACGCGTCTGCAAGTGGAGCACGCCATCACCGAGTGCGTGACGGGCGTGGATCTTGTGGAGTGGATGATTCGCACGGCAGCGGGTGAGCCGCCAGCGCTGGATCAAGGGGTGACGTCCAGCGGTGCCTCGATCGAAGTTCGCATTTATGCCGAGAATGCGCTGCGCAACTTCGCGCCGAGTCCGGGCACCTTGACCGAAGTTCACTTCCCGGCAGATGTGCGGGTGGATGGCTGGGTCGATACGGGCACCGAAGTGTCGGCGCATTACGACCCGATGCTGGCGAAACTCATCGTGCACGCGCAAGACCGCACCGCCGCCATTGCGAAGATGAAACAGGCGCTCGCGCACACGCGTCTGTCGGGTATCGCGACCAACCTGGACTATCTGCGTCACGTGATCGACAGCGAGGGTTTCGTCGCGGGCGACGTGTCGACGCGCTACCTCGACCATCTCGTCTATCGTGCGCAGGGGGTTGAAGTCGTCGAAGCGGGCACCTACACGACGGTGCAGGACTATCCGGGCCGCGTCGGCTACTGGGATATCGGCGTGCCGCCGTCCGGCCCGATGGACGACTGGGCGTTCCGTCTGGCCAATCGTATCGTGGGCAATGCGCCGGAGGCAGCGGGCATCGAGACAACCGTGCTGGGACCGACGCTGCGCTTTCATTGCGACACCGTCGTCGCGCTCACGGGCGCACCGACCGACGGCGATCTCGACGGCGAGCCGCTCGCTTTCTGGACGCCCATTGCCCTGAAGGCTGGCCAGACGCTTCGCATCGGGCGCGCGACGAGTGGCTGCCGCACCTATCTCGCGGTGCGTCACGGTCTGGACGTGCCCGTCTACCTCGGCAGCCGCTCGACGTTCGCGCTCGGACAATTCGGCGGGCACGCGGGCCGCACGCTTCGCCTGGGCGACGTGCTCCCCATTGCCGACATCACCCTGCCGGCCTGCGCGGACCTCGCGCCTCGCTACGCGCCGTCGCCACTGCCCGCAGCGCTGGTGCCCACGTACGGCAAGACATGGGAGATCGGCGTGCTCTACGGCCCGCACGGCGCGCCGGATTTCTTCACGCCCGAGTCCATCGAGACGTTCTTCGCGAGCGAGTGGGAGGTGCATTACAACTCGAACCGTCTGGGCGTTCGGCTCAGCGGGCCGAAGCCTCAGTGGGCGCGTGCCGATGGCGGCGAGGCCGGCCTGCACCCGTCGAACGTGCACGATTGCGAGTACGCCATCGGCAGCATCAACTTCACCGGCGACATGCCCGTGATTCTGACGCGCGACGGCCCCAGTCTCGGCGGCTTCGTGTGCGCCGCGACCATCGCGCGCGCAGAGTTGTGGAAAGTCGGTCAGGTCAAACCGGGCGACAAGATCCGTTTCCGTGAAATGACGTTCGACGCTGCACTCGTGCTCGAACGCTCGCAGGACGCACTGCTTGCCGACTGGCAGGCGACGACGGCGCCCGCCCCGGCGTTCAGCCCGGAGCGCGGTGCCCCGATCCTGTTCGAAGCCGCCGCGCAGGATACGCATCCCAAGACCGTCTTCCGTCAGGCAGGCGACAAATACATCCTGATCGAGTACGGCGAGAACGTGCTCGATCTGAACCTGCGTTTTCGCGTGCATGCGCTCATGGAGGCGCTGCGCGAGCATCCGGTGGCGGGCGTAGAGGAGCTGTCGCCGGGCGTGCGCTCACTCCAGGTGCGATACGACTCGCGCGTCATCCCGCAGCATGCGCTCGTGCATGCGCTGCGCATCGCCGACGCCTTGCTCGCCGACATTGCGACGATGAAGGTGCCGAGCCGTGTCGTCTATCTGCCGATGGCATTCGAAGATTCGGCCACGCTCGACGCTGTCGCGCGTTACCGTCAATCGGTGCGCGACACCGCCCCCTGGCTGCCGAGCAACACCGAGTTCATGCGGCGCATCAACGGCCTGCCCTCGGTCGGCGACGTGCGCGACGTGCTCTACAACGCGAGCTACATGGTGCTGGGGCTGGGCGACGTCTACCTTGGCGCGCCGTGCGCTGTGCCGGTCGACCCGCGCCACCGCTTGCTCACGTCGAAATACAACCCCGCGCGGACATACACCGCAGAGGGCACGGTCGGCATTGGCGGTGTCTACATGTGCATCTACGGCATGGACTCGCCGGGCGGCTATCAGTTGGTAGGCCGCACGCTGCCGATCTGGAACAAGTTCCTGAAAAACGAAGTGTTCATCGACGGCAAGCCGTGGCTGCTGCGCTTCTTCGATCAGGTGCGCTTCTACCCGGTGAGCGAGCCGGAGCTCGACACACTGCGTAACGATTTTCGCGAGGGACGCAGCGCCGTGCGAATCGAGGAAGAGGTTTTCGATCTGGGCGAATACAATGACTTCCTCGCGCGGATCGAACCCGAACTCGCGGCGTTCCGGAACACTCAGCAACGCGCCTTCGATGCCGAAGTGGCGCGCTGGGCGACGGATGCGGGGGCGGCCGGGGATGCCGATGCGCATGCGGCGCTCGAGCGCGCGCAGGCCATCGATCCGAGCGATGCGACCGTGTCGGCGGATATCACCGGCAGCGTCTGGAAACTGCTGACGTCACCGGGCGCGAACGTCTGCGCGGGCGACCCGTTACTGATCCTCGAAGCGATGAAGATGGAATTCCAGGTCTGCGCACCGCGCGACGGCACCGTGAGGCAGTTTCATTGCCTGCCGGGGATGACGATCAACGCAGGCGAGCCGTTGGTGTCGCTGGAATGAGCGCGCGCATGGTCCCCGAACCGAACCCCACAGTCGAAACGTCAATGACGGATAACCGCTCACCGGCCGGTACGGCCAAAAGCGCGAGCAATCTCGCCGCGCAGATCTACGTGCAACTGAAGACGGATATCTTCGATTTTCGTTTGCTGCCGGGCGACAGGTTCAGCGAAGGCGATATCGCGACGCGCATGCGCGTGAGCCGCACGCCGGTGCGGCAGGCGTTGTTCTGGCTGCAACGCGAGGGGTATGTCGAAGTGCATTTCCGAAGCGGCTGGCAGGTGCGGGCCTTCGACTTCAAGTACTTCGAAGACCTTTACGAGATTCGCGTGATGATGGAGACCACAGCGGTCGCGAAGATCGTGGAAATCGGCGCGCAGTCGCGTCTCGATGCCTTGCGCGAGACGTGGTGCGTGCCACTCAGACAGCAACTGGAGGACGCCGCGACCGTAGCCGCAATGGACGAAGCGTTTCATGCACGGCTCGTCGCCGCCGTCGGCAATCAGGAAATGGCCCGCATGCACGAGGAAGTGACGGAGAAGATCCGCATCATCCGGCGGCTGGATTTCACCAAGAAGCCCCGCGTTGCCGCGACATACAGGGAGCACGCCGCGATCCTCAAGGCGATTGTGGCCGGTGACGCAGCGCTGGCGCAGAAGATGATCGGTGCGCACATCGCCGAGAGTCAGGCCGAGGTCAAACGCATCACGCTGTACATGATGCAGGCCGCACGTGAGCGTTTCGCGGCTCGCGAGGGCGTGTGAGGGTGCGTGAGGGCGCGTGAGGGCGCGTGAGGGTGCGTAAGGCCGCGTGAGTCGGCGCGCTTCAGACGTCTGAAGCGACGGGCCGGGATCGTGTCCCGGCACTCGCCGATGCCGCGTGCTTAGTGATGGTGCTTGCGATGGCCGCGGCGCTTGCCGCGATAGCGGTCGTCGTCGTAAGCGCTCGAGCGCGACATGTTGCCGCCGAGCGCAGCACCGGCACCGCCGCCGAGCGCCGCGCCGATCAGGCCGCCGGAGCGTCCGCCCATCGCATTGCCTGCGGCCGTA
The DNA here is from genome assembly GCF_044745225.1 of Pandoraea sp. NPDC087047. NCBI lineage: Bacteria > Pseudomonadati > Pseudomonadota > Betaproteobacteria > Burkholderiales > Burkholderiaceae > Pandoraea > Pandoraea sp. NPDC087047. The sequence goes on from NZ_JBIUZU010000007.1 coordinate 140,357, forward strand.
CCGGCGCCGCCACCCAGTGCACCGCCGATGATCGCGCCCGTGCGCTCACGACGATTCGATGTCATCGCGCCGCCGGCGCCCCCGCCGACCGCACCGCCCAGCACGGCACCGGTGCTGCCGCCGAGCGCGCCGCCGACGGCCGCACCCGCGACACCGCCCAGCGCACCGCCGAGGGCATTGTTCATATCACTGGCCGAAGCCGTCAGGGAAGTCGTTGCTGTGAGGACGGCGATCGCCATCCACGGGAAAATTCGCTTGAGCATGAGTCTTGAGTTCGATTCGGTTTGACGCGACGCAAGTATAAAGACGCCTTGCCGCCCCGCCGTCGACCCAATGTTTCACTTCTCGTAAGACGGGTAACAAAGTGTTTCGGTGCGTGCAATCACGGCGCGTCGGTTATATCCGGCGTCAGCGTGTCGCCGTTCGAACGGCGTCGCGACGGCACCTTCATCTCCGCCACGTAGCGATACAGTTGCGCCGCCGCAGGCGAGAGCGCCCGCGCCTTGCTGCGGATCATGCCCATGCGGCGCGTGACCACCGGATCGACCAGCGGCACGCCCGTGAGCAGCGGATGATCGCCGCCGGGCATCGCCATCGTCGGCACGGCCGCCACGCCCAGACCGGCTTCCACCAGCCCGATCATCGTGGTGACGTGCTGTGTCTCGCAAATGCTCGGCGGGCGCTGCGGCAAGCCGGTCAACGCCTGATCGAGCAGCAGACGGTTGCCCGAGACTTTGCCCACGGTGATGTAGTCGTACTCGTAAAGCTCGCGCCACGTCACCCGTTTCTTGCCCGCGAGCGGATGATCGCGCCGGCACGCCGCGACATAACGCTCCTGCAACAGCAGCTTGAATTCGATGTTCGGTTCCTGACTGCCGATGAAATTCAGCCCGAAATCGGCGTCGCCGTTCACCACGGCGGCCAGCACCTCGTTGGCGCTCGCGTCGAACACCGAGATGCGAATGCGTGGGAACGCCCGGTGATAGCGCGAGATCACCTGCGGCATGAAGTAGTACGCCGCCGAGGGCACACAGGCGATGGTCACATGCCCGAGGCTCGACGACGCCACGTCGCGAATGCCGAGCAGCGCGTTGTCGAGGTCGTCGAGAATGCGCTCGGCGTCGCGAGCAAATGCGCGCCCGACGTTGGTCAGCGCCACGCGCCGCGTGCTGCGCTCGAAGAGCTTGACCCCCAGCGCGTCTTCGAGCTTGTCGATGCGGCGCGATAGGGCGGGTTGCGAGATATGGATCGATTCGGCCGCGCGGCGAAAGCTCGCGAGTTGCGCAACTGCGCGAAAGGCCTGCAAATCGTTCAGATCGAAGTTGATCGCCATGACATGGGGGAGAAAAAAGGGCGTGCAAACGCCGGGCGTTGCCCCGAAACCCTTGACAGCAAAGCGTCTGCAGCATGTATGCAGTGTTTCGGCGCGGGGCAGCCGGGGCGGCGCAGAGTGTACCGTGTTACCACTCGGTAGGCGCATTAGCATCGTACGATTGATAGCGTGTTCGCATCAATCTTTCCAAAACTTGCAATTCACAAGGGGGTAGCGGGGGCGCAACATGGCGGCTTCAAAAAGCGTCCGTGACGGCCCGACACGTCCCTGGCAGAGACGCAATGCGACGATTATTGGTGGCCCGACCCCCCGGGCCGCAGGCAACACGGAGACAGCGCATGTCACAGCGCCCCCAAGACGCGGTAACGCGTACCCACTCGAAAGCCGGCGCCGTTGTGCGCGTTACTGCCGGCAACTTCCTCGAGCAGTTCGATTTCTTCCTGTTCGGTTTCTACGCCACCCAGATTTCCCACGTTTTCTTCCCGACGGACAGCGATTTCGCTTCGCTCATGCTGACCTTCGCCGTGTTCGGCGCGGGCTTCCTGATGCGACCGCTCGGCGCCATCGTGCTGGGCGCCTACATCGATAACGTCGGCCGCCGTAAAGGGCTGGTCACGACGCTGGGCATCATGGCGAGCGGCACGATTCTCATTGCTTTCGTGCCGGGTTATGAAACCATCGGTCTGGCAGCGCCTGTGCTGGTGCTGCTCGGCCGTCTGCTGCAAGGCTTCTCGGCCGGTGCCGAACTGGGCGGCGTGTCCGTGTATCTGGCGGAAATCGCTACGCCGGGCCGCAAGGGCTTCTACACGAGCTGGCAGTCCGCCAGCCAGCAGGTCGCCATCGTCGTGTCGGCGGGGCTGGGCTTCACGCTGTCGCTCACGCTCACCGCGCAACAGATTGCCGCGTGGGGCTGGCGTCTGCCGTTCCTCGTGGGCTGCATGATCGTGCCGGTGATCTTCGCGCTGCGCCGTTCGCTGCAAGAGAGCGACGAATTCAAGCAACGCAAGCGTCACCCGTCGGTGCGTGAAGTGTTCCGTTCGATGGCCGCCAACCTGGGTGTTGTGATCGGCGGCACTATGCTCGTTGCGCTGACCACCACCGCGTTCTACCTGATCACCGTGTATGCGCCGACGTTCGGCAAGAGCGTGTTGCATCTGTCGAGCGCCGACGCGCTGCTCGTCACGCTGTGCGTGGGTGTGTCGAACTTCATCTGGCTGCCGATCGGCGGTGCGTTGTCCGACCGTATCGGCCGCCGTCCCGTGTTGCTGCTCTTCGCGGGTCTCACGCTGGTGAGCGCCTACCCGGTCCTCTCGTTTCTCGTGCAGGCCCCGAGCTTCACGCGCATGCTGGTCGCGCTGCTGTGGTTGTCGTTCCTGTATGGCATGTACAACGGCGCGATGATTCCGGCGTTGACCGAAGTCATGCCGCCGGACGTGCGCGTGGCCGGTTTCTCGCTCGCTTATAGCCTGGCGACGGCGATCTTCGGCGGCTTCACGCCCGCGTTGTCGACGTATCTGATTCACGCCACGGGCGACAAGGCCGCCCCCGGCTACTGGATGAGCTTCGCGGCGCTATGCGCGATCTGCGCGACGCTCGCGCTCTACCGAGGCAGCCGTGGCGGGCAGGGACGCACCCGCGCCACACTCGCCACAGGCTGACACCTCACTGACCTCACAAAAATCATCGAGAGAGAGACAACACCATGAAAGTAATTTCGACGCGACGTCTGCGGGTCGCACTGCGTGCGCTGAGCGCCGGCATCGTTCTCACCATGCTGATGGGCGCCGTGCCCGCCAGCGCGGAAGATCTGCACGTGATGAACTCCGGCGGTTTCACCGCCGCGTACAAGCGGCTGCTGCCCAAGTTCGAAGCGGCGAGCGGCGATCACGTCGACACGGCGTGGGGCCCGTCGATGGGCAAAGCGCCCGAGGCGATCCCCAACCGTCTGGCGCGCGGCGAGTCGGCCGACGTCGTCATCATGGTCGGCTACGCGCTTGACGATCTCATCAAGGCAGGCAAGGTGCGCGCGGACTCGCGCGTCGATCTGGCCGATTCGCGCATCGGTGTCGTGGTGAAGGCGGGTGACGTGGTGCCCGACGTCAGCACGCCGGAAAAGCTCAAGACTGCGCTGCTGGCGGCAAAGTCGGTGGCTTACTCGGATAGCGCGAGCGGCGTGTATGTCGAGCGCGAACTGTTCAAGAGGCTGGGAATTGCCGATCAGATGCACGGCAAGGCGGTGATGGTGCAGAAGACGCCGGTGGCCGAGAAGGTGGCGGCGGGCGACTACGCCCTGGGTCTGCAGCAAGTCAGCGAGTTGCTGCCGGTGAAGGGCATTGCCTACGCGGGCAAGATTCCCGAGTCGCTGCAATCGGTCACGCGCTTTGCCGGTGGTGTGCCGGTGACGGCGCCGCATCCGGAAGAGGCGAAGAAGCTGCTGACGTACATGGCGGCGCCGGCGGCGGCCAGAGACATCGCGTCCACCGGTCTCGATCCGCTGACGCACTGAGTCACCGACCCGCCGATTCATCGAGATACAGACGTACCCAAGCGCATGAAAGCATCGAGGCACGGCGCCGGGCGCACCCGAATCGATGAAGATGTGAACTAACGCTTCTCCCCTGCCGCGGGGGCTGAATTTTCCCTCGGCAGGCTTGGCGGGTTTGACCGACAATGACGTGTCAAACTACGGCGTCGCACTGGACGACGCCACCGCCAAGGAGAGAGACACACATGGCCTCTGTGCGCCCCCAACTGGCCGCCGCTGCCCGCTCGGATGCAACGTCGGAAACGTCCCTGAACGACATCGTCGCGCTCGACGCGCTGGCTTTGTCAGACGCCATTCGCCGCCGTCGCGTGTCCTGCCGCGAGGTCATGCAGGTCTATCTCGCGCACATCGCGCAATACAACCCCGCTGTGAACGCCATCGTGTCGCTGCGTGACGCCGAGACATTGCTTGCCGAGGCCGACGAGCGCGACCGTCAACTGGCGCGGGGCGACTATCTGGGCTGGATGCACGGCATGCCGCACGCGGTGAAGGATCTCGCGGCCTGCGCCGGATTGCCCACGCGCAAGGGATCGCCGTTGACGCTCGACGCGCCCGATACGCAGGACAGCATCAGCGTGGCGCGCATTCGTGCGGCGGGCGCAATCTTCATCGGCAAGACCAACGTCTCCGAATTCGGACTCGGCTCGCACAGCTACAACCCGGTCTTCGGCATCACGCGCAATGCCTACGACACGACGCGTATCGCCGGCGGCAGCAGCGGCGGGGCGGGCAGTGCGCTGGCGCTGCGTATGCTCCCGGTCGCCGACGGCAGCGACATGATGGGCTCGCTGCGCAATCCGGCGGCGTACGGCAACGTCTACGGCTTGCGGCCGTCGCAGGGGCGCGTGCCTTATGGCCCCGCACCGGAAGTCTTCGTTCAGCAACTGAGCACCGAAGGTCCGATGGGACGCTCGGTCGCCGATGTCGCGCAACTCCTCGTCACGCAATCGGGCTACGACGCCCGCAGCCCGCTCTCGCTCGCTCACGACGCCTCACTCGTCGCGGGCGCGCTGCAACGCGATGTGAAGGGGGTGAAGCTGGGCTGGCTGGGTGACTTCGGCGGGTATCTGCCGATGGAAGACGGTGTGATGGCACTGTGCGAGGCGGCGCTTGGCGACTTCGCGGCGATGGGATGCGAGGTCGAGCCGTGCGCCCCCGACTTCTCGCCCGAACGACTCTGGCGGACGTGGCTCACGCTGCGGCACTGGATGGTGAATGGATCGCTGGGCGAGATGTACGCCGATCCGGCGCGGCGCGACAAGCTCAAGCCTGAAGCGCGGTGGGAAGTCGAAGGCGGCGAGACCTTGCGCGCCGCCGATGTGTTCCGTGCGTCCATCGACCGCAGCGAATGGTATCGCTCACTGGCGCGTTTGTTCGAGCGTTACGACTTCCTGCTGTTGCCGTCGGCGCAGGTCTTCCCGTTCGCAGCCGAAACGCATTGGCCGACGTCGGTCGCGGGCCGCCCGATGGATACGTATCACCGCTGGATGGAAGTCGTGATCGGGCCGACGCTGGCGGGACTCCCGGCGATCAGCGTGCCGGTCGGCTTCGATGTTCGCGGGCTGCCGATGGGCTTGCAGATCGTCGGCCGCGCGCAGGCGGATCTCGCCGTGCTGCAACTCGCACACGCGCACGAGCAGCAGACGCAGTGGGTGCGACGCCGTCTGCCGTCGATGCTCGCGCGGCGCTGACGATATCGGAGGCCGTGGCCCTCATCGCCCGGCTATCGCGGACGTGCGGCCTGCGCCCGGGCGCGCAACGGTTTGAGCAATTCGCCCAGCGCGTTGTGATCGATCTCGTGCATGAGCGCGAGCAGACGGCCGATATCGCCCGGCGGGAAGCCTTCGCGGGCGAACCAACTGAGGTAGTTGCCCGGCAGGTCGGCGATCATGGTGCCCTTGTGTTTGCCGTACGGCATGGGCGTGGTTACGAGACGCATCAGCGCGTCGGCATCGAAATCGAGCATGGCGTCAGGGGCTTGGCGCGGCGAGGAGGGCCGGGCAGCACGATGAGGTGCAAAAACGTCACGCTACCACAGGTGGTCGCCGTAATTTCCGATCGCGCCGTGTCGATGGCTCGCCAATGTCCGCAAGTGCCGCGACTACAGCGGAGATGTCAGCAATTGCCAGCCCGCCGCGCCGAATACGACGGCAAGGCATCCGTCGAGCCACCGGCGGACCTGACGCCGTCGAACCGTCAAAAACCGTTAGACCTTGATGGGGAAGCGACGGTCGAACGTTGTTTTGACGTCGAGCGGCTGACGCAGCAACCCGACCTGCGAGTAGAAGTCGGCCGTGCGTTGCTGCTCGGCGACGAGGGCGTCGTCGAGATTGCGCCATTTCGTGGCGCGTCGCGAGAACTGGAGCTTCGCGGCTTCGGGCGGAATGCCGATGATGCGTGCCATCGCTGCCGAGAAGGCATCGACGTGCTGATACGACCAGACCTGCGCGCGCACCACGCGCGACAGAAAGTCGCGCAGCACTTCCTGCTTGGCGGCGATGGCCGCGTCCGTTGCCGCGAGATAGCTCAGCCCCGACCAGAGTCCCCGGCCGTTCACGAGCACGCGGGCGCGTCCGGTCGTCTCGGCCACGGCCGTGTACGGCTCCCATGTGGCCCAGGCGTCGACCGATCCGCTGGCCAGCGCCGTGATGGTGTCCGCGGGCGGCAGGAACCGGAAGTTGACGTCGCTCGGCGAGAGCCCGGCCGCGGTGATCGCCTTGAGTGTGACGAAGTGGCCGATCGAGCCGCGCGTCGTGCCGATGTTTTTGCCCTTGAGCTCGGCGGCGCTGCGCAGTGTGGCGTCGGGACGCACGAGCACGGCGGTGCCGTATGCGTCCGAGCGATTCGCACCGATGATCTTGATCGCTGCGCCTGCGGACAAGGCGAAGATGACCGGCGCGTCGCCAATCGGCCCGCAATCGACCGCGCCCGCGTTGAGTGCCTCGGCCAGCGGCGCGGCGGCGGGGAATTCCGTCCATTGAATGTCGTAGGGCAGTTGCTTGAGTTCGTCGGCGGCTTCGAGCAGCGTGCGCAGCCCGCCCTTCTGGTCGCCCGCCTTGAGCACGGGGCGACCCGATTGCGCGTAGGACACGCCGGGCAGCGCGAGGGTAGTGAGTGCGCCTGCCGCGCTCGAAGTCGTCACGTATTGCAGAAACCGGCGTCGGGAAATCGTCATGGTGAAAGTCGGTGGTGGATCGATGAAGGAGTGAAACGGGTGAGCGAGTGCAGCGGACGGCAGCGAATCGCTAATGCACGAAGCCGCCTTTGACGAACCGCACCGGGTCGTCGTCCATCTGGCGCAGCGTGGCGGTGAGGGGATCGGCTCGCGGGCTAGGTTGTGCGCCGTCGGGCAGGGCTGTCGTCGTCGTGCACATCAGCCCGCCGTCGGCCCAGCCGCGACGTCCCGCCGGGGCGAGGGCGCGCAGCCAGCCGTCACGGTCGGCCAGCCATTCGGTGCCCGCAAGACCGGACGGCGATACCCCGGCGATTTCCGCGAAGACCTGCCAGGCCTGCGGCGAGTCGGCAACGCAGTCCGCCCGCACGCCGAAGAGCGGTGTGACGTTGACGGGTGCGCGCTCGGCACTTGGCGCCGCCGCTGTGCGAATCGCTTTGAACGTTGGCGTCTGCGCCTGAACCGGTGCCTGCGCGGCGCTGCGCTGAACCAGCAGCGTGAGAAATCGTGGGTCTTCGAACGGTGCCGGGTGCGAGGCGTCGATAGCCACCACGCGAACCCGCTGGTTACCGCGCCAGGCAGAGACTTGCCGATCGGGCGCATCGGCGCATTTCACGCTGACCGACGGCAACGCAATCGGTACAGGCCAACTACCGCCTGCGGCCATTCCCGCCGATGCGGAGAGTACGCGCATGTAATCGAGTGCGGCCCAGACTTCGCGGTCGCTCAGACGCCCGAGGAACCCGGGCATGGTCACCCCGTGGTCGTCGCGCATGCCGTACAGCACGTGCCAGAACAGTTCGCCATCGGCGCGACGGCCGAGCAGGCCGCTCGCCATCGTGGGCGGCCAGCGGTTCAGTGTCGCGGCGAGCGGGCCTTCCCCGCGTCCGTCCGCGCCGTGGCACGCAGCGCATTGCGCCGCATAGACGCGAGATCCGCGCGCAATGCTCTGCACCGTGAATCCCGTCGGACTGATATGAAAGCTGGTAGGCACGGCGGCCGTCAGCCACAACGATGGCGACGGCCATGGCGCCAACGCCAGCGCGCCGATCGCGGCAACGCTCAGCCAGCGCCACGCGCGTCGCCAGAACAGGGCGACCAGCAGGCAGACGATGGCGAACGCGATGGCCGCCAGCGTCCACGCAAACTGACGGGCGAGGGCGACGTCGATGACGAGATTTTCCCCGGCGATACGCAGGCCCCACGGCCAGGCGGGAGCACCGTGAGAGTCGTCGGTAATGCCGAGCGTGTAGAGCGTGCCGAGCCACGTGGACTGCACGAACTGCAACGCCTGAAGCAGGGCATTGAGCCAGAGATGAGAGGGCGGCGACGTCATCGGGCTCGCTCCGTGCGGAGGCGACCCGATGACGGCCGGACAGCGGACTTCACCTGCGTCATGACATTACGATCTGCGGACTTGCCAAGGCACTTGCCGAACCATTTGCGCCATCTGACCCATTTACCAGCTTGCATCGAGCCCCAGATGTCGGAGCGCTTCGTGGCGCAGTTCGGTAATGCGAGCGTCGCCGCGATGGCGCGGATACGGCAGATCGACGTGCAGCTCCGCCACGATCTTCGCCGGACGCGGGCTGAACACGATCACACGTTGCGCAAGAAAGAGCGCTTCTTCGACGTCGTGCGTGACGAGCAGGGCGGAGAAGCCCGCGCGCTGCCACAGATCGACCAGTTCGCTTTGCATCGTCAGTCGCGTGAGCGAATCGAGCTTGCCCAGCGGTTCGTCGAGCACCAGCAGGCGTGGATCGTTGACGAGGGCGCGGGCGAGCGCCACGCGTTGCGCCATGCCGCCGGAGAGTTGATGCGGGAAAGCGTCGGCAAACTCGGAAAGGCCAACGCGCGCCAGCGCGGCCCCCACGCGCTGACGCTCGCGGGCGAGCACACCGCGCGCTTGCAGGCCGAGGGCGACGTTGTCCCGCACCGTACGCCACGGGTACAGCGTCGGGTCCTGAAACACGACGATGCGCGACGGATCGGGGCGGGTGATGGCGGTGCCGTCCTGCGTGATGGTGCCGCGCGTGGCCGTCTCCAGTCCGGCCACCAGTCGCAGCAGCGTGGACTTGCCGCAACCGCTCGGGCCGAGCAATGCCACGAATTCGCCGGGCGCCACTTTCAGGTCGACGCCGTCGAGCACCTGCAACGGCGCTTGCCGGGAGCCGAACCAGTGGCTCACGCCCTGAATGTCGATCTGCGCACCGGCTTCGTTGGCCGGGGCCGGCGAAGGGGCAGCGTCGATTTGCGCCGACGCCGGGAGCCCGGCGTCCGGCCCTGCGAACGTAGGAGAGGAGGTGGCGGCGCTTACCATTTGACGGTTCCTTTCTGCCAGGCGAGGGCGCGATCGCGCACGGTGAAGAGCAGCGTGATGACGCCGGAGAAGAGCAGGGCCATGACGATCAGCGCGGCATACATGTTCACGTAAGACGCCCAGCCTTGCGCCCACGTGAGGTACCAGCCCAGACCGGACTTCACGCCCATCATCTCGGCCGTCACGAGCACCGAGAACGATGCACCCAGCCCCATGAACAGGCCGACGAACACGTTCGGCAGCGCGGCCGGAATCGCTACACGCAGCACCAGAAACGCTTCGGACGCGCCGAGCGTGCGGGCCACGTCGTAATAGCTCTTGTTGACACCCGCGACGCCCGACCATGTGAGCACCGCGACCGGAAACGCCGTCGACAGTGCGATCAGGAAGGCCGCAGCGGAATAGCTCGACGGGAAGAAGTAGAACGTGAGCGGCAGGAGCGCTGTGGCAGGCACGGGACCGAGCACACGCAACACCGGGTGCACCCAATAACCGATGGCGCGCGACCAGCCGATCGACACGCCGATCAGAAAGCCCGCAATCGCCCCGAATCCGAAGCCAATGCCGAGCAGCTTGAGCGTGTTCACTGCGCTGTCGCCCAGACGTCGCCAGTCTTCCGTATAGACCTCGATGAGCGCTTGCGGCGGCGCGAAGAAGGGCGTGGGCAATGCGCCGGTCTTTGCCGTGAGGATTTCCCAGGCGGACAGCGCGAGCGCGATGGCGACGAGCCACGGCCCGGCGCCCGTGAGTGCTTCACGCACACGCAGCAGGGGCGGTGTGGCACGGCCCGCGACCGACAGCACGGCGAGCAGGGCGGCCACAGCCAGCGCGAACACGCCCAACTCGTCGGTAAACGCCCAGTCCGAGAAGCCCACGACCTTGTTGGGCCAGCGTAGCGTGAGTGCGGCGAAGGCGGCCCACGCGAGCGCCGCTGCGAAGCCGACGCCCCACAACGCCGACGTGCGCGGCGCAGCGAACAACTGATCGATTTCGGTTTCGTCGAAACGTGGCACGGGCACGCGCAGCGCGGGGCCCTCGGTCTGTTCCGTCAATTCCAGCGCGCAGGCGGGGGAGCCCCCGTGCAGCGCCGCGTTGTCGAGAATGGCACTCATGGTCGCCCTTCCTAGATGAGCAAAGTTAGCCGAGCACATTGGCGTAGACATGCTGCGCCAGCTTCTGCGGATCGGTCGTCTTCTTGAGCACGCCGATGCGACGGAAGTCGTCGGCGAAGTACGCGATTTCGTCGCGCAGATCCACACCGGTCGGGTGATGGGAATACGTGAGCGTTGCGTACAGCTTGCGCAGGTCTTCCGGGCTGATCTTCGGCGAGTACTTGGCGAAGATCTTCGCGGCTTCGTTCGGGTTCTCGTTGACGAACTCGGTGGCCTGCACGATGGAGCGCGCAAGCGCACTCGCTGCCGCACGGTCGTTGCGCACCAGATCGCCGCGTGCGCCGATCACGCAGCACACCTTGCGGGCGTATTCGCCGCTGAGGTTCGTTGCCAGTTCGACGTAAGCGCCGTTGCTGCGCTTTTCCAGCAGGTACAGATTCGGATCGCCGTCGGCAATCGCCTGAATCTCGCCCTTGTCGACGGCCACGCCGAGCAGATCCGCCGGGTACTGACGCCATGTGATGTCGCGCTCGGCGTCGATGCCGTTCTTCGCGAGCAGAATCTGGAAAAAGTGCTTGCCCGGCGCGGCCAGATCCGACACGCCGACGGTCTTGCCCTTGAGCGCTGCGAGCGACGTGATGCCCGCGGCTTTCGCGCCGAGCAGACGCACGCAGCCGCCGTGCGAGCTGCCGATGATCTTCACGTCGAAGCCCGATTCGAGCGGTTTGAGCCAGCGGTGAATCATGCCCACGGCGGCGTCGGCCTTGCCCGTGGCGATGGATTCAAGCAACTGGTCGGTTGAGCCGCTGTAGTTGATCAGGTCGACTTGCAGGCCGTTCTTCTCGAAGAAGCCGCGCTCCTGGGCGGCCACGATGGGCGTCAGGCAGAACGAGTTCTGGTTCCACGCGAATGTGAGCTTCTTCGGCTGCGACCACGCTTTGCGCCCGAGCAGCAGTGCCGGGGCGGCGAGGGCGACGGCCGTGCCTGCGCGCAGCACTTTGCGGCGGCCGGTGTGGACGTCGGCTTGCGGGGCAATCTCGGCTGCGTGGGCAGTGCTCACGGCGTTCGCGGTGTTATTGGCGTTATCGATGCTATCGGTATGACGAAACTTCATGGATACGACTCCCCTGTTGATTTCTGATGTTTATGGGCGGGTGCAAGTGCCGGTGTGTGTCATGGCATGCCGACGGCGCACACCCTTGGCGTACGTCGAAAAATGTCAGTCGAGCAAATCCGGCTCGGCAGCGACGAGTCCCTCGTAGAGGCTCTCGAACGAGTACAGCGCGCCTTCCGGGCCGCCGACCTGGCTGTGTGTGTGACGCGCCGTCGCTTCGTCGATGGGCTGCGGCGTGCCGGCCGCTTCGGCCAGCAACTGGGTGTGCGCGGCGTTCTCGAGCGCGATGTACCACCACGCGGCGGCCTCGACCGTCGGGCCGGCGGTGAGAATGCCGTGGTTCTTCAGGATCACGCCCTTGACCGTGCCGCTGCCGTCGGGCTTGTTCAGCGCGTTTGCGATACGGTTGCCTTCGCTGTCGTCGACCACCATGCCGGTGAAGTCGTCGAACAGCGCGTGGTCCTCGAAGAAGCCGCAGGAGTCCTGCGTGAGCGGGTCGAGCGCGCGGCCCAGCGTCGACCAGGCTTTGCCATAAGTCGAGTGCGTGTGCGCGGCGGCGACCAGATGCGGATGCGCGTCGTGAATGGCCGCGTGAATCGCGAAGGCCGCCTTGTTCAGCGGACGATCGCCCACGACCGTCTCACCCCTGGCGTTCACGAGCAGCAGGTCGGAGACCTTGATGCGAGAGAAGTGCACGCCGAGCGGGTTGACCCAGAAGTGGTCGGGCAGCTCGGGATCGCGCGCAGTGATGTGACCGGCCAGCCCGAGATCGAAGCCGTGGCGCGCGAAGATACGGAACGCTGCGGCCAGACGCGTCTGACGATGACGGCGCTCGGCGAGGATATCGCTGCGCACGGGCGGCGCATCGAACCAGAAGCGCTGCTGCGGCGTGGCGTTGAGCACGAGGCCAGTCGGCGTGGTGCGCGTCGGCGCGATGGGGGTGGACGTCGTGCGTCCGAAACCGTGGGTGTCGACGGGCAGAACGGCAGCCATGTGGGTTTCTCCTAATCGTCGAGTGTTGTGGGGGACTGAACCGCTCACGCGGCGCGGCGCGTGGCGTCGTTCTGACGGTCGCGCTCGGCGACAAGCGTGCGCAGGCGCGGGATCAGCTCGCGGCCATAGTCGATGGCGTCGCCCAGCGGGTCGAAGCCGCGAATGAGGAACGTGCTCACGCCGAGGTCGTAATAGTCGAGCAGCGCATCGGCGACTTGCTCGGGCGTGCCGACGAGCGCCGTCGAATTCGAGCGTCCGCCGATGAGCTTGGCGATTTCGGTCCAGAGCACCTTGTCCAGACGCGCGCCCTTGTCGGCCGCGGCAAGCAGACGTCGCGCCCCCTCGCTTTGCAACGCCGAGCCTTGCGGCAGACCGGCGGCGTCGCGAATGGCCCTGGCCTGCGCCAGAATCTTGTCGGCGCGCTCCCAGGCCTTCGCTTCGGTCTCGGCCAGAATCGGGCGGAACGACACCGAGAAACGCGGTACACGGCCATATACGGCAGCGGCTGCGCGCACTCGCGTGGTGATGTCTCGCACCTGATCGAGCGATTCGCCCCACAGCGCGTAGATGTCCGCATGCTTGGCCGCGACTTCCAGCGCAGCTTCGGAGGCGCCGCCGAAGAAGATCGGCACATGCGGTTGCTGCACCGGCTTGACTTCGGAGAAGCCCTGCTTGAAGCGGTAATACTTGCCGTCGTGATCGAAGGGCGTGTCTTCCGTCCAGATGCGGCGCAGGATGCTCAGATACTCGTCGGTGCGTGCATAGCGCTCGTCGTGCAGGAGGAAGTCGCCGTCGCGTTGTTGCTCTTCGTCGGAGCCGCCGGAAATGAAGTGAACGCCCAGACGTCCGCCGCTGAACTGGTCGAGCGTGGCGATCTGGCGTGCGGCCAGCGTCGGCGCGACGAACCCCGGACGGTGCGCGAGCATGAAGTGGATGTTCTCGGTCACGGTCGACGCGTAAGCAATCGTGAGCGTGGCCGACGGGCTCGTCGAGTGATGCGGCACGAGAATGCGATCGAAGCCGGATTGCTCGTGGGCGCGCGCGAAGTTGCGCACATAATCGCGGTCGACGGCAGGACCACGCTTCGGATGTATTTCGGATTGCTTACTGCTTTGGATCATGCCGATGATCTCGACGCTCATGAACGACGTTCTCCTGTGGGGTGAGGGACGCGTGCACGGCGACGTGGGTCGGTTTGCGCTACACGCCCATCGATCGGAACAGACGGTGAATGGGAGTGAGCCTACGCAAACAATCTTCGGCCGTTAAATAATCATTTCCGCAAAGATTATTCGATATGGATGGTTGGGTGACGCCGCGCCGGGCCTTACGCTAGGGACACTGCGTAGATAGGCGCACCCTGCGTCAAACGCGTATTTGCTTATTCCAAAATCATGTCTTCTCCCGGTCTCGCACTTTCAGGGGCGGTGCTGCCTTTGCCTCGCGCCGAGGGGGCCGCGCGTCTGGCGCAACTGGACACGCTGCTTCCGCCGATCACACGGGCGCTGGCCGAAGGCGCTGCGTTGCTCGATCGCGATGCGCGCTTCCCGTTCGACAACTTCGCGCTGTTGCACCGTCACGGCCTGATCTCCGAAGTGGTGCCGCGCGCGCTTGGCGGCGGCGGTGGCGGGCTCGCGACGGCGCGTCGTATCGTTGGGGCCATCGCTGCCGGCGAATCGGCCACGGCGCTCGTGCTGACGATGACGTATCTCCAGCATCGCTCGCTCGTGCGCCCCAGCACGCGCTGGCCGCAGGCGCAACGTCAGGCCGTATTCGAGAGCGCCGTTCGTGAGGGCGCGCTGGTCAATGCGCTGCGCGTCGAGCCCGATCTGGGCACGCCCGCGCGCGGCGGCCTGCCGTCGACCGTGGCGCGACGCACGGAAACCGGCTGGCGCCTGTCCGGGCACAAGCTCTATTGCACGGGCATTCCGGCGCTGCGCTGGCTGTCGGTCTGGGCACGCACTGACGAAGCGCAGCCGCGCATCGGCGTGTTTCTGGTGCCGCGTCCCGCAGGTTCCGAGGACTCGCCGGATCGCCCCGGCATTCGCGTCGTTCCGAGCTGGGATCACCTCGGGTTGCGCGCGTCCGCCAGTCACGAGGTCATTCTCGAGGACATCGATCTGCCTTTCGGCAATGCGGTCGATATTCGGCTGCCGAACGAATGGGCGCCAGCGGGCACCGGTCAACGGGATAACGATGCGCACGTCGAACAACAGGCGTGGACGAGCGTGCTGCTCGGCACGCTCTACGACGCCGTAGCGCGTGCGGGCGTGGACTGGCTCGTCTCGTTCCTGAACACCCGCGTGCCCGGCAACCTTGGCGCGCCGCTCGCGAGCCTGCCGCGCGTGCAGGAGACGGCGGGCGAGATCGCAACCTTGCTTCACGTCAACCAGCGTCTGCTCGATGCGGCGGCCCAGGCGGCCGATGCGGGTGAACCCGATGACGACATTGCCAGCGGTGCGCTAAAGTTCACGGTGACGGGCAATGCGATCCGGGTGCTCGAACTGGCCCTGCAGCTTACGGGCAACCACGGGCTCTCGCGCAACAACCCGCTTGAGCGCTTTCATCGCGACGTGCTGTGCAGCCGTATCCACACGCCGCAAAACGACACGATTCTGAGCGCGGCCGGCCGGCGCGCGCTTGCTGCTTTTCGGAACTCCGAATCACGGGGATGACAGGTATGACCGCAGTATCGAATGGCATCGCCCTGTCGCGCGATTTGCCTGCACATGATTACGACGCGCTGGATCCGCTGCGCACCTTTGTCGCGGCGTTCTCGCGTTTGCTGGAACGGCGTCCGCATGAGACGACGCTGCTCGAAGAGGGCGCGGGGCTGCTGGCTCAACTCGTCGCGCGCGACGATTGGCTGCCCACGGCATTCGCGACGCCGCACCCGGAGCATTACCAACAATATTTGCTGCACTGCGATTCCGCGCAGCGCTTTTCCATTGTGAGTTTCGTCTGGGGCCCCGGCCAGCGCACGCCGATTCACGACCACACCGTGTGGGGCCTGATCGGCATGCTGCGCGGGGCGGAAGACTCGCAACCGTATGTGCTCGACGCGAAGGGCGTGCCCGTCGTGGCGGGCGAGCCGGTGCGTCTGACGCCGGGCGACGTGGAGGTGCTGTCGCCGCGCCGGGGCGATATCCACCGCGTGAGCAATGCCTATGACGACCGCGTGTCGGTGAGCATTCATGTCTACGGCGCGAACATCGGCGCGGTGCACCGCAGCGTGTTTACCGAAGCGGGCGAGCGCAAGGGCTTCGTCTCCGGCTACGCCAATGCGCAATTACCGAACCCGTGGGGCAAGGCCGCGCCGCCCGCCGACAAGCAATAACGTATTCATTTCTGACGAATTCAAGGATCCCCCGTGTCCGTTCAATCGACCGACGTGCCGTTGCAGACGGCTGACTTTCCTTTCCCCGAACTGACTTACGCCGAGGTGCGCGCCGCGCTGCTCGCGCGTGAGGAGATCGCGTTGCTGGACGTTCGCGAAGAAGATCCGTTCGCGCAGACGCACCCGCTGTGGGCGGCAAATCTGCCGCTCTCGCGCGTGGAAATCGACGCGTGGGCGCGCATTCCGCGTCGCGACACGCGCATCGTCGTCTATGGCGTTCACGACGCAGAGGATCTCGCGCCGCGCGCCGCTGCGGTGCTGCGCAAGCTCGGCTACACGGACGTCAATCTGCTCGCGGGCGGTCTCGACGGCTGGATCGCGGCGGGCGGCGAAGTCTTTCGCGATGTGAATGTGCCGAGCAAGGCGTTTGGCGAATGGGTCGAGGGGCTGCGTCACACGCCGTCGCTCTCGGCGCAGGAAGTGCAGGCGCTGCTCGATGCCGACGCCGACGTGGTCGTCGTCGACGCCCGCCGTTTCGACGAATACCAGACCATGAACATTCCCGGCTCGACGAGCGTGCCCGGCGCCGAACTGGTGCTGCGCGTGCGCGAACTCGCGCCGGACCCGGCCACGCGCGTGATCGTCAACTGCGCGGGACGCACGCGCAGCATCATCGGCACGCAATCGCTCGTCAATGCCGGTTTGCCCAATCCGGTCGCGGCGTTGCGCAACGGCACCATCGGCTGGACGCTGGCCGGTCAGTCGCTCGAGCGCGGCGCGGATCGCCGTCACCCGGCGACCGTGCGCGAGGCGACGCTGGCTGTCGCGCGCGAAGGGGCGCGCGCTGTGGCGGATCGCGCCGGGGTGCACCGTATTGCCGTGGACGATGTGCCATCGCTCAATGCGCCCGGGCGTACCGTCTATCGTTTCGACGTGCGTACGCCGGAGGAATACGCCGCTGGGCATTTGCCGAATTTTGCGAGTGCGCCGGGCGGACAGCTCGTGCAGGAAACGGATCATCAGGCGCCGGTGCGCGGCGCGTGGATCGTGCTCGCCGACGACGACGGCGTGCGTGCCGACATGACCGGCTCATGGCTCGCGCAAATGGGCTGGACGGTGTACGTCGTCGAGCCGCACGGGGCCGACGCCCGCAGCGCGCAGGGCGGCTGGCCGGTTCACACGCCAAGCGCTCCCGAAGTTGCCACTGTCACGCCTGCGGTGCTCGCGCGCTGGCTCGATGACGCGACGTCGGGACAGATCGCCGTGCTCGACTTCACGTCGGGCGTCAATTACGTCAAACGGCATATTCCGGGCGCGTGGTTCGTGATTCGGGCGCGTCTGGCGCAGGCGCTGCGCACGATCGGTCCCGCACAGCGTTACGTGCTCACCTGCGGCTCGAGCCTGCTCGCGCGCTTTGCGGCAGCCGACTTGCGACGTTTGACGGATGCGGAGATCGTGGTGCTCGAAGGCGGCACGCAAGCGTGGATCCATGCCGGTTTGCCGCTGACGTCGGGGGAAACGCGGCTCGCGAGCCCGCGCGACGATCGCTATCGTCGCCCCTACGAGGGCACCGACAACGCGGCCGAGGCGATGCAGGCCTATCTCGATTGGGAGTTCGGTCTCGTCGACCAACTGCATCGCGACGGTACGCACCATTTCCAGGTGGTGTGAACGGCGCGGGGCTGGAGGGCGTCTGAAGCGCAGAGCGCAGGGTGGAGCGCGGCTTGTGCGGCAGTCGCTGCGTCGCGCTCGGGCAGCCGTGGCATACTCCCGAACTTCCATAGCCGCCTGACGCGCTCGCATATCCGACCGGAATGCGGGCCAGCGATGCGGCCGGCCCGCTTCCGAACCGACCATGCCATTGCAGCGCTTCATTGCCCGCCGACTGGGCGCTCTGACCGAACCCAGCACCCGCATTCCCTACGCCTGGGTGTATCACGAGCCCGACGTCTTCATGCAGCGCACGTCTGCGCTCACCGTCGCCAAAAAGTATCTGCACCGGCGCGTGCGTCTCGCCATGAGCGGGCAGATGCGCCACGAAGTGCGTCATGTGGCGCCGGGCGCGCGCGTGTTGTGGATCTACGGCGGGAAGGCGTCGGTAGGCGACGCCGTGATGGATATGTCCGGGCGCGCGCTGCTTCGCGATCGCGCCGGTCCCGTCGATCTGCTGATCGCACCGGGCCTGAAAGCGGTATTCGAGGGAGACGACATTTTCCGTCACGTCTACGGCGATCCCGCGCAGGTGAATCCAGCGGATTACGACGTGGTCGTGCTTCAGGAATTCAACTATCCGACGTTGCGTCTGAAGCGCAAGTTTTTCCCGACGCTGCCCTTCGCTTGCCTGTTCCGCTATTTCCACGGCCCGGATCGCAACCAGACGCAGTTCAGTTTCGCGGCTGTGAATGACGTGTTTTCGCTGAATCTGGCGTCCGACCACCTGTTCGCGAGCGCAAAACCGTACCTCCGTCATGAGGCGGATTTGCCTGAAGCGATCGCACGGCAACTGCCCGAGGGGCCATTTCTCACACTGGCGATGGGGGGTGTCGAACCGCGCCGCACGTATGCGCATTGGCGAGCGTTTCTGCAGGCTTACGACATCGCATACCAGCCGGGCATGCCCCGCGGCATCGTGTTGTTGGGTTCCGGCAACGGTGTCGAAGCGGCAAATGCGTTGATGGATGCCAAGTTCGTGAATCTGCGTCTTGCTTCGTTTGTCGGCAGCCTCACGCTGCGCGATGCGAAGCGAGTGATTGCGAACGCGGCCCTGTTTATCGGCGCGGACGGGGGGCTGATGCACGTGGCTCACACGACGCGAACGCCGAGCGTGACACTTTTCGCGCAAGCAGAGCCACCGTACCTGCGCCTTACCCCGCTTTGCCGCTCCACCCCGCTGCACACACAGAGTGACGTGAGCGAGGCCGATCCCGTCGAGCTCGCCGATACCGTTGTCGCGGCACTCGCCGAAAGCCGGGCTACCGGCACCTGACTCGCCGCATCGCCAGACGGCCGCGCCGGCAAAATGCCGCAAAGTCCGGCCAAGTTCGTGTCCACCGGCACCACCCGACACATTCGCACGAAATGTCCCGGACCGCACCTGTCAATGTTGACAGGTGCAGTGGGGGCGACTTGCTCCTAAATTTCAATCTAATGTGCCCTGCAAGTCATTGATTGTTATAGGGGCTGAACGAATATTCAAAGAAAAAACGCCGGCATTCGATCGGTTGGCTGCACAAGTATTTGACGCGGGCTTCATCTGACGGACAGGACACAACTGCCGACGCTAGACGTGTCGTCCCCACTTGCGGGAGAAACCGTATGAAAACGTCAAAGTTCCTGACGCCAGCGCGGCATCCGATAGCTCAGGCCATCGGAATCGGTATTGCCTGCCTCTCCGCGCACGCCCATGCCGCCACCGTCGATGGCACGTCTGCGACAGTCACCGCACCGGGCGACCCGACTGAGCCATGGGTGGTGACCAATGGCGGGTCCCTCACCGTTGAGCCAGGGGCAGCAACCAATACCATTACGCTGGAGACCAGCAGCACGTTGAGTCTTACCGGCGCGACGGTTCAGTCGACGACACTCAATCCGGCAGTCCAGGTGCTCAATTCGAGCGCGACCATCGACAATTCCACTTTGACCAGCACCGGCGGTGCCGGTTTGGCACTCGGCGCGTCGGGAGGTCTCACGACGCCACCCAGTGCGACAGTGACCAACAGCACGATTTCCGGTAACGCGTTCGGGGCTCAGGTCAGCATCGACGGCACTCTGACGCTCACGAACAGCACGGTCACCTCAGGCAGCGGATCGACGGGGGGGTTCAATGCCGGGGCGGTCAACTTCGATTCGACCCTGAATATCAATGGCGGCACGACGACCGGCAAAAACGGTCTATGGATTGCCACAGGCGTGGGGGGCTCGACTTCCACCACGACGCTCAATGGCGCGACGATCACCGGCACCGCCGGCTCAGGCATTCTCATACAACCGCAGCCTAGCCAGACAGGCAATCGCACGGCGACGGTTCTCATCGAAAACGGTACGTCGATCACCGGGTCGGACGGCAATGTGATCAAGGCGGTCGGCCCGATCACCTCGGCGATTACCGTGGACAACTCGCAACTCACGGGCAATGTCACCGGCGATGGCACCGCGACCGTCAATTTGACGTTGCAGAACGATGCGGCGCTCACCGGTGCGCTGGTCAATCTCAATTCATTGGCCGTGAACTCGAACGCGAAATGGTCGCTGACCGGTAACAACAGCGTACCGACCGTGACGATGAATGGCGGCACCATCGACATTTCCGGCACCGCAGCGGGCACGAACACTTACCACACGCTCACGCTCGGCACGCTCTCCGGCAACGGCACGTTCGCCATGAGTACGAACATCGCCGCACAATCCGGCGATCTTCTGGCGGTGACGGGGGCGGCGACCGGGACCTATCAGTTGCATGTCCAGAACACCGGCGGACAACCGAGCACGACCGCACCGCTGACGGTGGTGACCACGGGCGGCGGCGGGGCGGCATTCTCTGTCGTCGGCGGTAAGGTCGACGCCGGGGTCTACAGCTACGATCTGCGTCAAGACGGCAACAACTGGATATTGGCCACCGATTCGACCGACGACGCCGACCTGTCGCCCAGCACGCAGGCCGTCATCGGTATTTCGGGGGTTGCCCCCACGGTGTGGTACGGCGAGCAATCGGTTCTGCGAACGCGCATGGGCGATCTCCGGTTGCAGGACCAGTCGAATTCCGGTGCCTGGGTGCGTACGTTCGGCAAACAATTCCATGCGACGCCAACGGCCGGTGTGGACTACCGTCAGACGCAATATGGCGTGATGGGCGGCGCCGATGCCGTTGTGGGCAAGGCATGGGGCGGTACGTGGCTGGTCGGGGTATTGCTCGGTACGAGCCATAGCACGCTCTCCTTCGACGGTGGCTCGACGGGCGGCGTGGACAGCTACACGGGCGGCCTCTACACCACGTGGCTCGGCAACAATGGCTACTACCTTGACGGCGTGGTGCGATTCAATCACTTCTCCAACACCACCAACGTGCTGATGAGCGACGGCTCCGGCGCGAATGGCAGCTTTGGCGAGAACAGTGTGGGGATGACGCTCGAATTCGGTCGGCACTTCACCTTTGGCGATGCGTGGTTTATCGAACCGTATGTGAATCTGGCGTTATTGCGTGTCGGAGGTGACGACTTTACGCTGACCAACGGGATGAATTCATCGACATCGCGCACCGGTTCGGTGCAGGCCCGGGTGGGGGCCGCGTTTGGCAAGACAGTCTCGTTGCCTGGCGGCGGGGCGATTCAGCCCTACCTGAAGCTCGCGCTGGTGCAGGAATTCGTCAAGAGTAACCCGATCCAGATCAACGGCATCGGCTTCGACAATGACCTGTCGGGCACACGTTTCGAGTTCGGCGCCGGGGTCACGGGACAAATGATGCGCAACCTTCAGGTGTATTCGGAGGTCGAGTCGAGCGTTGGTCACCACGTGAACCAGCCGTGGGGCTTTCAGGTGGGGGTGCGCTACACTTTTTGATAATTCCCTGTTTTTTGCAATGAATTTGAATGAATCTGCGTGAATTTCAGTGAATATTGGTGTTTTATTGTGCAAGGGTCGTTGATTTGCGGGGATGGCGTCATACGCTGCGCGTCGATAATATTTTTTCGAGATCGATTCAATGCGTATCACCATGTTTTCCCGCGCGACCACAGGGTTCGCCCGGCATAGTATTGCTCAAGGGGTTGCGGCGTTGCTCGCATGCCTCGTCACTCCTGTCTATGCAGGCGATGTCGACAACGACGACGTCGTCATTGACGCGCCGGGCACGCCTGGCGAACGTTGGACCGTAAGAAACGGCGGCACGCTGACGGCGAACCCCGGCGCCACGCTTGGCAATATCATCGTGACGACGAACGGTTCGTTGCTCACGAACGGTGCAACCGTACACGCTACCGGCGCAAACGTTTCGGCGATTGAACTGCAGAATACGTCTGCCGTCATCAACAATTCGACCGTGACGAGCGAGAACGGCGTGGGCCTCTCGTTGGGTACGGGTGGTCCGAGCCAGACGGGCATTCCCCAGGCGACGGTCAACGACAGCACGATCAGCGGTGCGGGGTTTGGCGCACGCGTGAGCCGTGAGGGCACGCTGGTTCTGAACAACAGTGTTGTGACGGCGACCAGTGGCACCATTGGTGGCTATAACGTCGGCGTTGTGAACTTCGACTCGACGGTCATTGCCAATGGCGGCTCGATCACGGGCGCCAATGGCGTGTGGCTGGCTTCGGGGGCAGGCGGCAGCACCTCCAACACGGTACTCAACGGCACCAGCATCGTCGGTCTCGACGGCGCGGGCATTCTCATTCAGGAGCAACCTGGCCTGACCGGTGGGCGCACGGCGAACCTGCTCATCGAGAACGGTACTTCGATCACGGGCTCGAACGGCAAGATCATCGAGTCGATCGGCGGCATCGATTCGACTATCGTCGTCGACAATTCCCAGTTGACGGGCGATGTCACCGCCGATGGCACCGGTAAGCTCGACCTCACGTTGCAGAACAATGCGTCGATTACGGGGTCGCTCGTCAACGTCAATTCGCTTGCGGTCAATTCGAACGGCAAGTGGGCGCTGACGGGTGACAACGATGTGTCGACCGTCACCATGGACGGTGGTCTCATCGACATTCATGGCACTGCCGCGCAAGGTGTTTGGCATACGCTGAACGTCGAGAACCTCTCCGGCAACGGCACCTTTGCCATGCAGGCGGATCTTGCCGCCGGCGAATCGGACAAGCTCAACCTGACCAATGGCTCGGGCGCGCATCAGCTCGCTGTCACGAACAGCGGCAAGGAAGGCGGCGTGGAGCGTCAGGTGCTGGTCGATCAGACGAGCGGAGACGCGCAATTCTCGCTGATCGGCGACAAGGTCGACGCCGGTGTGTATTCGTATGTGCTGAACTCGTCGGAAGACGGCGGCGGCGGGCAGTCGTGGTATCTGGAGCGTACGGGCGAGCTGTCGCCGAGCACCGGTGCCGTGCTCGGGATTCATAGCGCGTTGCCTGTCGCATGGCTTGGCGAACAAAGCGTGTTGCGCGCGCGTCTGGGTGAAGTGCGTCTGAGCGAAGCCAAAAACGGCGGCGCCTGGGCGCGCACGTTCGGCAACCGGTTCAACGCACGCCCGGCGATGGGTGGCGATTATGGTCTGGATCAATGGGGCGTGCTCGCAGGTGCCGACGCCGTTGCCGGTGCGAACGCTCATGGCCATTGGCTGATCGGTGGCATGGCCGGGACCAGCACGAGCCGACTCAATTTCGACAATGGTTCGCGCGGCTCGATCGAGAGCCACACGGCGGGCGCCTATGCCACTTGGCTGGGCAACAACGGTTACTACGTCGACGGCGTGTTGAAGTACAACCGCTTTGCCTCGGATCTCGATGTGCGCATGAGCAACGGTGTGCACAGCAAGGGCAATTTCGTCAGCCACGGCATGGGCGGTTCGGCCGAGGTGGGACGCACGTTCGTGCTGGCAGACGACTGGTTTGTCTCGCCTTACGGACAAATCGCCGGTATGTGGGCGAGCGGCTCCGACTTCTCGCTGGACAATGGCATGCAGGTGAAATCGGCGGGTACGCGTTCGCTGGTCGGCACGCTGGGTGTGAACTTCGGTAAGACCTTCGAGACGTCGATGGGCACGTTCCAGCCGTACGGCAAGATTGCGGTGTCCCACGAGTTCCTGCGCAGCAATGCAATGCAGGTCAACGGGATCGAGCTTGCGCAGGACCTTTCGGGCACGCGTGTGGAAGTCGGTGCCGGTCTGGCCGCGCAGATGGAGAAAAATCTGCAGGCCTACGTCGACGTCACGACTTCAATGGGCAAGCGCCTCGACAAGCCGTGGGGCGTGAATGTGGGCGTGCGATATCGCTTCTGATATCCGGTTCTGATGCCCGATCGAAGCTGCGGCTGCGGCTTCGGTAACGACAAAGCATTTCGCAGATTGGCGCCTGGCAACGATATCGTTGCCAGGCGTTTTTTCGTCCTGCTCGATGTCCGGATTTTCGTCGCGACCGTTACTTCGACGACGCGGTGGCCGGCACAGGGGCACAGTAAGCGCGCGGCAGGCCATTGAATCCGACGGCGACCGCGTTGCCCACGCGCATCGCCTGGAAATAGTCGGTGTGGCCGGGCTCGAAGCCGTGATTGACGTAGCGATAAACAAGCGCGTCGTTGGCATCGTCGCTCGCGATGCGGCTTGCTGTCACGGTATTCACACGGATCAGGCTGTTGAGCCAGACGTAATTGAACTCGTTCACGCGGTGCACAACGCTGAGTGTCTCGCCCAGGCGTAGCCGGCCCAGGAAGCGTGAAGTCCCGCTGCCGTCCTTGTTGAAGCGCGACGTCATGGTGCCGTACGCCTGCACGAGCTTGCCATCGGGAGTTTGGGTGTCGAACTCGAGGTTCGAGAGGCATTCCCAGTCCACCCGATGATTCGGCACAAACCACCATGTGAGTGCCCACGGGGCGAGCGCAGCGGCCGCCACGCCGAGCCAGAGATAGTGAGGCGCCAGCCGTTTGCCAACCTTGGGCGAGGCGGGGGATGAGATCAGGCTCATGATGCGACAGGTGCGATGAACACGTACGACAGGCAGTCGGGCGTGGGGCCAAGAATGGGGCCGCGACACAGGAAGTAGCTGAAGACTTCCGGACTGGTCGCACCATTGATGTAGACATAGCGCTCGGCCGCATCGGCAATGGAGACGGGCGGGGTCTGCGAAAGACGAGACAAGCGTCCGCGCACAAAGTCGCCGTCGGCGTGAAACGATGTGGAGACGAATATCCGATGCGCCGGGCCGGCGTCGACGGCTTGCCATTGCGCTTGCGGCGCATTGGTTCTCAGATCGCCGCGCAAGGCGGGAACGGCCCACGCAGCCAGCGCGGTGCTCACCGCCGCCACGCCTAACCACACTGTGCAGGCCACACCGATTCGATATCCCTTGCGATGTTCGACAACCACGGGCGCCCGCGCCGCGACTTCACGCTCTGCCTGGGCCGGCTGTCCCGATGCAGGGGCGGCGCAAACCTCATCCGGCAAATTTCGGGAGGGCGTTGCAACGCCGTCGCCGCTATCGATAGCGGCGTGAAACGCGGGTAAGGAATGATCATTCGAAGGGAGTGAATCTTGGGAATTTTCCTTCTGTTTTTCGCCGTCCGAGGGAACCGTATCGCGTGACGGCATGCCGGTGAGAGCGTCGACGAAAGGCGTGACCCGTGTCACGCCGGTCAGTCGATAGCCGATGCGTGGCACGGTCACGAGCGCGGCCGGGTCGACCTCCAATTGCTGCAATGCGCGGCGAATGCGCACGATGGACTGGCTCAGATTGTTGTCCGAGACCACCGCGCCATATTGTTCCCAACCTTGTGCGAGCAACGTCCGCTTGGTCACGATCTCGCCGTTGGCTTCGAGCAGAACCAGCAGGCAACGGCCTGCCGTGGCGCCGAGCGCGACGACTTGCGTCGCGTCGTGTCGCGAGACCAGCGAGAAGGTGTCGGTATCGAAACCGGCGATGTCACCGATAAGGTACTTGACCATAAAGAGCGCCAAGACGCGGAGCGTCTTGGCGGAGTGGGGATGAATTCGAATGCAGGGAGAGTCGCGAATTAGAAGCCCGGAGAGCGACTGTCCCTGCGATGTCACAAGATATTACTCTTTTCGCTGAAACTCCGGCGGCAGGGGGCGCCGCGCGATCTGGGCAAGTTTTTCAGCCAGAGTGGCTGGACCGCCCTCACGCACCGGATACGGCACATAGACCGGCTCACGCACCTTGTTCCTCGCGATTCGAGCACGCCGTTCGGCATATGTCGTCTTGTGCTTGTTGACGAAGGCATTGAGTTCTGCCTGACGCTGCGACTGTTTGGCAGAGACTTTGGGGCGGGTTTGCGCAGTCGCAGTCGCATTCGCGCTTGCGGCAAAGGGAGGGGGCGTCGGCACCGTGTCGGGACGGTTCGTGGTGTCGACGACCTGATCCACCCCGGGCAACGAGTTCACCCTGTCGCTGCCGTCGTCCCGCGTGACGTAATACTGAATGCGGGCCTTCCCGTACGGGTGCACATACCAGATGTTCTGGCTAGGCCAGAAGAACTTCAGAGGACTGCCCACCTGGGTTGGCAACACGGACAATTGATACTCGTAAACCGGATGCGGGTTGACATCCAGATCGCCACCCCATTCGCCCTCGTCAACAGGACCCAGAAGCGTGTCGTTCGCCCGATCCCAGAAGTCCACCGTCACGTGAATGCGAACGATATCGTGCGGTTTCATGACGTCATACGCCGGGATAATGACGGGCTCGAAGCCGGCAGCGCCGACGCGGCTCCAGATGACGTTGTTGTTTTCGAAGTGGGCCAGCGGAAGGGGTTTGCCGCCGCCCGGCAGGTCGCCAGTGTCTACGGCCGTGACCATGGCCAGCGGCGAGATGCTGATGTTGCCGCCAACGGGCGGCGTACGGGTGACGGTATATTGAATCTCGAACTGGCCGCTTCCCTTCCCTTCGACGGTTGCCCACGGCAAAGGCAGTTCGAGGTCTGCCTTGGCTGTGACATCCGCAGGGAGGACCGTGTAGGGCGTCAGCGCCTGGTCGTCGTAACGCGCATTAATGACGTCGCCTGCGATGAAGGCGTCCTTAGTGGTGATCGCGCCAGTGTCGTCGCGCTCAAACCAGGGGACGATGAATGTGTGGTCCTCTTCGATCGACGCGTCGGGGATGTAATTCTCCTGGCCGCCTGTTGTCCACTGGCTGTGGTGCACCACGGGTATACCGAGTGCCTCGTTTTCCGGGGTGTCCGGATCGGGATCGGCGCCGCCAGCCTGGTTGAGGTTGACGAGAACGGTGGCAGGGGTTTGGGGTCTGCCGACTTCGTTGCTGGCGCGCATGACAATATAGGTGACATCGGTCGATGCTTCGCCGTCGGCATTGGGTCCTGCCGCCACCCATTCGCTCAGCACGACCGAATAGGGCACGTCGACTTCGAGAATGACTGGCTCACTGGGGTCTATGGGGCCGCTGATGACTCTTGGGGGTAACAACGGGGTATCTCCCCACATCACGAGAATGGTGTCCCCGACGGCGATCTTATCGTGATATGGGATCTCCACCGTCAGCGGCGTGCGTGCATCCTCCTCGTTGATGAGGCCGTCGTCGTCGAACAGCGGGACGATGGGGGGATCGAAGTCGTCGACCACGCCGGAGATAAAGACGTCGACGAAGACCGGGTCTGACTCTTCCGATTCATTTCCGGCAAGGTCGGTCACTATGTACGTCAATTCGACGACGCCATCGCCAACTGCCTTGAATGCGTCTTCCGGGAAATCGACCTCGAGTGCCGCACCCGTTTCACCGAAGGCGATTTGCACGGGGTCGGTCTCCTCTGAAAGCCCAGTGGTGGCGTTCGTCAGGTATCCGATGACGACGTCTCCGCTAGCTCGGTCCGAATAGCTTGGGACCAATGCCGGCAGAATGCCGCCGAGAGCGTCGAGCTTGTCCGGAGTTAACCCGTTGTCCTCCACATCGCGATCGATACGTAACCGGCCGAGAAACGATTCGCCCGGTGGGTCGACATCGATCACAAACACTGTGGGATCCGAGGGCTCGCTCCAATCGACTTCGAACGCGCTTCTGTACTGATACTGGTACCTGTACACGCCGCTTTCCGAGATGTCTGCGCCGTCGACCGGAACGGTGACTTTCCCGGCCAGCAGGTCGGCGTTAGTCAGCTCTACCAGGTCAGGCCCGGCGACGCCGTCCAGCAAGTATTGGTAGACGTCATCTACGAATAAGCCCAGGGCAATGTCGCAGAGTAGATTCAGGTCGTCGCCAGCCCGGTCGGCGCGAATCAACGGGTAGTTGTAAGGGGGCGTATTCGGAAAATCGTCGGGGATCGTGGCGACTACCGTCGGGTCGACGGTGGCGGCGCGCATCGCGAGGGGAGACGCCTCGGACGACGTCGTGGCAGATGCCACGCTAGGCACCGATCGCAACTCCGCGGGTGCGCTTGTTTTTGCGGTCTTCGGCACGTCTCTCCGACGGGCTTGATTCTTGACGGTCATGATGAACCTCCATGCGGCGGGAGTGCCGTTTCGGTAGTCTCCGTCGTTATGTGTCGCTCAGAAACTGTCAAGGTTGACAGGCACGTGACAGGCCGCGTCAATGCTTGCGATTTTCGCCGCCAGGGTCGGAGCATTAAAAGTCGTCTACATTCAATGGCGATCAAGAGGGGGGAACCAACGGGCACACGTCGTTTACTGTCACGACATCCCCCGGCGTCAATGGCGCCGTTGACCTTGACTACCGCGCCACCCAACCGAATCTCGATCGTCCCGGCTCGCGCAGTCGGATTGTGCCGACGTCGCGTCCATTCGGGGGCATCGCCACGCGCTGCGGCGGCGTCTCATGAACTACCGCCCCTGGAATCAGGGATGTCGTTTCGGCTTGCCATTGCTCGCGATAGCGACGCCGCCAGGTGAACAGCATGTTTGCATTGATGCCATTGTCCCGCGCCAGCTTAGCGACCGACCCACCAGGCTCACACGCCGCGGCCGCATGCCGGCGTCGAAACTCACGATCATAATTCGGGCGTCCCTTGTGGCTACCCGGTTTGGCTTCCGAGCCTGTCACCGTGATGCCCATCAAATCAAAAATGATGGGCACCACTGTGACGTCGGTTCTCGCCGTCGTCTACGACGGTCGTCGTGAGGTGCTTACCCCGAGACAAAGACATCGAGGAAGAGGGGCCCCGACTCGGGCGACTCATTTCCGGCAAGGTCGATCACTTTGTACTTCAATTCGACGATGCCATCGCCCACTGCCTCGAACGCTTCCTTCAGGAAATGGATCTCGAGTGGGTCATCCGCTGCGTTGAAAGCAATTTGGACCGGGGCGGTTTCCGCGGTGCCCGTACCATCGGTGTTCTTGAGATATCCAATGACAATGTCTCCTTGTGTTCGCCCCTGATAGCTGGGGACCAATGCTGGCAGATATCCGCCGAGTGAGTCGAGTTTATCCGCAGTGAGTCCGTTTTTCTCCACATCGGGATCGATATGTAACCGGCCGAGAAACGGCCTGCCCGGGGGGTCGACATCGATCACAAACACCGTGGGATCCGAGGGCTCGCTCCAGTGGGTTTCGAACGCGCTTCTGTACTGATATTGGTACGTGTACACGCCGCTTTCCGAGATGTCTGCGCCGTCGACCGGAACGGTGACTTTCCCGGCCACGAGGTCGGCGGAAGTCAGCTCTACCAGGTCAGGCCTGGCGACGCCGTCCAGCAAGTATCGGTAGACGTCACCTATCATTAAGCCCACGGTAATGTCGCAGAATAGATCCAGGTCGTCGCCAGCCCGGTCGGCGCGAATCAACGGGTAGTTGTAAGGGGGCGTATTCGGAAAATCGGGGGGTATCGTGGCGACTGCCGCCGGATCGACGGTAGCGGCACGCGGCGGCGGTTGCAATGTCACTGGTGCGTTCGTTTTGGCCGTCGTTGGCACCTCATTCTTTACGGTCATGATGAACCTCCATGCGGCGGGAGCGCCGTCCGGACAGTCTCCCTCGCTGACTGTCGTTCGGAAACTGTCAAGGTTGACAGGCGTCCGGCAAGCCGCGGCAATGCTTGCGATCTTCGTCGCCTGTCAACCTTGACAGTTGTTGGGCGAGATCGATGGTGGCGAGATATCGCACATGACGGAGTCATCGTGTCAGTACGGATCGCTCTTCACGCGAGCGACATGACGTCACATCAGACCGTGCGGGTTTCGGAACCAGGAGGTACATCATGAATGATCGTGAAAGCGCGGTTTTTTCTGCATCCGCGTCGCAGGATGGAGAAGACACTTCGGAAGCGAAGCCACTTGCGCTGGAGGCTCCCATCGTGCCGAAAGCGCGAGACAACGGGGGCATTGGCGTCAACGACCTCAAGGATCTTGCCGGCTTTATCGACGTGGAGATCACCGACGCGCCGGAGTTCTTCGTTGGCGACACGCTCAATCTTTATTGGGAAGATCCGAACACGATCGTCGATACGCTGCGCATTGACCCGAAACAACTGATGTATGTGATGCGCGTGCCGGTCAGACACGTGGCGAGGTTTCCCGACGGCATGCAAAGTGTCTGGTACGACTATCTCTCCGCCCCGGAAAATGTTCCCGCACCCTCGGGTGTCGCGTCTGTAGAACTCAAGACATTGCCGCCGGGCGGCACCGATACCGATGCGACGACACCGTGGATCAACGAACGGCTCAAGGAGGCGATTTTGCCGCCGGGACCGATCGAATCGGTTCCGCCCGGTGGCCTGACTGTCACCATCCCGCAGTGGGACAACATGGCCGTCGGAGACCGGCTGTGGGTGCATTGGGGATCCGTCGAAATCGGGCCGATCGTGGTGACTGCGGTCGGCCCGGTCGACGTACTGATCGACGCCGATGACGTTGACACGGGGGGCGACACCGACCGGTTGGCCGTGACTTACGAGATACGGGACAGGGTGAACAATTGGTCCACGTTCGCCCCCGCGGCATATATTGCCGTCGACGCGGGCGATACGGTGTACGAGGCCCCTGAGCCGATCGATGTCGTCGACGGTCAGCTCGACTTCGATGCGCTCAAAGGCGCAGCAAGCATCGTTATGGTGTTGAAGAACGGCGACATGGCCACGGGCGATACGGTCGAGCTGATCTTCGAGGGCAGATCCTTTGACGGTTGGGCCGTCACGCTTTCGCTGGAGGACACGCTGAGCGGGAATCTCCTGCGATTCAATTTGCCGAACGACATCCTGGCTCAGGCAGTACCGGGCAATGGCTCGCTGTATTACCGAGTCAGCGATGGCGGTGGGGATAAAGGCCGCTCCTATCGTGCGAATTTCGAGTTGGTCGGCACTGCGGTGCCGTTGCCGCCGCCGACTGTGACGGAAGCCGTGGGCTCGGAGCTCGATCCGGCCAACGTTCCTGACGGCGCGAACGTCGTCATTGCCCCCTGGACGACCATGGCGGAAGGCAATACGGTGTATTTGCACTGGCGAGGCACGACGGCCGATGGCTCCTCGCTCGAATATTTGGCTCCCCCGGTGACACTTGGCCCTGACGATCTGGAAGACGATGTGACTTTCCTCGTCCCGTTCCAGTGGGTCAATTTATTTGCGGGCGGCCACTTATCGGTGACTTATGAAGTCGAAATTGCGACAGGCCGGCGCGAATCCGCACCACTCGAACTTGACGTGTTGCTGCTGGTGGAGTTGCCGCCGCCGACGATCTTCGGTGAGTCGGGCGGTGTGCTGGACCCCGCATTGCTGCCGCCCGAAGGCGGCACGCTGACGATTCCGGAATATCCAGACATGGCGAGCGGCGACGACGTGAAATGGTACTGGACCGGCGCGAGCCTCGCGGGCAGTGAAAATGGCGGTTTTATCGTCGGCGACATTAAGGAATACCCCGAATCCGTGTCGATGGCGGTGATCACCGTGAACGCCAACGGCGGCGATACGGTGGAAGCGTATTACACCGTGACGCACTCAGGCGGCACGCCGATACCCTCGCTGAAGAAAACATTCCGGGTCTCGCCGCTGCCCGCGGTTCGATATGCCGCGCCGGACGTGCTGGAGGCCGTCGCCGGTGAACTGAACCCGGACGATGCCGATCCGTTTGCCACTGTGCACATCGCATGGGACCCGGCCAACCCGTTGCCGCTGAACAGCATCGTCGACGTCTATTTCGGGCGTGGTTCCGGTGGTGGCGAGCAAACCGAGAGGTTCTTGATCACCGGCGGCACTGTTGGCGACGCGATCGACATGCAGGTGCCCAAGGCGAAAGTTGATTTCTTCGACGGCGCGACCGTCACGGTCAACTATGTCGTCACGACGGCAACGGGCGAAGTCCCGTCACGCGATCTCGTGCTCAACGTGCGTTCGCAGGTGCGCTGGCCGAAACCTAAGGTCAGGGAGGCCGATGACGATTATCTGGCCCCGGACGCCTACCCGAGCGGTGTTCATGCCATTGTCCTGTCGTATGGCGACATGAAGCGCGACGACAAGATCGATCTGACATGGGGCGAACCCCCGAAGGTCCATGAGGACGACTTCACGCTTCCTATCGCACCGATGGAAGTGCCGTTCGTCGTGCCATACGCACGCGTGCACGAATGGCTCGGCTCGACCGTGCCGGTGAGCTATTCGGTGACACGGGGCACGTCGGTGTTCCACTCGGAGGTGCTTAAACTGCGCGTCGGCGTAGATTTGCCCTCGCTGGTGCAGCCTGAAATGCCTCAGGCGCAAGGCGGCAAGTTGAATGCGACGAATCTGCCGCCAACCGGTGCGATGGTGAGGGTGCCGATATATGACGGCAAGGTAGCCAATCAGGTCGTCTACATCGACTGGGCAGGTGGGGCGAGCGCCGGCGGCTGGACATCGAGTCCGATTCCCGTGACCACGGGGACTGTCAACGAAGTGATCGAGGAAGACGTTCCGCTGGCGGATGTCGTTCGCTTCGACGGCCAGACTGTGAAGGTAACTTATCGTGTGCTGACCGGTGCGATTGAGGAGACCTCGGCCGCGCTGGACATCGAGGTGTTGCACGACACGTTGACGTTGCCGCCACCGAGGGTGCCGGCGCTTGAGAACGGAGAGCTGGACCCGCGCAAGGTGCACGGCGGTGCGCAAGTCGTCGTGCCGTACTCCACGGACATGAAACAGAACTTCGACGTCGAACTGACATGGAACTGCTCGATCGATGGGGGCGATTACACGCAGACCAAGAAAGTGGGGGCGGGCACGAACGACATTGAGTTCACCGTGCCTTACGCGAATATCGTCGCCGGTATCGAAGGCACTGTCACCGTGTCGTATCGCCTGTTGAATCTTACGGGAGTGGAGGTTGGTGTCGGCACGGCCGCGCCGTTCCTGATTCAGCTCTCGCCGTTGCCGGCAGCGATCGTCATGGAAGCTAACGGCGGCAATCTGGACCCCGACGCGGTTCCCCCTGAAGGCGCAACGGTGTCAATCGGGCCATCGGCCATGTTTGAGCTCGGTGACGTTGTCACCATTCACTGGAGCGGTGACGACGGGCATGACTACCCGAAGCGAATCGAAGCGGCCGACGTGCACAATGGGATAGAGGTTCTTGTGCCGAAGGACATCGTGGAGGCCAGCAACGGCTCGATCGTGGTGCTGAATTACAAGATCGTGCGCGCTGACGGCTCCGGCACGGAAGACTCGCCCGATAGCACGTATGAGATCGGGCGCGAGTTGGGGCAGGGCGATCTCCTGGTGGTGGGCGCGCGCTTTAACGCTACGACCTACCGTAACTCCAGTGCGCCGCGCTATCTGCGTGCGCTCAGCGCCACCAATCGGGCCGACATCATGGCGGAATGGCGCTATGACGGCGAACTCAGCTCGGTGGCCGGCATAAGGTTCCGAGACGACAAGCCGTGGAAGATGCTGCATGTGCGCACCGCGGGGGGAGCGACGTCGATCTACCCTGCGAACGTTGCGGGCACAGGCGGCGATGCGGCGGGCGCCACGGCGGCTGCGGCGTTCGGTGCCTTGCTTTCCAGCACCGGCCCCTATTCCTGGGGGCTGGCGAGCCACGGCGGGGCCATCGATCCCAACCTTATCGGCATGGAGGGGATCGTCGAGTTGAGTACGACGCAGGGCGCAATTTGTGCGCGCAGAAACAATGGCTCGGTGATCGTCTGGGGGAACGCGACGCAGGGTGGTCAGGTCTCGCCGTTGCCGACGAACGTCACGCGCGTGGCGGGGAACTCCTTTGCATTCGCGGCGGTGCGCGGCGACGGAACGCTGTTTGCATGGCCACCGAATACCTATGGGGGAACGCTCTCGGCCGAAGCCGCGGCAGAGAGCACGATCACCGACATCTATTCTGCGGGGACTGCATTCTGCGCAAAACGCAGCAACGGTACCTTGATCGCATGGGGCACGCAGGCCAATGGCGGACTCTTTCCACCAGCAAATGCGCAGGAGATTTTCACTGACGTTCGCGGAAACTATGCCGCTTTCTGTGCACTGCGCCCTAACGGAAGAGTGATTGCATGGGGCCTTGCGGGTTATGGCAACGGGGCCGAGCTTGGTGATATCGCGACGAGAGATGTTGCCGAGATTGCCGCGGCGTCGGCGCGTGCCTTTGTCGTGCTGGGCAAGGACAAGAAGGTCTATGCCTGGGGCCCGAACACGCACGGCGGCGTGATACCGGAGAGCATCAAGGTCTACGAGGACTTTGTCGAGGTCGTGTCGACGTGGGGCGCGTTCTGTGCGCGCCGCGAAAACGGTCGCATCGTTGCGTGGGGAGATGCGGCGCGTGGGGGTACGGGATGGGACAATTTCGCGCTGCTGGATTTCGTCCAGGTCGTGGGAACCGGGGCTGCATTCGCCGGTTTGTTGCGTGACGGTTCGGTAAGAACCTGGGGCGACGCGTCGATGGGCGGCAATTCTACGGCGGTCGCCGGCCGGTTGACGAACATTCGCGCGATCTATGCGAACAGTCAGGCCTTCGTTGCCCTGCGTCACGACGGGGAGGTCATCACCTGGGGTGTTGCTGCCGGCGGCGGTACTCCGACGGCGGCTCAGCAATCGGTCCTCAATGATTTCCTGAACTACGAAACCCGCGGCTCGGCGGTGGGACTGGCGACACCCCAGGGCCGTGCGGGCGCGCTGCTCGTCAAGTCGCGCAGCGCGAAGGCGCAGACCCAGACCCAGACTCCGGTGCTGGCGTAGGGCGCATGACGTAGCGTCTTCAATCGGCAGGAGGATGCGGGAGAGCTGCTTGCAGCGCTCCCGCGCAGGAGAGATCGCATGAGTGATCAGAACCCAGTGGTCGGTGCGGGGAGCGCGGCGGCATCGCCGTTGGCCGCACCTCAATGCCCGGTGGCCAGCGGCGGTGTGCTGGACCCCGATTTTGTCGGTACGGCGGATGTCGAGTTCGTAGTGCCCGTATATGACGGCATGGAGAAGAACGATGCCGTGATGCTTCGATTCGATGTCGGACAGCCCGGCGAACATACCGAGATGTTTCCAGTCTCGGAGTTCTGGAAAAATCAGCCCCTGCCTATCGGGGTACCCAAAAATATCGTGTCGGCGGCGCTGGGCAGAACCGTCGAGGTCGACTACGTTGTCTACCCGGCGGGAGGCGGTGCGATGCAGCAATCTGCCGTGCTGAGTCTCGTCATCGGGCACGCGCCTGGCCTTGCGGCGCCTTCGGTCGATGAGGCCGTGGACGGTCATCTGAGCGCCGAGCTGGCGCAATTCGATGTGCACGTACGTATTCCTGTGTATAGCGGCATGCAGGTCGGCGACGTTGTGTACTTGTTCTGGGAGGTGCCCGGACGCACCGGTGCGTACACCGATCAGATGCGCTTGCAGCACGTACGCGATGTCACGTTTCTGGTGCCGGCCTCGGTCGTTTCCTCGGGTATCGACGAGGTGGCGAGTGTTCGCTACGAGGTAGAGCGCGCAGGCAATCGCACCCGCTCCGATGTGCTTCGTCTGCGTATCGGCGATGCCGACGACCCCGAGCGGCTGGCTCGCCCCGTCTTGAATGATGCGATTGGCGATCAGTTGAATCCGGCGCTGGTCGATCGGGATCGGGGCGCCAGTGTGCTGATCCCCCCGTATGCAGGCATTCGCGAGGGCGATCGGGTGACGGTGGAGTGGGCCGGCGGTCCACCCGCCGGCATGCGCTGGCAATACGACGTCTCACGGAAATTTCTCACGCAGCCGTATCCGCTGCGTATTCCGTACGACAAGATTCAGGCGTTTGTCGACAAGACGGTCACGCTTCAATACACGGTCGAAGGCGACGGAGGGACAACGGTTGCCTCCAATCCCCTCCTGCTCCATGTCGGCAGCGCCGTGCTGACATTCGCGCCACCCACGCTGGACAAAGCACCGGACGGCATGCTCGATCCGCGCGATGTGGATCTCGCGGATGGCGTCGAGGTTTCCATCGCCCCATATCCCGGTATGCGCCAGGCGGACGTTGTCCTGCTGCGGTGGACGCAACTCGGCACGCCGGGCACGTCGACGGCGAAAGCGCAGGCCGGCACGACGAACAGTTGGACGTCCGAATATGTCGTTAGCGGGGCCGACCTGGGAAAGGTGTTGTCCCTATCCGTGCCGTGGGATGTCGTATCGCCAGGATTTGGCGGGCGCGCCGAGGTGACATATGAAGTGATGCGTGCCGGCGCCAGTATCGGCAAAAGCGGCGTGAGGACGGTGCAACTGGTCTACGCGAGCCTGCCGGCGCCGGTGGTGCCCGAAGCGCAAAACGGCGAGGTGGAGCCGGGAAGTCTGCCGGATGGCGTGCATGTACTTATCGGGGCCTCGGCCCGTTTGCGCAACGGCGATGTCGTGGTGCTCTCATGTCGTGGTGCGAAAGGTGCCGGCAGCACGAAGATCGAGCACCTCGTGACACCGGGCGAGGCTGGTGGCGACCTGTCGATCCTGCTCCCGAGCACGTTGCTCGATGCGAACGTCGGCAGGCAGGTCGAGATTCGGTATGCCGTCAGGTTCGCCGACAACCATGGGACGGCACAGTCACCTGCGATCACGCTGACGGTGCTGAACGTGCCGGGTACCGGCACGGTGTCGGTGCGTGGCTCACGCGCCTCGGACAACAACTTCCGGGGCTTCTCGTTCGCCAGACATCTCTACGCCAACGACGCTGCTACGGGCAAGGCGCTGCGCGTCCAATGGCGCTACGCCGACGAGACGAAGCAGGTGGTCGCGAACACGTTTGTCGACACCCGCCCGTGGGTCGAGCTTGTCGTGTCGTCGTTGTCCGACAGTCTCACCTTGCGCCCCGGCAACATCGCTGGCACGGCCGTGACGACCGGCACAGTGGGGGCATTCGCGGCGTTGCTCGATGACCACAAAGTGGCCGCATGGGGCGCTGCCGCCACGGGCGGTGCGGTGCCGCCTACGCTGATGACTTATGACGACGTGGTGGAAATCAGCGCGTCGGGAAATGCGTTCGCACTGCGGCGCAGCAACGGGCGTATCGCGGTGTGGGGCGGCGCGGACGGTGGCGGTGTGTTGCCTGCCGGTTTTGTCGTGACCGACGCGGTACGCATCGTTGCCAGCAACACGGCATTTGCCGTGCTTCGGGCCAACGGTAAGGTGGTGGCATGGGGGGCAGAGGCGGCTGGCGGAACGGTGCCGCCGGCCATTGCGGCATTGACGGATATTCGTGCGATTTGCGCGACCGTGGGTGCCTTCGCGGCGATTCGAAGAAACGGACAGGTCGTGGCGTGGGGAGCGAGTACGAACGACGGCGCGAGCGTGCCGCCCGAGATCGCGGACCTCACCGACATCGTTGACGTGAGGGCGACGTCGCGGGCTTTCTGTGCATTGCGTGCCAATGGATCGGTCGTTGCCTGGGGCGTCGAGGCGAACGGTGCGACCGTACCCGATACGGTGGCGGCACGCAGCGACATCGCGGAAATTTCCGCTGCGTCGGCGGCCGCATTCACGGTGCGCACCACGGGGTCGCAGGTGCTTAGCTGGGGCGATGCGGCCTACGGCGGCACGTTCGACGAAGTGGTGGCCATGTTCGACGACATCGACGACGTTTGTGCGACGTTGAGGGCCTTCGCCGCGCGGCGCCGCAACGGCAGCGTGATCGGATGGGGCGACGCGGCGGGAGGGGGCACGGTGTCGGATCTGGTGGCCGCCCGCAACGACACGGTAAGCCTTGCCAGCACGTCGGGGGCTTTCGCCGCCCTGAGTCGTGGCGGGCAGGTCCTGGCGTGGGGCGACCCCCTGCTTGGGGGAACGATCGATGACGACACGGCCGCGTTGCTCACCGACGTCACGGCGATCTATGGAAACGCGCAGGCATTCGCCGCCATCACGCAAGCGGGCAATGTCGTGACCTGGGGCAATGCGACCGCGGGCGGCAACAGTGCCACGGCCTTGCCAATTTTGAGCGGTAGGATACATCAAAGGTGGCACGCCTGATACCTGAGGTGTCGGCCGCTTTTATCGATCGGTGGAGATGAGCATGGACAAGGACGAAATCGCCGTAAGCGGCGCGCCGTCAGAGGCGGGTGAAGATGAGATATTCGCGCTGATCCCATTGCCTGACGGTGAGCGCAATGCGCGCGTCGATACCGGCAATCTTGTGGTGTCGCGCCAGGCGCAGATGGTGGACGGGCAATTTCGTCTGGACACAGGCGCTGCCGCGCGCAAGATCACATGCTACGTCGACGCCCCTGAGGGTGAGGTGACCGACCCCGTTGCCGTGCGCATACGATACATCGGACGGGGCGGCCCAGGCGCGCAATCTTCGGCAATGTCGTTGGGGACAAGTGCCGCCGATCTGGAAGCACCGACTGTCATAGGGGCCGTTGGCGGCGTGTTGAATCCCGATTTGTTGCAAGTCAAAGTGAGCGTGCCGAACTATGACGGCAAGGCGCTCAACGACGATGTGACGATGCACTGGCAGGCGGTGAATGCACCATTCGAGGATGAATTCAAGGTGTCGCAACCGTTTTTGACGATTCCGATCGAATTCACTGTCAGAAGCCCCTACATCAAACCGAATGAAGGTACGACCGTAAACGTCAGCTACTCGGTCAAGTCGTCAAGTGGCGCGAGTAAAGGCGACTCGATCGTCACGAGCGTGGCGATCGGCGAACAGACCGTCGAGCCGGGCGCCGTCCCGCCGCCGGAGATCGAGGGCGTAAGCGGCGGGGTGTTGAATCTGGCCACGGTGCCTTCGACCGGCGCACCCGCTACGGTCGAGCAGTATGAAGGGATGGGCAACGGCGACACCGTCTATATCGAAATCACGGGCCAGGACGGCAGCTTTCTCTGGGATACCTACAAGAGAATTCCGCAGGACAGTCCCGTCGGGCAGCCGGTCCCGTTCGTGATCCCGAAAGCGGAATTGCAAAAGCTCTCCGGTCGCGCGATCCTCGTGTCCACGAGGGTGTTCGGCGGCGGTGGTGGCGACCCCCGCGAGTCGATCGCTTTGCCAGTTCGTGTACTGGAACCGCTGGGCGAGTTGCCTGTCGTTGAGGTGACGGGGGCGCAGGGCAATGCACTGGATCCCGAAGCCGTGACCGGCCCCTTCGTTGAGGTCGTGGTCAAGCCTTATCCGGGAATTGCCGAAGGCGACACCATTCGCTTCCGTTGGGTCAACGCGACTGGCGCCCCCCCGACCTTCGATGAAACCGAGGTGGCGCCAGCCAATCCACAGCAGGACTATGTGTTCGAAGTGCCGCGTGCTCACGTCGATCAGAACATCGACAAGACGGCGACACTCTCTTACACGGTCGTGCGGGGCACTGACGCGCCCAAGCCGTCGGTCCCCATGACGCTGTATATCGGCGAGGCGTTCGAAGCGGCTGCCACGCTCGATGCCACGGGCAAGAACTATATTCTTGCGGAAAAGCCGCCGCTGGAGGTGCCGGAGTTCGGCACCTACCTGCGCGAGGCGAAATTCGGCACAGCGCCATACACCTACGCGTCGAGCGACGAAAGCGTGGCGAGCGTCGACAACACCACCGGACAGGTGACTGCCAGGGGCAACGGCAGCGCGACGATTACGGCCACCGATAGCACTGGTGACGCGCTCAGCTACCCGATAACGGTCACGGGCGTTCTGCAACTGTTCTTCGTCAGCCCGTCGGCCAGTTTCTCGGGGGCGCAGGCGGCATGTGATGCGGCAGGACTACGGGTGGTGACGCTCGACGAAATGAAAGCGTTCTGGCGGACCTACTACCCGAGCACGGGGCCCGTGGCGGCCTATATGGAATGGCTCAGCTATCCGTTCTGGACCGGAACGACCATTGGCGCGGGAACGGCCTATAGCTATGACCTGAATGGGAGTTCGGAGCAGGGCAACGCCAGCGGCAGAAACGAAGCGGACTTCATGCAGGTCGTGGGTATCGCCCCGTGATTCGCTGCTGACGGGGGCGGAAAGTGCGTGACACCCTGCCGCCCCTCGCGCCCTCATGCTGTCCGGCAGCGGCGGCTAAGGGGGATGTCGCGTTGCCGGGAGATCCATCATGACAAGCCAATGGCGTATTGGCGCGCTTTGCCTGATAACGGCGTGGCTGGTCGGCTGTGCGCCGCTTGGCAACGAGCGCGACGTAACCATGGGGGCGGGCGGGCCGCCGGCGATGGCCGCGCACGGCACGGTATCGGCACAAGCGCTCCAGCTTCCAGGCAGCGACGTGGCCTATCTCGTCAACCAGCGGTACCGGGCAACACCGCAGAAGTGCTTTATCGCCAGCCCCGCGTTCGAGTGTTCCGGGGTATTGCTGCGCACCTTGCCGCCCGGCAGTGCGGGCGCTGCGTTCTGGCGTGTGAGCCCGGACGAAACCGCACAGGGGTATGCCACGCTGAGCTATGCGCGCATCGACCTGCCGCCGGTCGATGCGGCAAATTCGGTCGGATTTGTGCTGGCCGATCGCCCTACGGCAACAGGGACTGGGCAGCCGTACGCGCTGACTTGCGGCCGCGCGCCGCTGGGGCAGAACCTTCCCGAGTGCGCCAACGATCCCGATGCCGTGGGTGTGGGGCTGTGGAGTCAGGTCGCCCCGGCAGCGCTGGCTGTGCAGGCGATCTATTACGACATCGCTCACGGCGGGCAACTGGCCGAAGCGTTGCGCGATCAGAAGCAGTATTTCGACGCGACAGGCACATGGGTGCCGGTTCTCAAAGCCGCGTTGGGCGCGGGGACCGCGACGGTGTTCGGTTTCGACGAGCGCGACCAGCTTCCCTGGGGGTATGTCGTGGCGCGCGACCTGGAGGCACGTCATGCCGATACACGTCTGACCTGTCCGGGCGGCACGCCCGGCTACTACTGCTCGGGCGTGTTGATCCGCAACACGGGATTCGGCACCGGCTTCAAGTCCTGGAACAACACCGACCTTTCCATAGCGCGCAACGGCGTGTCGTTTTCGTATGCGCGTGAAGACATGAATATGAGAACGACAGTCTTTACCACGCCAGGTCTCGTCATGAGAGAGCTACAGGCGCCCGCGGCCTATCCGTTGACGTGGCGGTGCTCGTTTCCGACCGATGGCGGCACTAATGTGCGCAGCGACAGTTGCAATCTCGGTGCCGATGCTCGATTGTGCGACGCACGTGGGATTACCACCGCCGCGCAGTGGATGGCGACATATGGCACCGGCTATTCGTTTTCGGCATGTGCGTTGGCGCCGACGCCAGCACAGTTCGGCGTGCTGATCGATCTTCGAAAAACCATCACGGCAGGGCATAACGAAATCATTATCGCTGCGTGGCCGCCGAACATTCCCGAGCAGCTCCCGATCGAAGGGCTGTTCTACCCCACAGCCAGCGCGAGGCCCGGCGCTCAATATATCCAGCAGGACTACATGGCGACCACCGGCCGGTTCATGCCGGTGCTCTGGATCGATCTGACGAAACCTGCCGGAGCGATCTATACGTACAGCCCGAACGATCAGGACGGCGCAATGCAACCCGGTGCAATGTTCTCCGTGACGGGCAGTGGCTGGCAGGTGGGGGGATCGCGCTAAGTGCTCCTTCATCGCGCAGCGTTTGTATCTCTCGGCGAGGTGACGCATGAGCTTGCATCGCATTCTCAAAGTGGCCGTCGCGGGCCTTGCGGTCGTATGGCTGACCTTGCTGGCTTTGCCGGCCCATGCGTTGTCCGGCGCGGATACCGCCTATCTGATCAATCAACGCTACCGGGCAACGCCTTCGAAGTGCTTTGTCGGCAGTCCGGCGTTCGAATGTTCGGGCGTCTTGATCCGCACCGCGCCACGCGGCGACAACAGCGGCAATTTCTGGCGTCTTGGCCCGGACGATGTCGCGGCGGGTTACGCCACGTTGAGCTACTTGCGCATCGATCAGCCGGGCGCGAACCCGCCGGACTCCGTCGGGTTCGTGATGACCGACCGGCCCGCAGCGGCCAGCGCCGGTCAGCCCTATGAATTGATGTGCGGGCGCGCGCCGCTGGGGCAGACTCTGCCCCCGTGTCCGGGAGACCCGCAGGCCGTCGGCGTGAATCTCTGGCAGGAAAACGCACCGAGTGCGCTGGCGGTGCAGGCGGTGTATTACGACGTCGCCCACGGCGGGCAACTGGCGCAAGCGTTGCGCTATCAACTGCAATACTTCGACGCCACCCGCATCTGGGTGCCGATCCTCAAGGCTTCGCTCGGTAACGGGGCGGCAACGGTGTTCGGCTTCGACGAGCGAGATCAACTCGAATGGGGTTATGCCGTTATCAAGGATCTCGAAGCGCGCTACCTCGATACACGCATGACGTGTCCCGGCAATACGCCGGGCTACAACTGTTCGGGCGTCTTGATTCGTATCACGGGGTACGGCACCACTTTCCATTCATGGAACCCTAGTGATAATTCCGTGAGTCGCAACGGCGTGTCCTTTTCGTATGCCCGCAGCGACATGAAGTTGACGACCACCATCACCGGAGGGCCCGGTGTCATCATGCGCGAGCTGCAAGCGCCGGCGGCGCATCCGCTTGAGTGGCGCTGCGCGTTTCCCCTGAACGCCTCGACGTCGTCCCGCGCGGACAGTTGCAACACCGGCGCCGACTATCGGCTTTGCGATGCTCGCGGCATTAACACGGCGGCGCAATGGCGGAGCGCCTACGGGGCGTCGCCGGCTTCGGCTTGCGGGCTTTCGCCGACAATTGCGCAGTTCGGTGTCCTTGTCGAGCTGCGGCAAACGCTGTTCAGCGGTCATAACGAAGTCATTATTGCGAGCTGGCCACAGAACATCCCCACCGAGATCTCGCTCGAGGCGCTCTTTTACCCC
Organism: Pandoraea sp. NPDC087047; assembly: GCF_044745225.1. Lineage (NCBI taxonomy): Bacteria > Pseudomonadati > Pseudomonadota > Betaproteobacteria > Burkholderiales > Burkholderiaceae > Pandoraea > Pandoraea sp. NPDC087047. Next base: position 183,124 of record NZ_JBIUZU010000007.1, read on the forward strand.
ACGTCCGACGCGAAGGCCGGCGCCCTGTACATTCAGCAGGACTACATGGCAACAACCGGTCGTTTCATGCCGGTACTGTCCGTCAATCTGACCCAACCGCCGGGGAGCATGTTTTCCTACAACCCGCTGGATCAGACCGGTGCCCTGCAACCGGGCGCCGTGCTTGCCATACCGGGGGATGGAAGACCCGACCCGGCGTGGTAGGAACGCAAGGTCCTGCACGGCTGGCAAACCGCATGCGCTACCTGTCAACGTTGACAGTTTTCGCCCGAGATATGCGTCGATACGCTGCCTTCATGAAGTCGATGGAGGCAAGCGATGCGAGTCGATATTGTGCGGGGCGCTCAGATGATGCCGTCGGCGCGAGCCGAGCTTACGCATTTTCGCCACAGGATCTTCGTGCAGAAGCTGGGCTGGCATATGTCGGATTCACCCGGCGGCGCCACGCATCGCGAAGGTGAGGAAACGGACGAGTATGACCAGGACGATACGGTGTACGTAACACTTCGCGGAGACGCCGACGCCATCGTCGGATGTGCGCGCTTGCTACCCGCGACCCGTCGATACTTGCTCGTCGATCATTTCCGCCATCTCGTCGACGATCTGCCGGCGGCCGTGGGACGAGACGAAGATTGGGCGTCGCCGGAGACCGGAATCGTGATAACGGGGGAGAGTGCAGAGCGTGGCGCAGTGGGCCCGGTATGGGAGTTGTCGCGATTTGCGTGGGAGTCTGCCGGCACGAAAGCGCCGGGGCAGCACCGACAGGAAGGCCAATGCGATGGGGCGCGCGAGTTGTTGCGCGCTGCGGTATTTGCGGCGCGGGCGTTGGGCGCGAAACGCCTCATCGGTGTGACGTACGTCAGCCTCGCGCGGCTGTTCCGCAGGCTGGGCGTACAGACACACCAACTCGGCACAGCGCTTCGCCTTGAGGGGCGCTGGGTGGCGGCCTACCGGATCGACATCGACACCGTCACCCTGGCGGCGCTCAACCTCGCCTAGCGCCCCCGCGCAGCCCTAGCGCCACATCACCATGCGGATCGCACTCTGCACCTTGTTGCGGCACCCCGTCTTCTCGAGGCAATTCCGGATATGGAAGTTCACCGTGCGGGTCGAGATGCCAAGGATGTCGCCGATCTCGTCTGCGGTCTTGCCTTCGGCGGTCCATAGCAGGACTTCCTGTTCGCGGGTCGATAGCGAATCGACGTCGAACACCGGACGTGCCGGCCGCAGCAGACGACTCATCAGTTCGTGCGTGTAGTTCGAGAGGACCCCCATGCCGCCGCGCAGCGAATTCGCTTCCGCCGGGGAGAGTGCGTCGTGCGTGCGGCCGAAGCTCAGAATGCCGAACTCGCCATGGGGACCCCAGCTCGATCGACCGGCGCCGTGATTGAGGCCGAAGTCTGCCGCCTCTCGCCAAAACGCATCGGCGCTCGGCAATGACGCGTCGCGCCATAGCAGCAACTGATCGCTATGCGTGCCCATCGTGACGGTCGGATCGACCGTGAGGAACCCGCGCGCTGTGTAATGCGCCATCCAGCCCGAGGGGTAGGTGTCGAATACGCGCACTTCCGATTGTGTGGCACTTCGCGGGCTACGAAAACCATAGCAGCAATACTCGAATCCGATGCGTTTCGCGAACGCATCGATGCGCTGAAAAAGCTGTTGCGCATCGCCGATGTCATGGCATTCGTCATGAATCGATTCGAGCAGATGCATCAAAGTAGACATGATGCCTCCAGGGGAGGAGACGACTCAGATGATCGTGCAGAACATCGATTTACAGCGACACCACGATTCGAATGCGCGCATGTACCCGGCACGACGATCGGTCGTGCGGCCCCATAACAACATGCTCAAGCATCGGAATCGTAAATGGAATTACTATCTGGATGGTGTCGCTGACGTTGACAATCGATTCGCACGCCGTGGCAATGCAATATAACCAAGCTTCGTATCGAAACCGGGTGATCAATCGCACCTCTGATGAACTGAAAACAGCGTCCCGATGCAGAGAAGAATATCAATCGAGTGCAGCAACTGCAATGTTTGCATCGAAAATATCTGAAATCGGGACGTATATGGTTTTAACGAATTTGTTTGTTTTGACAGATGAACTATAGTCAAATTTCGAGTGCCGAAATTCTCTATGATTCTGCTGTCGTTGTGTGCGCAGTTCTATGATTTTTTATTCTCAATAAATACCAGATACTTTTTGGTTCTTTCCATTTTTTTTCATTACAAACTTATTTAAAAGTGATGGGTGAGGCAAGGAGTAAATCCGGCCGCGCCGTGTAACAAAAAACCGACCAACGGTCGGTTATTGAGTGCGTACTTCAACGCATTGGCGACGCACCCCGGTCCTGCGGGGCGCGAGCCGGAGCGCAGTGCGTCGCGTCAGAACGCGGCGCTGTATATCGCGTAAGCATCGGCTTGGGTCACTTCGCGCGGGTTGTTCACGAGAAGACGGGTCTGAAGCATGGCGTCGCTGGCCATGCGGGCAATGTCGTCCTGCTTGACGCCCACTTCGCGCAGCGTGCGCGGGATGGCGGTGTCGACGATAACCGATTCAATGTGGCGGATGAGCGCATCTGTCTTCGCTTCATCGCTGCCCGAGGCCTTTACCGGCAGAACGACGTCGGCCAGTTCCGCGTACAGCTTGCTGGCGGCGGGCGCATTGAAGCGCATGACGTGCGAGAGCACCAGCGCGTTCGACAGACCGTGCGCCACATGAAAGATGCCGCCGATCGGGTAGGCGAGCGCATGGACGGCGGCGACCGGCGAGTTCGCAAACGACTGACCGGCAAACATCGCACCCACGAGCATGGCTTCGCGCGCTTCACGGTTGCTGCCGTCCTGGCAGGCTGGCAGCAGATTGCGCGACAGCAACGCCAGCGCCTTCACGGCAAGCGTGTCCGAGATCGGGTTCTTCAGATGCGCGGACGTGTAGGCCTCGATGGCGTGCACCATCGCATCGATACCGGTGGCGGCCGTCGCGGCACGCGGCAGACCGAGCGTGAGTTCGGCATCCAGAATAGCGAGGTCCGCGTAAAGCTGCGGCGAGACCACGCCCATCTTCGTCGTTTCGCCTGTGGTAACGATCGACACCGCCGTCACTTCCGACCCCGTGCCGGCCGTCGTCGGCATCTGCACCAGCGGCAGGCGCGCGCCCGTCACCTTCTTGACGCCGTACATGTCTTTGAGAGACTGCGTGCCAGGCAATAACACGGCGAGCAGCTTCGCCACGTCCATCGACGAACCGCCGCCCAGACCCAGCACGATCTCCGCGTCGGCGGCTCGCGCGCGCTCGGCCGCTTCGAGCACCACATGCTCGGGCGGGTCGGCGATCACGTCGTCGATCACCGATACCTGCCAGTCATGCTTGGCCAGATCGGCCAATGCCGGTGCGAGCAAACCGCTCTTGTGCAAAAAGCCGTCCGTGACGACACACAGACGCTTGCCTGCCGGAAACTGCTCGCGCAGCAGCGCACCCAGACGGCGCGCTGCACCAAATTCCACGACGACGGTAGGGACCGTCTGGAAACGAAATGCGTTCATGATCGCTTTCCTCTTGAGACCTGTTCGGATCTATGCGTTATGACCTACGCGACCATCTGGCCGCGATCGATTCGGTAGACGTTATCGAGCACGGCGCCTGCGTGCTGCAAATCGGCACCGGAGAGAATCACCGCGAGGCCTTCGCCGCGCATCTGACCGATCACCTCGGCAATGCGCTTCGAGAGTGCCGGGGCCACGCCTTCGAACGGTTCGTCGAGCATCAGCAGGCGCGAGCTGGTCATCAGCGCGCGTCCGACGGCCACCAGTTTCTGCTGGCCCCCCGACAATTGCAAGGCACGACGCGGCGCCCACTCGCGGGCCTCCGGAATGATGCGATAGACCTTGTCCAGACGCGTCTGCACGTCCTTCGCCTTGAGCGCCCACGCCGGCACGCACAGGTTTTCTTCCACCGTCATGTCCGGAATCAGACGACGATCCTCGGGCGCGTAACCGATGCCCAGCGACGTGCGCTCATGCGAGGGCGCGCGCACCAGATCGACGCCGTCGAATGACAGCGTGCCGCCGTTCGGCTTGACCAGTCCCATGATCGCGCGCAGCGTCGTCGTCTTGCCTGCGCCGTTTCGCCCGATCAGACCGACAATCGCCCCTTTGGGCACTGAGAACTGCACCCCGCGAAGAATGTCCGTCGCGCCGAAGCGCACATTCAGATTTCCGACTTCAAGCATGGGCCACCTCGCTCGCCGTACCTTCGGTGGCAGGCACTGCCGTCACCGTCTCGCCAATGATCAACTCGCGCACCTGCGCGTCGGCCAGCACCACGTCGGGTGTGCCGTCGGCCAGAATGCGGCCGTCGCAGAACGCCAGCACGCGGTCGCTGTAGCGGCGCACGATCTCCATATCGTGCTCGACGAACAGCACCGTGATGCCCAGCGCACGGGCGGCGTCCAGCACGCGGTTCATCACGTCGAACTTCTCTTCGGCGGCCACGCCCGAGGTCGGCTCGTCGAGCAGCAGCACCTCCGGCTTGCAGACCATCGCGAGCGCAATATCGAGCAGCTTGCGCACGCCTTCGGGCAACGTGCCCGACATCATGTCCGCAAACTCCAATACGCCCAGACGCGCCAGACTCTCGTTCGCCAGGTCGGCGGACAACCCCGAAATCGCCAGCGCGATCTCGATGTTCTCGCGCGCGGTCTGTGAGCCGAAGAGCTGCGGAATCTGGAACGATCGCGCAATGCCCAGACGTGTAATCTTGCGCGGCGCGAGGCCCGTGATGCGCTTGCCGCGGAACACGATCTCGCCGCGATCCGGCTTGATGTAGCCCGTGAGCATGTTGACGAACGTTGTCTTGCCCGCACCGTTCGTGCCGATCAGGCCGACCACGCTCTGCGCGTCGATGTTGACCGTGATGTCCTTCGCGGGCGTGACGCTCCCGAAGGTCTTGTACAGGCCCGTGGCCTCAATGATGTGTGTCGATGCCATCTTTGTGCCCCTTATGCGGCGTCGCCCGAGGCGGTGGCGGTCTGCGCGGTCGACGTGGTGGGATGGCCGGTTGCCGCCTTGCGACGCCCCAACCCCAGACTCGTCAGACCGCCCGGCAGGAAAGCGATGATCGCGAGCATGATCGCGCCCATCACGATCTGCCACGTGTTCGGTGCGTAGCGATACGCTATGGCGCGCGCCACTTCCAGCAACAACGCCCCGATAAACGGCGAAAACGCGAAACGTGTGCCCGAGAGCACGGCGATGAAGACGAACTCGCCCGAGGTCGTCCAGAACGCCATGTCCGGATCGATGTGACCGATGTTGAACGCCTGCAACGCGCCGCCCAGACCGGCGAGCGCGCCCGCGATCACGTACGTCAGATGAATGTTCGTGCGTGCCGACGTGCCCAGATACTCCACGCGGATCTCGTTGTCCTTGATTGCGGGGCCGAGGCGGCCGGGCATCGAGCGCATGTAGAGCGCGACCGCCATCACACAGACGATCGCCGCGATGAAGCCCACGGCGAACAGGTTCGTGCCGGTGAGTTGCCACGGCTGGGCGCTGCTGCCGAGCGTGGGCGCGTTGACGTTGAAGCCGTCGCTGCCGCCGAGTTCGACGTTATTGAGCAGCAGGCCGTAGCAGATCATCGACAGCGCCAGCGTGAGCATGGCGAAGAAGATGTCGCGATAGCGCGCGAGCAGAAAGCCCAGCACGAACGCGAGGGCCGCCGAGACGATCGTCGACACCGCGAGTAGGGCGAAGAGCTCCGTCAGGCCGTAATAGTTCATGCCGAGGCCAACGCAATACGCACCGACCGCGAAGAACAACGCCTGCCCGAACGACGCGAGCCCTGTGCGCAACAACAACGCCAGACCCAGGGCGACGATGCCTTTCGACAGCGCCACCGACACCAGAAATTGCCATTGCGGCAGCGCGAGCCCTGCCGCGCCGATCGCAACGAAGCCGATTGCCGCGAGCCACGTGCCGGGCGCGCGCAGATGGGAACAGATTGCGGAATTCATATCTTGCGAGCCTCCAGCGCAGCGAAGATGCCTTTCGGACGCACAGCCAGCACCAGCGCCATGACGATGTAAATGGAGAAGAGCTCGCCTTGCGGCCAGTAATGCACGGCGCTCGCGCGCACCAGACCCACGAGCAACGCGCCGAACGCCGCACCGGGCAGCGAGCCGAGCCCGCCGATCACCACCACGGCGAACGTCAGCACCACGATCTCCACACCCATGCCGGGGGCGACCGACACCGTCGGTGCGGTGAGCGCGCCGCCAATGGCCGCGAGCACGGCACCGGCCATGAACGTCACCACGAAGTAGCGGCTCACGCGAATGCCCATCGCCTGACTGACTTCACGATCGTGAATCACCGCGCGCAGCAGACGGCCGCTGCGCGTGAACTTCAGAAACGCCGTCAGGCCGATACCGGCCACCAGCGCCACGCCCACGATCAGGAAGTTGTAGTTCGGGTACGAGAGATCGCCCAGCTCGAAGTTGCCGAGGAAGCTGTACGGCTCCGATACCGAGTACGGATCGACGCCCCAGACCAGCTTGATCGCGTCTTCCATGATGAGAAAGAGCGCATATGTGACGAGCAACAGCACCACCGGGTCTTGCCCGTAGAAGCGCTTGAGAACGCCGCGCTCCATGACGAAGCCGATGGCCCCGCCTGCGACGATGGCCGCAAGCACGAGCAACAGATAGCTCACGTAAAGATTGCCGCCCTGGGCAACCCACGGGCCGATCAGCGTCACACCAGCGTACGCGCCCAACGCGTACAGGCTGCCGTGCGCCATGTTCAAGATTTTGAGCACGCCGTAGACGAGGGTCAGCCCCAGAGCAACCAGGAACAGCCACGCGGCGTACATCACCCCGTCCACCAGGACGGCGTAGATCTGCGACATCTCGCATTCTCCTTGGAACGCAAAGCGGCGGGCGGCACGGCGTTGGCCATGCCTTGCGTGTGTGCCACGCCAGCTTTGCGGGTACCGCTTTATTGCGAGGAGGACGACGTTGTGACGTGCGTCCTCCCGAACCAGACGCTTCAGTGCGCTTTGGTGATTAGTGCTTCAGGCCGCCCTTGATCCAGTCGGCCGACTTCACGCCTTCCGGCGGGGTGACTTCCGCGATCGAGTACTGCTTCACGTCGGTCACGGTCACTTTGCCGTTCACGTTTTTCACGATGCCGAACGCGGTGCCTTGCGCGGCCTGGTGACCTTTGCCCAGCGTCAGGCCGATCTTGCCGGCCGGGGCGTTGAAGGCGAGGTGCTCGAACGAGGCGATGACCTGCTCGGGCGTGGGCGGCTTGCCGCCATTAGCCGCTTGCGCCTTCTCGTAGGCCGCCTTGAGCGCGAGAATGCTCTGGTTCATCTTGTATGACGGGTAGCTCGGGGTGTCGTTGAACTTGGCGCTGTAAGCGGTGCGCAGCCAGCGGTTGAGCGCGTTGTCCGGCGCGAACATGCCGTACATGCCGCGTGCGCCGATGATCACGCCGTCCGGCAGACGCGTTTTGCCATGCGTGGCCGTCTCACCGGCGGTCAGCACCGTGAGCGACTTCTTGAACAGATCGCGCGGGCCGGCTTGCACCACGAGGCCTTCCAGATCGCCGCCCCAGAAGCTCGAATGCAGCACGTCCGGGTGCGCGGCGAGCAGGCTCGAAATGCCGGCGTTGTACTGACCGGCGCCCAATTGCGGCATTTGCGAGCTGACCGCCCTGGCGTTCGGCTTGAGCGCCTTGAGCGTGCCTTCGAAGTCGGCCCAGGCGTCCTGCCCCCAGGCGTAGTTCTGGTTGATACCGGCGTACGTTTGCAGATCCGGCTTGCGCTCGGCGACGTAACGCGCGGCACCCACGTTGTCCATCGTGGCCGTGGCGACTGGGCGGAAGACGTACTTGAAGCTCGCGTCTTCGAACACGCGCGGCGTGCCGCAATCGAAGAACAGCGTGACCTTCTTCATCTCTTCGGCGACCGGTGCAATCGCCAGGCAGTTGCCCGAAGACGTGTAGCCGACGACATAGTCCACGCCCTGATTGAGCAGGTTGCGGTACTCGCTGACCTGCTTGCTCGTGCTGCCCGCTTCGTCGATATAGACGAGTTCGATCAGTGCGCCGCCGAAGCCCTTCGTGGCATACGGAGCGGGCACCTTGCCGGCGTTGAGTTCGGCCGCCGTGATTTCGGCGGCATTCTTGGCGGGCACGCCGAACGGGCCGGCTGCTGCACCCGACATGAATGTCACGATGCCGATCTTGATCGGCTTTGCGTCGGCATGTGCCGTGGTGGCAACCGAGGCGATGGCGGCGCCGGCCGCAAGTGCGAGAGCGAGCGGCTTCATGCCGCGCTGGATAACGCGCTTCATACTGGTTTCCTTTGGTGGTGTTGCGACTTGTTTGTCGATTTATGAATGTGCGGAGTCTGGTGCCCCGGTGCGGTGACTGGGCCTGCACGGCGCTGCCATGGCAGGCCACCTACCTCACACTTGCAGGCACAGATACTTCATTTCGAGGTATTCCTCGATGCCATAACGCGAGCCTTCACGGCCCATGCCCGATTGCTTGATGCCGCCGAACGGCGCGACTTCGTTCGAGATCAGGCCGGTGTTCAGGCCCACCATGCCGTACTCGAGCGCTTCCGCCGTACGCCATGCGCGCGCGATGTCGCGCGTATACAAATAGGCCGCGAGGCCAAATTCGGTGTCGTTCGCGAGTGCGATGGCGTCGATGTCGCGCGTGAAACGGAAGAGCGGGGCGACCGGGCCGAAGATTTCTTCGCGGGCCACGCGCATTTGCGCGGTGGCGTCGGCGATCACGGTCGGTGCGTAGTAGGTGCCGCCCAGCGCATGTGTGGCGCCGCCCACGAGCACGCGTGCGCCGCGCGCCTTGGCGTCTTCGACCAGCGTCACGACCTTGTCGACGGCCTTGCCTTCGATCAGCGGGCCGATGACCACGCCGTCTTCCAGACCGTTGCCAACCTTCATTTCCGCAACGCGCGTGGCGAACTTCTCGGCGAAGGCGTCGTAGATGCCGTCCTGGATATAGAAGCGGTTTGCGCAAACGCACGTCTGGCCGCCGTTGCGGTACTTCGCGGCGATGGCGCCTTCGACGGCGGCGTCGAGGTCCGCGTCGTCGAACACGATGAACGGGGCGTTGCCGCCCAATTCCAGCGACAAGCGCTTGAGCGTCGGCGCGCACTGCGACATGAGCAGACGGCCCACGCCGGTCGAGCCGGTAAAGGACAGCTTGCGCACGCTCGGATGCGAGGTCAGCACACCGCCCACCGCGCGGGCGTCGCCCGTCACGACCTGGAACACGCCGCCAGGAATCCCGGCGCGGTGGGCCAGTTCGGCGAGCGCGAAGGCCGACAGCGGGGTGAGCTCGGAGGGCTTGACCACGATGGCGCAGCCTGCGGCGAGCGCCGGGGCGACCTTGCGGGTGATCATCGCGGCCGGGAAATTCCACGGCGTGATGGCCGCGCAAACCCCGACCGGTTGCTTGAGCGTGACGAGACGCTTGTCGGACGCAGGCGTGGCGAGCACATCGCCGTCTACCCGCTTGGCTTCTTCCGCAAACCATTCGATGAAGCTGGCGGCGTAAGCGATTTCGCCGCGGGCTTCGGACAGCGGCTTGCCTTGCTCGCGAGTCATCAGGTACGCGAGATCGTCGGTGTTCGCGATCATCAGGTCGAACCAGCGGCGCAGCACGGCGGCGCGCTCCTTGCCGGTGCGTGCGGCCCACGGCTTCTGGGCGGCTTCGGCGGCGGCCACGGCGCGCGTGGTTTCTTCCGCGCCGAGTTCCGGCACCCTGGCCAGCACTTCGCCAGTGGCCGGGTCGAGCACGTCGAAAGTCTTGCCGCTGTCGGCCGCGATCCATTGACCGTCGACCCAGGCGAGTGTCTTGAGGAGATGGGTGTCTTTGAGTTGCATGGCAGTTGGCCGGGGTCGCCGGCTTTTCAAGTAGGGCGATTCGCGCAGAGGGCGCGGCAGTGTCTCGATTGTTGCTTGCCGTTCTATCTATTGAACGATATTCTATGTATTGAATGTGATTCTACGTATTGAACGTTTCGGGCGCAACTAAGGGGTTTTCCTAGGGCGGAACGAGAATGACTTGCCCGTACCATGCTGGCGGCGTGGCCCCGTCATTCGTTGCGATCCGCTGCAATCCGATGCCATTGGCCGCCATTCCCTCTATCCTCTCGATTCCGACGCCGATTTCCGATTCATGCCAAAGCGCAAACTCGACCTGCCTGCCAACGCTTCTCTTGCCGCTGGCGCTGCCAATGCCGCCAATGCCGATGAGCCGCTCAAGACCACCGCGCCCGCCGTGGTGCGTGCCGTGCACATCCTCGATGTGATTGCGGCGTCGTCGGAGCCGGTCGCGCTGGCCGATCTGGCGCGCGAGACCGGTGTGCCCAAGAGCACGCTGCACGGGCTGTGCGACACGCTGGTCAAGCTGCGTCTCGTGAAGCGCCACGCCAACGGCGGCATGACGATGGGGTCGTATGTGATGGGATGGGCGAACGCTTTCCTGTCGCAGACCCATATCACCGAGGAGTTCCGGGCGGTCTGGGAGGCTTCGCGTGCGTTCGCACAGGAGACGGTGACGCTCTCCGTGCTCGATGGCGCCGAGGTGATCTATCTCGCGTGCCACAACGGCAACCGCCCGCTGGGCGTGACGTTTCGTATCGGCATGCGATTGCCCGCGCCCTATACGGCGACCGGCAAGGCCATGCTCTCGACGCTGCCGCCGGGCGAAGCCGCCGATATGCTTGCTGGAGTTTGGCCTGTGCCGCTCACGCGAGCGAGCGTCGGCACCTACGCCGCGTTGGCTGAAGAAATGGCGCAGGTGCGTCGCGACGGCTATTCGATCGACAACGGCCAGATGCGCGAAGGCATGATCTGCTTCGGCGCGCCGGTGTTCGACGCGAGCGGCGAGCGCGCGGTGGCGGGCCTCGCCGTCAGTTTCCTGACCAATGAGATCGATGTGCAGACGGGGCAACGTATCGGCCGCCAGATGCGTGAGCTGGCCGATCAGTTGTCCGTACGACTTGGGGCGCCGGCGCGGCGTTAAGTGAGGACGCCCCGTTGTTGCACCGTTGAATCCCGCTCACCGCAATTTCACGGAACTGTTGGCAACGGCGGGCATACTGTGTAGCACCCAGGCATCAGACACTTCCCAAATTTTCCCCTTGCCCGGCGCAGGGACTTGAGCGTTGACGGCCATCGGCCGGGGCATTGCGCCCGGTGACTTCGCCAGAGGTTTGCGCCAACCCTCTCGAGAGCGTTCAGGCCGCGCAGCAATGCCGCCAGCCTGGTGTCATCTTTCGGTCAGCTACGCGTTAGCCGATCGACAGCGTAGTGCAGCCATCGGATTGTTATCTTTGGCGGAACAGTCATGTTCATTTATGCGGGCTATTCCCTAGGGGTTATCACTGGCATCATTTGGCCTTGACTGATGTCCAGACAAGCCAGAGGAAGCGTAGGGAAGCGCGATCCCGGCGGTGCCATGGGGCGGACATCCAATAGGGAAGCACTACGCCATGTCCAATATCGCAATCGTTTATTACTCGCAGGGCGGCGCAACCGCCATGATTGCCCATTCCGTCGCCCAGGGTGTGAATGATGCTGGCGCGCACGCACAATTGCTCAGCATCGAGCCGCACCAGCTCATCGACGGGCAATGGCATGACGAAGCCATGCTGTCGCGTCTGGCCGCTGCCGACGCCATCATCTTCGGCGCCCCGGCATTCCAGGGCGGCATTGCCGCCGCGTTCAAGGCCTTCGCCGACGCCACCACCGGTATGTGGCGCGCACGTAGCTGGCGCAGCAAGGTGGCGGGCGGATTCTCGTTCAGTTGCCGCTCGACCGACGACAAGCGCAATACGCTGGATTACTTTGCCGCCCTCGCTGCGCAGCATGGCATGGTGTGGGCCGACGCCGATGCCGACGAATCGGATTTCGCGCCGCGTGGATCGAGCAGCACGCGTCACGCGGGTGATTTCCCGGCGGTCACGGCCCTGGGTGCAGAAGTCGATGCGGCTTACGCGCTCGACCCGGCCGATGTGATCGCAGGCAAGCAATACGGTCGTAACGTCGCGGCGCTCGTTGCGCGGTTGGCGGGGGAAGTGCTGGAATCGCCCGCCGTGCTCGCCCGTCGCGCGCTGGAAGCGGCAGAACGTCGTCTGTAAGAGAACACGGGCCGGGCTCGGCCTGCGCCACTGGGCGCAATCAGGACAACGGCACGCAGAGTGATCGCACTCGCGTGCCGTTTGTCATTGTGCCGGGTCAGTTGTTGGGCGCATCGCCTGCCGGTTCGGCGTGGATTTGCAGAACGGCGTCGCGTTTGGCCAGCAGGTGCTTGCGCAGGATCTCGCCCAGGCGCTTGCCGTCGTGCTTTTCGAGTGCGTCGATCATCTGCTCGTGCTCGTTGATGGCGCGATCCCATTTGTCTGCATGGAAGTTCGAGCGAAAGCGCAGCGCCATCAGACGACGGTTGATCGACACGTAAGTCTGACGCAGCGCTCCATTGCGCGCCGCTTCGTTGATCCGGTCGTGAATGGCCTGATTGCGCGCGTAATAGCCTGGCAGATCCTGCTGCGCGCGGCACGCGAGCATGGCGTAATGCAGCGCCTTGATTTCGGCAAGTTCCACGGCTGTCATACGCTCGGCCGCCAACTCCCCTGAAAATGCTTCGAGCGCACTCATGAGCTCGAACATCTCCCGGATTTCCTTCTCCGTCATGCGGGCCACGCTCGCGCCGCGATTCGGCGCGATCTCGATCAGCCCCTCGGCGGCGAGCACCTTGAAGGCTTCACGCAGCGGGGTGCGTGAGATGCCGAGCGTCTCGCACAACTCACGCTCGTTGAGCTTGACGCCGGGGGAGAGGACCCCTTCGATGATGAGGCGGCGCAGATGCTCGACGACCGTGTCGTGCAAACGCAAGCGCTCGACACGCGGGATCTCTGGGGCGGCAATCGTCGACGTGTTTTCCATTTTTTGCATTCAAAATCGTCAAGCGGTATGGCCGCGATTGTAACGCACGGTATCAGGCATCCGTATCTCTAGGGTAAACGACTGTATTAAAAGCGCTTCTCACCCCTTGCGAAAGTCATCGGCTCTGCTAAAGTATTTTGAATGCAAAATTCAAAAATGAATTTTTCAAGAGGAGAGAAACGTTCATGTTGAAGCTCGATTTCCACCCCTCGGGTCGCCATTTCCTGCAGATCCCTGGCCCGAGCCCGGTGCCTGATCGCATTCTGCGCGCCATGAGTTATCCGACGATCGATCACCGTGGTCCCGAGTTCGGCGCCCTCGGTCGCAAGGTGCTCGCCGACATCAAGAAGATTTTCAAGACGGAGCAGCCGGTCGTGATCTATCCGGCCTCGGGCACCGGTGCGTGGGAAGCTGCGCTCACGAATACGCTATCGCCGGGCGATCATGTGCTGATGTTCGAGACGGGCCATTTCTCGACGCTCTGGAAGAAGATGGCCGAGAACCTCGGCCTGAAGCCGGAGTTTATCGGTCTGCCGGGCACCGACGGCTGGCGTCGCGGCGTGCAGCCCGACATGATCGAAGCGCGCTTGCGCGCCGACACCGCACACGGCATCAAGGCGGTGTGTGTGGTGCATAACGAAACCTCCACCGGTGTGACGTCGGACATTGCGGCCGTGCGGCGCGCGATCGACGCCGCGGGCCACCCCGCACTGCTGCTCGTCGACACGATCTCGGGCCTCGGCTCGGCCGATTACCGTCACGACGAATGGGGGGTGGACGTCACTGTCTCGGGCTCGCAGAAGGGGCTGATGCTGCCGCCGGGGATCAGCTTCAATGCGGTCTCGCCCAAGGCGCTCGACGCCGGCAAGCAGGCAAAGTTGCCGCGCGCCTTCTGGGGCTGGCAGGAAATCATCGAGGCGAACAAAAACGGCTACTGGCCGTACACGCCGAACACGAACCTGCTGTACGGCCTGTCGGAAGCACTCGACATGATTCTCGAAGAAGGGCTGGATAACGTATTCGCCCGTCACCAGCGTCTGGCCGAAGCGACGCGTCGCGCCGTGAACGCGTGGGGGCTGGAGATTCAGTGCCAGGACCCGGCGGTGTACAGCCCGGTGCTCACCGGCGTGGTCATGCCGCAAGGCGTGGATGCCGACGAAGTGCGCAAGCGCATCTACGAACGCTTCGATATGTCGCTCGGTCAGGCGCTCGGCAAGATTCGCGGCACGATGTTCCGCATTGGCCATCTGGGCGACTGCAACGACCTCACGCTCATGGCCACGCTCGCCGGCTGCGAAATGGGCCTGCAGATCTGCGGCGTGAAGCTCGCCGGTTCGGGGGTCGTTGCCGCAATGGACTACCTGGCAAAGGCAAAAGACACGCCGTCGCTCAAGGTCGCTGCCTGACTTGCCGTTAGTAGTCCTTACCAGGAGACGAGGGACGTCGTCGTTTGCGTCGTAGTCGTTGGCGACGTCCCTGAAGTGAACGCTTTACTTGTCATTCACGCGTCACAGGGCTTCAGTACAGAAAAGTCCGTGACGCAGCAACACCTTTTGCGCTGCCAGCATGCTGCGGGTGCGCTTCACAGGATGTTTCAGGAGACATGCAATGAAGCTTTTCAGAGCGACAAGGGTCGTGCTGGTGATGCTATGCGTCATGTATTTCATCACCTACCTCGATCGCGTCAACGTCAGTACGGCTGCCGCCGGTTTCGGCAAGGAGTTCAATCTCACCAAGACTGAAATCGGTCTTGTCTTCTCGGCATTTGCTTATCCCTATCTGGTCTTTCAAATCATCGGCGGTTGGGTGAGCGACCGCTTTGGTGCGAAGCGCACGTTGCTGGTGTGTGGCGCATTGTGGGCGGTGGCGACGATCCTGACCGGCATGGCCGGCGGCCTCGTCACGCTGTTGCTGGCGCGTCTGCTGCTGGGTCTTGGCGAAGGGGCGACGTTTCCGGCGGCAACCTCGGCCATGTCGCGCTGGATTCCCAAGGAAAAGCGCGGTTTCGCGCAGGGCATCACGCACGCGGCGTCGCGCATCGGCAATGCCGTTGCACCGGCCGTGGTGGTGTTCATCATGGCCACGCACGGCTGGCGCGAATCGTTCTATCTGTGCGGTATCGTGAGCCTGATCTGGGTGGTGCTGTGGGCCTTCACGTTTACCGAGCGTCCGCAGGATCACCCGCGTATCACGACGGAAGAACTCGCCGTGCTGCCGGCACTGAAGGCGAAGAGCGCGTCGGTGCCGTGGGGCCCGCTCTTCAAGCGCATGATGCCGGTCACGGTCGTGTATTTCTGCTATGGCTGGACGTTGTGGCTCTTCCTGTCGTGGATTCCGCAATACTTCCTGCACAGCTATGACCTCGACCTGAAGAAGTCGGCGCTGTTCGCGTCGAGCGTGTTCTTCGCCGGTGTGGTGGGCGATACGCTTGGCGGGATCGTCACCGACAAACTGTACGAGCGCACCGGCAGCCTGAAGCGTGCCCGTAGCTGGATGGTGTCGGTGTGCATGCTGCTCACGCTGATTTCGCTCGTGCCGATGATGTTCACGCACCATCTTTACGTGTCGATGGCGTGCCTGGCGTTCGGCTTCTTCTTCGCCGAAATGACGATTGGCCCGATGTGGGCGATCCCGATGGACGTGGCACCGGAATACTCGGGCACGGCCAGCGGCATGATGAACACCGGTTCGGCGCTGGCGGCGATCATCTCGCCGGTGCTCTCGGGGTATCTCATCGACCGCACGGGGAACTGGGAACTGCCGTTCCTGGGGAGCATGATTCTGATGGCCGTGGGTGTGGTGCTGGCTTTCCGTATGCAGCCCGAAAGCAAGTTCTCGCTGGCTGGCGATGCCGCCACGAGCAACGCGCGTCAGCCTGCCTGACGCGCACGTGACGCTCGCCTGAGCGTCGGGTGCGCCGCAAATCCGGCGTGCGCGGCATCGGGCGAGACGAAGCCGCATTGGCTACCTTGGCAACATCTCCCGCAAAACACCTGCCGGGCAGGCTTCGCGCCTGCCTGTGCAGGCCCGCCTTTCCCGCTTTTGGTAGGGCCAGCCCAACGCCAGCAACGCCATGAATCCCCAATCGAACGCCCGCGAGACGACTCGCGCGAATCTCATCAGCCAGCCGGTGCATCTGATGCCGATGCAGCGCGGCGGGGTTGCCCTCACGCCTTTGCAGGCGAGTCTGCGCCGCGAACTGCGCGGCGACGTGCGCTTCGACCGCGCGAGCCGCGGCCGCTACGCCACCGATGCGTCGATCTATCAGATATTGCCCATCGGTGTGGTGGTGCCGCGCGATCAGGAGGATCTGATTCGCGCGCTCGACATCGCTCGCGATCAGCACGTACCGGTGCTCGCTCGCGGTGCGGGCACGAGCCAGTGCGGTCAGACCATCGGCGAAGCGCTCGTCATCGACAACAGCAAGTGGCTGAACCGCGTGGTGGCGTTCGACGCCGAGGCGCGCACCGTCACCGTCGAGCCGGGGATCGTGCTCGATCATCTGAACGCGTGGCTCAAGCCGCACGGTCTGTGGTTTCCGGTGGACGTGTCGACGGCCGCACAGTGCACCATTGGCGGCATGACGGGCAATAACTCATGCGGCTCGCGCTCCATCGAGTACGGCAACATGGTGCACAACGTGCTCTCCATCGACGCGATTCTGGCCGACGGCGCGCAACTGCATTTCGGCTCGCTGAACACCCCGCCGGCGGATGCCCGCACCAAGGCGCTTCTCGCGAGCGTTCACGAGATCGCGGTGCGCGAGCAGGCGGAGCTGCGCGAGCGGGTGCCGCGTGTGTTGCGTCGGGTGGCGGGCTACAACCTCGATCTGTTCGATTGCCTCAACCCGCGTGCGTATACCGACGACGGTGTGGCCAATCTCTCGCATCTGCTGGTGGGCTCGGAAGGCACACTGGCGTACAGCCGTCAGATCACGCTCAAGCTCGCGCCGTTGCCCGCGCACAAGACGCTCGGCGTGGTGAATTTCCCGACGTTCTATCAGGCGATGGACCTCACGCAGCACATCGTCAAGCTGGGGCCGGTGGCCGTAGAACTGGTCGACCGCACGATGATCGATCTGGCGATGGACAACGCGGCGTTCCGTCCCGTGATCGAGAAGGCGCTCACCGGCGATCCGCAGGCGATTCTGCTCGTGGAGTTTGCCGGAGACGATCCCGCCACACTGCGTGCAAGGCTCGACGATCTCGCCACCTTGATGGGGGATCTCGGTTTGCCCGGAAGCGTGGTGAAGATGCCCGACGCCGGGCCGCAAAAGGCGCTTTGGGAAGTGCGCAAGGCGGGCCTGAACATCATGATGAGCATGAAGGGCGACGGCAAGCCCGTGTCGTTCATCGAAGACTGCGCGGTGCCGCTGGAGCATCTCGCGGAGTACACACGGCGTCTGACCGAAGTCTTCCATCGCCATGGCACGGAAGGCACCTGGTACGCCCACGCGAGTGTGGGCACGCTGCACGTGCGCCCGATTCTGGATATGCGTCGCGACGGGGCCGTGAAGATGCGCGAGATCGCCGAAGAGGCGGCGGCGCTCGTGCGCGAATACAAGGGCGCGTACTCGGGCGAGCATGGCGACGGGCTGTGCCGCGGCGAGTGGGTGGCCTGGCAGTACGGCCCGCGGATCAACGCGGCGTTCGGCGAGATCAAGCAATTGTTCGATCCGGAGAATCGCTTCAATCCGGACAAGATGGTGCGCCCGCCGAAGATGGACACGCGCGAGCTGTTTCGCTTCGCGCCGGGGTATGCGGCCGAGCCGATCACGCCCGCGCTCGACTGGACGGCGTGGAACGTCAAACGCGATGCGCTCACCGGCGAGCAAACTGCGCCGGATACCGGCAGCGACGCGACGCACGGTCTCGCGTCGGCCGTCGAGATGTGCAACAACAACGGGCACTGCCGCAAGTTCGATGCCGGCACCATGTGCCCGAGCTATCGGTTGACGCGCGACGAGCAGCATGTGACGCGCGGCCGGGCGAACACGCTGCGTCTGGCCGTCTCCGGTCAATTGGGCGAGGAGGGGCTCGCGAGCGATGACGTGAAGGCGGCGCTCGACCTGTGCGTCTCGTGCAAGGGCTGCAAGCGCGATTGCCCGACGGGGATCGACATGGCGCGCTTCAAGATCGAGGCGCGTCACGCACGGGCGAAGCGTCACGGGGTGTCGCTGCGCGACAAGCTGATCGCCTATCTGCCGCGCTACGCGCCGTGGGCCAGCCGTGTGGGCGGGCTGCTGGATGCGGCGCAGCGTCTGCCGGGCAGCAACGCCGCGAAGCGCTGGCTGGGCCTCGCGCTGGAGCGGTCGGTGCCGGCGCTCAAGGCGTCGTTCCTCGACGCTCAGGCACCGCTGGCGAAGACCGGCGAGGCGCACGGGCAGCGTGACGTGCTGCTCTTCGTCGACACGTTCAACAACTACATGGAGCCGGAGAACGCTCGCGCGGCGAAGCAGGTGCTCGAAGCGGCCGGGTACACCGTCCATGTGAATCGGCGTGCGGGCGAGCGGCCACTGTGCTGCGGCCGTACGTTTCTCGCTGCCGGGCTGGTGGACGAGGCGAAGGCCGAGGCGCGGCGTTTGCTCGATGCGGTCATGCCATTCGTCGAGCAGGGGGTGCCGATCGTGGGGCTGGAGCCGTCGTGCCTGCTCTCGCTGCGCGACGAGGTGCTGGGTTACGGCTTTGGCGATGCCGCCCGCAAGTTGGCCGATAATGCGTTCCTGTTTGAGGAATTTCTGGTTCGTGAGAAGGCCGGCGGGCGGCTCGACGTGGCATGGCAGGCGCTGCCGGACGGCATTGGCGAGGCGTTGGTGCACGGGCATTGCCATCAGAAGGCGTTCGACGCCTATTCGCCCGTCACGGCCGTGCTCGGATGGGTGCCGGGCCTGAAGGTATCATCGATCGAATCGTCATGCTGCGGCATGGCGGGCAGCTTCGGTTACGAGGCCGAGCACTACGATACGTCGCGTGCCATGTCGGAATTGACGTTATTGCCAGCGATCCGTCAGCGCAGCGAGAACGCCATCGTGGTTGCCGACGGCACCAGTTGCCGGCATCAGATTCATGACGGGGCCCACACGGAGGCGCTGCATGTCGCGTGCGTGCTGGCCAGGGCGCTGCCCGCTTCGCCGTGCACCTGATCGATGCTGTCCGGGGCATCTCCCGGACGCTGCCTTTTTCTGCGAACGCCCTTCAGAGGATTGTGATGCCAGATTCAGTCAATACGGTTTCGACGTCGGCGAATGCTGCCACGGGGGGCATTGCCGTGCCGCCGGTGGCGCGCGTGGGAGATTCGTTAGCCCATGTCGCCACGCCTGCCTTGCTGCTCGATCTCGACGTGTTCGAGGCGAACGTCGCGCGCATGGCGAGTCGGGCAGCGGCGCACGGTGTCGCGGTGCGTCCGCACGCCAAGGCGCACAAATCCGTCACCATCGCGCGCGAGCAAATGGCTGCGGGTGCTGTGGGCATCTGCTGCCAGAAGGTCACGGAGGCCATCCCGTTCGTCAATGCGGGGATCGGCAACATTCACATCAGTAACGAATTCGTCGGTGAAGCGCGTGTGGCGCTGGCCGTGGCGATGGCGGCACGTGTCGCGCTGTCCGTCTGCGTCGACGATGTGCGTCAGGTCGCGCCGCTGGGCAAGGCGGCGCAGCGCGCGGGTGTGCGCATCGCCGTGCTGCCCGAGGTGGACGTGGGGCAGGGGCGTTGCGGCGTGGATTCGACGCACGCCGTGGGCGAGCTGATCGACGCCATCGACCATTACGAAGGGCTGCGCTTCGGTGGGTTGCAGGCGTATCACGGCAGTGCCCAGCACATCGACAGTTGGGACAGGCGCCGCGACACGGCGCGGCGCGCTGCGGATCGTGCGTCGGCTTATGTGCGCTTTCTCGATGCGCGTGACATTGCGTGTCCGGTAGTGACAGGCGGGGGCACCGGTACGGCCGAGTTCGATATCGAGAGCGGTGTCTACACCGAGATTCAGCCGGGGTCGTATGTGTTTCTCGACGGACACTACGGCTCGCTCGAATGGCGCGACGAGTGGCGTTTTCGTCATGGGCTGTTCCTCGCGTCGACGGTCATGAGTACGGCGCGCGAGGGCATCATTGTGTGCGATGCCGGGCTCAAGAGCGTGGCGACGGATTCGGGACTGCCGCGCTTCTGGTCGTCGCAGCAGGCAGGCACGCCACATTACCGCACGGCGTCGGACGAGCACGGCGTGCTCGAACTGGCGTCGCCGGCGGAAGACAGTTCGGCGTGGCTGGGCGAGCCGATTCTGCTGGTGCCGGGGCATTGCGATCCGACCGTCAATCTGTACGACCGATACGTCGCCGTGCGGCATGAACGGGTCGAGGGGCTGTGGCCGATCGAGGCGCGCGGGCTCAGTCAGTGACCTCGGGCGGCGGCCATGTCATGCGTCATACGGATGGGAGGCGCCCGGCAGCGCCGTCATCGTAGCGACATCCGGCCGCGCCAAAATATTTTGGTGAAGGGGCTTCCCAAGTTCGGAAAAGCACGCTATAGTCTCACTTCTTCGCCGTACGGGGGTATAGCTCAGCTGGGAGAGCGCTTGCATGGCATGCAAGAGGTCAGCGGTTCGATCCCGCTTACCTCCACCAAAACGGAAGACTTTAGGTCCCCTTCGTCTAGAGGCCTAGGACATCACCCTTTCACGGTGAGTACAGGGGTTCGAATCCCCTAGGGGACGCCAGATTTAGCGGCGTGATTCTCGGAAAGCTCCAGAAGCACGACGTACGATCGGTTGTCGACAAACGCGCTTGGCTTAATCGCCAAGCGCGTTTTGTTTTTTGTGCGACGGAATTCTTGCCTTCACCGCACCGGCGTACTCGCCGTCTTTCCTACCACGGTTTTCCACGGCCGCACGCGCCAAGACTTCACCAGACCATTGACGACGTACGGATCGGCGGTGGCGAACGCTTCTGCCGCCGCAGGCGATTCGCCTTCGAAGAGCAGGGCGGCCGTGTCGACGGGCGACTCCAGTGCGCCGGCGAGCAGCAGTTCGCCCCGGTCGGCGGCGGCCCAGGCGAGCGCCAGATGCGCATCGCGGTATTGGCCGCGCCGCTCCAGATAATCGTCGACGAGTTCGTAGGTGAGCAGGTAATGCATGGTGTTATCTCCATTGGGCTTTTGCATCGGCGGTCGTACGCCTCATTATCGATAAAACGCTGACGGCGGTACGCCGAAATGGCGTTTGAACATCGCCGCAAACGCGCTCTGGCTCGCATAGCCATGATCGAGCGCGACGTTCACGATCTTCTCGCCTCTCGCCAGTGCCTCCAGCGCTTGCAGCAAACGCGCCTGCTGCCGCCAACGACCGAACGTCATGCCCGTCTCCCCGGCAAAGCGCCGCTGGAACGTTTTCGCCGACAGCCCTGCTTCGCGCGCCCGGTCGTCAATGGTCGCCGCATCGCACGGCGCTTGCATCAGCCCGTCGCACACGCGCGCCAGACGCGTATCTCTTGGCCACGGCAGATAGAGCGGCAGCACGGGCAAGGCGATCAACTCGTCGAGCAGCAGGCGCATGAGACGCGCGTTGCGCGAGTCTGCCGCGTAATCCGGTGGCACGTCGATCGCCGCGAGGATCAGTTCGCGCATGAGCGGGGTGATTTCCACGACGCAACTCGTATCGGGCAACGGCTCGGTGCCGGGTTCGACGAACACCGTGCGCATCTTCACGTTGCCGCTCATGCGCACGGTATGTTCCAGCCCCGCGGCGAGCCACACGCCGCGCGTGGGCGGCACCACCCAGCGTCCGGACGCCGACGCAATGATCATCACGCCTTCGATGGCGTAGAGCAGTTGCGCCCGCCGGTGCGAGTGCGACGCGATGAACTCGTTGTGGACGTAGTCGACCGCCATGGCCGCCATCGGCATGGGCGTGCTTTCGAAACGCAGATGGTCGGTCAGGCGCGGGTCAACGATTTGGCGGGCGATATTCACGAGTGTCCTTTTCAAGACAGGTTTCGGAATTTTAGCGTGAGACGGCCCTATCCGATATCCCTGACGATGACGCTTCCTTTGTCAAACCTGTGGAAAATCGTCATGGGGTACTTCCTGTATCCGCTCGGCGCCATGTTGTTGTGGGCCGGCAATGTCATCGTCTCGAAGCTCTCGGCCACGACCATCGCGCCGTCGGCCATCACGTTCTACCGGCTGGTGCTGGCGCTCGCCGTCATGACGCCGTTCGTCATTCGCCCGCTGCTGCGCAACTGGCCGCAGGTGCGTCCGCAGCTCGCCAAGCTCGCCTTCCTCGGCTTTCTGAGCATGTCGTTCTATCAGAGCCTGTCGTATCTCGCCGCGCATAGCACCACGGCGACGAACATGGCGATCGTGACCGCGCTCGCGCCGTTGCTCACGTTGTTGTGGAGTGTTGTGTTGCTGCGCGAGCCGCCGACCCTCGGCATGCTCGTCGGCGGGCTGCTGTCGCTCGCGGGGCTGGTGTATCTGATCGGGCAGGGGCATCCGTCACAGTTGCTCGACGGCGGTGTGCATATCGGAGACGTGCTGATGCTGATCGCGTCGGCGTCGTACGGGCTCTACAGCGTGCTGCTGCGCCGTTGGCATGTGGCGATGCCGCCCGCGCAATCGACCTATGTGCAGGCGTGGGCCGCGCTCGTGACGATGATCCCGATGCTTGCCCTGGTGCCCGCCGGTCAGGCGCAACTCAATGCGGCCACGGTGCCGCTGGTGTTGTATGCCGGGTTTGGGGCGTCGATTGTGCTGCCGATCCTGTGGATTCAGGGCATCCGGCATCTGGGGCCGAATCGTTGCAGTATGTTCATCAATGTGTTGCCCGTGATGACGGCGGCGATTGCGGTCGTGCTGTTGGGTGAGCGCTTGCACACGTTCCACGTGATCGGCGGCGGTGTGACCCTGATCGGCGTATTCGTGGCGCAGCGCTGGCAGCGTCCGCTGCCTGGCTTTGGCGCCGCACGGGAAGATTCGGACGAAGTCCCGGCCTGACGGCGGGGGATGGGGCCGTCGGGGCGTGGGATGGCGTACGTGTTGAACGTGTACGAGTGTGTACGAAGGTGAGCGGGCGCTTACTGGGGGCGTTGGAAGTCGTTCTCGACCCACGCGCGGGCGCTGTTGCGCGAGAGCTTGAACGACGGCGACACCTTGACCGACGCGATGGTTTCGCCGAAGCGGTCGATGGCGCTTAGCAGGGCGTACGGATCGTAGTCGTCGGGCACGATATCGAGCGTGACGTCGATGTCACCGTCAGGGCCGTCGACGCTCACACGCTTGTGCAACTGCGCGTGCAGTTGCTGCTCGTGACGGCGCAGCACTTCGGCTGCCGTCTTCACGAGCGTGTGGAACGCGCCGACGTCGAGCGGCTTCGGGTTCTTTTTGTCGCGACCCATCGTCCACGGGCCGACGAGCGCCGGCTCCGATTCCCCGTCCTTGAACATGGCCACGGCCCAGCCGTCGTCCTCTTCGTTCTTGACGACCCGGGCCGTCCATCCGTCATCGCGCCACAGGCGGTCTTCGTGGATGACGTCGCTGCTGTCGGGCGTGTGATCGGGGGCGGTGTGGGCCGTGGTGTCGGTCGTGGGGAGGTTGGCGCGCGTGGCGGAAGTGGCGGTCACGGTCTGAGATCGAAGCTGGGGGTGAGAAGGGTGTGAGAAAGAGACGCACGGGGATGCCCGCACAGCATTCGCGCACAGGGCCGCAAGCGGCCCGTGTGCGAGGCCGCCGAAGCGGGCGCTCACAAAGGTGGCAATTTTACCGCGTCCGGCGCATGCGCGGACGCGTTCACTGCATTGCGTAGTGAGGCGTGGGTCCGGCTGTGAACCCGATGAGTCCCATGAGTCCCGTGAGACGTGCGGGATGGGTGAAACGCGAGCGATGGGGCAGCCGTTGCCCCCAAGCCCTCAGCCTTTCACGAGTCCGCCGTCGACGATGAGGTTCTGTCCGGTGACGGCGCGCGCCCACGGCGAGAGGAAGTACAGCACGGCGTCGGCGAATTCCTCGGGCGTGGTGACCTGACGCAGCGGCGTGAGGCCGGCAATCAGATCGAACACGGCTTCCGGGGTTGCCGAACTCGCGTCGGTGACCCGCAGCAAGCCGCCGGACACCATGTTGACGGTGATACCGTCGGGGCCGAGATCGTTGGCCGCCGTCCGCGTGAGTGCGAGCAACGCGGCCTTGGCCGTCGTGTAGTCGTGATACGGCACGACCGGATTCTGGAACAAGTTAGTGCCCACGTTCACAATGCGCCCGAACCCCGCTTCGCGCATGCCCGGCAGTGCGGCCTGCATGGTGTTGAGCGCACCTTTGACGGCGCCTTCGAGTTGCTGCGAGAAACGCGACCACGAGATCTCGGCCAGCTTGGGACGCGCATCGCCGTCGAAACGGAAGTCGGCCAGAGCGTTGTTGACGACCGACACGATCGGGCTGCCGATGCGCTCGCGCGCTTCGGCAAAGAGGCGGGCGACGGCTTTCTCGTCGGTGACGTCGGCCTGCAACGCGATGGCGCGCTCGCCAATGGATTCGGCCAACGTGCGCGCCGCCACGTCGCTGCGCAGATAGTTGATGACGACGCCCGCGCCCTCACGCGCGACGGCCCGCGTGATCGCGGCGCCCAGCCCCCGTGCCCCGCCGGTGACGAGTACCCATTGCGAATCCAGCTTCATTTTCATGTCCCTTGACGTGCGAGTTCGATCGTCACGCCCGGCGCGAATTCGATTCGTCTGACGTCCATGGAATAGACGGGGGCGTGAAAGACGGACATTATCGCGCGTTCCGGCGCGATGTTCCGCAGGGAAGCAAGGGCGGGAAGACAGACGCCGGCGGCTTACGCGTTGGCGCTCGCGAGTGCCATGAGCAGCACCACCGGCAGCAGCACGCACAGGAAGCCGGCGCAGTGATAGACGAAACAGCCCGAAACGGCCCCGGCGACGAACGCGCTCAGCACGGGGATCGTCTTGCGCAGGCGCGCCTTTGCCGCCTTGCCGTCGTCGCAATGGCCGCTCGCCAGCTCGACGATGTCGGTCACGATCTGCGCGGTGTTGCCGGTCATGAGCGTGGTCGGCGTGGTGCCGCTGAGGTCAAGCCGCCCGATGGCGTTCTGGATGGCCAGTGCGGCCACGCCGAGCATGCCCGAGAGGACCGCCAGCGGCGCATCGGCGGAAACGATGGGTTGCGCGGCCAGACCGATGATCATGAAACCCAGCAGCAATATCGTCTGCAAGGTGAGCAGCAGCCGAAGCGGGTTGCGGCGCGTATTCGAAAATCGCTGCACGATCACCTTCACCATCGCAACGGAACCGACGAACACCGGCAACGCCAGCAGCTCGGCGAGCACCCCGGCATCGGCGCTGCCGAACATCTTCACGCCGATCATCACGAAATTGCCCGTCATGTGCGCGGTGAATAACCCGAACAGGGCGACGAAACCGGTGACGTCGACATAGCCGGCGACGAAGGCGAGCGTAATGCCGATGGCGGCGGGCTTGGAGAAGTGCCGAACCCAGGCGCGGGTCAGCGCGGCGGACCCGGTCGGCGGGGGGATGTGGCGGGAGGTACCCATAGGGCTCCTATGTCGGGATGCGTCGCTGATACAGCGCCCCCTGCAGAGTCCGTTTGATACGTCCCTACGTCCCCTGAGGCCGATGAAGCTTATCACCGGGTAATGAGGTCGAGCTTCGCGTCAACCCGCTATACTGCTACCCGCAGGCGGGTTTGATGCACCGCCCGAACATCTTATGCACGCCTCAGCCTTCACCACATTGGTGCACCGCCTCATCGTCATGTGGCGGCAATGTGAAGGTATCCGAACTTATCAATGGGGGATTTCCTATGAAGACCAGTGCCCGCAACCAGTTCAGCGGCAAAGTCATTTCACTGCAACGCGGTGCCGTCAACGATGAAGTCACCCTGCGCACCGATGCCGGTCAGGAAATTGTGGCCGTCATCACGCATGAGAGCACGGTGAATCTGGGCCTCACGGAAGGCAGCGATGCCGTGGCGCTGATCAAGGCATCGTCGGTGATCGTGATGGTCGACGCCGATGCGAGCAAGGTTTCCACGCGCAACGTGATTACCGGCAAGGTCTCGCGTGTCGAGACCGGCGCGGTGAATAGCGAAGTCGAGATCACGGCCGATAGCGGCGCGATCATTGCCGCCATCGTGACCAACGAAAGCGCGAAGCGTCTCGGACTGACGGCGGGCCGCGCCGCGGCGGCGCTGATTAAGGCGTCGAGCGTGATTCTGGCGGTCGCCTGAGCGTCGCGGCGCTTCATTTGTCGGTAAATCTCGTGGTTGTCTGACTGCAAGACGATGCGTCTCACGCTCGTACCTGCGCATACGCGCACAGAGGCGGTGTTGTTCGCCTCGCTGCTGGCGGCGAACGCCACGCCTGAGCGCGTGGCGCGCCTCGGATTGTCGGGGGCGGCGCTCACCGCCTTGCTTCGCCGCCATTTCGTACAGCCCCTGCCGGGGCCGGAAGGCTGGCCGGCGCTCGCTGCCGGGTTGCCGACGCCCGCGTGGGCGTCGAACGCCATCTTTGTCGTGGAGATGCGCGAAATGTTGCGCCGCCGCGCCGACCCCATGCTTCACCCCGCGGACGCCGCCGACATGGCGACGATTCTCGCGACCGCCTGCCTGCGTCCCGATCATCTATGGCGAGACCTCGGCCTGACCGGGCGTGACGATGTGACCGCGCTGCTCACGCACTTCTTTCCGTCGCTGGTCGCTGAAAACACCGGCAATCTGCGATGGAAGCGATTTCTTGCGGAAGCCTGCGCGCGCGCCTACGGGCGGGCGCCGGCGCCGGCACCGGGATGCCCCGGCTGCGAGGCCTACGGCGAGTGCTATGTGCACTTGCGTCAAACCGTGATTCCCATCAAGGCGGACGATTCATCGGCGCATTGATTTCACGGGACAACGGCGTTCGTGAAGTCGCGTCAAATCCTCGTCAAGCCCTCGTCAAGCCCTCGTTAAATCCGCGGTAAAGCCGTTCATGGGTCATCCGCACGATCGGACATCAGGTCGTTCATAAAGCGGCTGTCATTCGACAAACGCCGTGCACGGCGAGAATTTTTCGGCGCTGATAGCATGTGTCTTTGCACAACCACTGGCGCGTTGCGCGCTGTGTCATCTCTCGAGGAGTTCCCCATGTCGATCACCCTCTATCGCGCCACCGTTCCTGTTTATCTGCGCGGCCTCACGGTCATGGCCGACTACATCAAGAAGGCTCGCGCGCATTGCGAAGCCCAGTCGGTCGATCCGGATTCGATTCTGAAGGCGAAGCTCGCGCCGGACATGCTCGATTTCGTCGCACAGGTGCAGCGAGTGAGCGATACGGCGAAGTTTGCCGTGGCGCGTCTCACGGGCGTGGAGTCGCCCAAGTTCGAAGACACCGAAACGACGTTCGACCAACTGCTCGCGCGCATTGCCAATACCGAGGCGTTCATCGCGGGCATTCTCGAAGATCGTTTCGAAGGGGCGGAGTCGCGTCAGATCACGCTGAAGTTCAAGACCCAGCAGACCACGATGGACGCCGTCGATTACCTCTTCAAGTTCGGGCTGCCGAACTTCTATTTCCACGTGACGACCACGCACGGCATCTTGCGTGCGCAAGGCGTGGATGTCGGCAAGAAGGACTATCTCGGACCGTACGAGATGGAGAATATCTGACGCCAGCGCTCAGACGCGAAGACACCTGCCGATGCGCAGGCCTGACGGGTGCCGCATCTCGGCGTGAGGTTGAGGGACAGGCGATGCGTCGCCTCAATCCGTGGCGATCGGCAGGTACATGCGAAGGTCGTCGCAAAACCGGTTGCCGATGCGCATGGCGTCGGGCTCGCGGCCGATTTCGACGAAGCCGGCGGATTGATACAGCGTAATCGCCGCGCGATTCTCGGCGTTTACCTGGAGTGTGATGTGGCGCAGTCCGGGCTGCGAGCGGGCGAGGGCGAGCGCCGCGTCGATGAGGGCCCGGCCGATGCCTTGTCCCACAGCGTCGGCGTGAACGTACATCCCCCAGAGAAAGCCGACGTGCGCGAAATTCGGACGCGTCTGACGCCCCAATCCGAGCACGCCCAGCAGCCGTTCGTGCTCGAACGCACCGAAGACCCCCGCATCCGGGCGCACCGCGAGCCATTCGCGCACGCGCTCCACCGGCCAGTCTTTTTCCTCGGCATAGGTCGAACCGAACGCCTCGGGGTGCGCCTGCAAACCCGAGAGGCGCAGCGCCTGAAATGCGAGGGCGTCGGCAGGCACCAGACGCCGCACGCTCACCGATGCCGATGCCACGGACGACGCAGACGTCCTCATGGCAGACGCGGCTCCATCATCGCCAGCACCGTGCGCGCGGCTTCTTCCGACGAGGCGGGATTCTGGCCCGTCACCAGCCGGCCGTCACCGACCACATGCGACTCCCATTTCCCGGCTTTCTCGTACAGACCGCCGAGACGCTTGAGCTCGTCTTCGACGAGGAACGGCACCACGTCCGTGAGACCGGCTGCGGCCTCTTCGTCATTGGTGAAACCGGTCACGTGACGTCCGCGCACGAGCGGTTCGCCGTCTGCACTGCACACCTGACGCAGCACCCCCGGCGCGTGGCAGACGAAGCCGATGGCTTTGCCCGCGCGCTCGAAGGCTTCGATCAGATGAATGGAGTTGGGGTCTTGCGCCAGATCCCATAGCGGGCCATGGCCGCCGGGGTAAAAGACAGCGTCGTAGTCGTCGGCGTTGACGTCTGCGAGCCTGAGCGTGTTGGCGAGCGCCTTCTGCGCCTCGGGATCGTTGCGCCAGCGCCGGGTAGCGTCGGTTTGCGCGTCGGGTTCGTCGCTCTTCGGGTCGAGCGGCGGCTGGCCCCCAGCGGGCGAGGCGAGCGTGACGGCGAGCCCTTCATCGAGGAAAACGTAGTAGGGCGCGGCGAACTCTTCGAGCCAGAAGCCGGTCTTCTTGCCCGTGTCGCCGAGGCGGTCGTGCGAGGTCAGAACCATCAGGATGTTCATGAAACGTCTCCCTGTCGAGTCGGCCATGCGATCCATTCTACCTGTCATGTATGATCCTTGAAACCGGCGGCGACCGCCTGGCAAAGGAGCCAACCATGCAGTTGATTGGAATGCTGGATTCCCCCTATGTGCGCCGCACGGCGATCTGTCTGAAGTTGCTGGGGCTGTCTTTCGAGCACCGTTCGTTGTCGGTGTTTCGGGCCTTCGACGCGTTCTCCGCCATCAATCCTGTCGTGAAAGCCCCGACCCTCGTGACCGACGACGGCACGGTGCTCATGGACTCGACACTCATCCTCCAATACCTCGAATCGCTGGTCGATCCGGCGCAGCGGCTGGTGCCCGTGGAGCCGAAGGCGCATTTGCGCGCGTTGCGTCTGACCGGGCTCGCGCTGGCGGCATGCGAGAAGTCGGTGCAACTGGTGTACGAGCGTGAGCTGCGCCCGAGCGAGAAGCGGCACGCGCCATGGATGGAACGCGTGCGCACGCAGGTGCATGCGGCGTTTCACGGCCTGGAGCGCGAACTGGCGCAGGTGCCCATCGTGGCGACGCCGGACCAGATCGGTGAGCATGGCGTGGCGATTGCCGTGGCGTGGCGCTTTCATCAACTGATGCTGCCGGAAGTCGATTTCAGCGACGACTTTCCGGAGATCGCCAAGTTTTCGGCGCAGGCCGAAGCGTTGCCCGCGTTTCGCGAGACGCCACCGATCTGAAGCTGAGGGGAAGGGATAGGAAGCCATGCCGGACGGCGCACCGTCCGGCGAGCGATCTCAGTTCTTGAGACGGTAGCCCGTCTTGAACATCCACGCGACGATCGCGAGGAAAATGGTGAGGAACAGCAGCGTCATGCCGAGACTGACCGCGACGCTCACATCCGCCAGCCCGTAGAAGCTCCAGCGAAAACCGCTGATGAGATACACGACCGGATTGAACAGCGTGACCGCACGCCAGAACGGCGGCAGGATGCTCGTCGAGTAGAAGCTGCCGCCGAGGAACGTGAGCGGCGTGATGATGAGCAGCGGCACGAGTTGCAGTTTCTCGAAACCGTCGGCCCAGATACCGATGATGAAGCCGAGCAGGCTGAACGTCACTGCGGTGAGCACCAGGAAGAACACCATCCAGATCGGATGCTCGATGCGCAACGGCACGAACAGCGCTGCCGTGCCGAGCATGATGACTCCGAGAATGATCGACTTGGTCGCCGCGGCCCCCACATACGCGCACACGATCTCCATGTAAGACACGGGCGCGGAGAGCACCTCGTAGATCGTGCCGGTAAAGCGGGGAAAATAGATGCCGAACGAGGCGTTCGTCACGCTTTGCGTGAGCAGCGAAAGCATGATGAGGCCCGGCACGATGAACGCGCCGTACGGCACGCCGTCGATCTCGGGAATGCGCGAACCGATGGCCGCACCGAACACCACAAAGTACAGCGAGGTCGAGATGACCGGCGAGATGATGCTCTGCATGAGCGTGCGACGCGTGCGCGCCATCTCGAAGTTGTAGATCGCCCTGACGGCGTAGAAATTCATGGCGCGGCTCATCCTTCTTTCTTGTGTACGAGCGAGACGAAGATGTCTTCGAGCGAGCTTTGCGTCGTGTGCAGATCCTTCACCGACATGCCGGCGCGCTCCATGTCGCGCAGCAGCGCGGCGATGGACGTCTGTTCGATATTGGCGTCGTAGGTGAAGACGAGTTCGGTGCCGTCGGTGCCGAGCGTGAGGCCATAGCCGGCGAGCACATCGGGTACGGTGGAGATCGGTTCGTTCAATTGCATCGTGAGATGCTTGCTGCCCAGGTGGCGCATCAACTCGGTTTTCTCCTGCACGAGCGTAATCTGCCCGCCGGTGATGATGCCCACGCGGTCGGCCATTTCCTCGGCCTCTTCGATGTAGTGCGTGGTCAGAATGACGGTGACGCCAGTCTCGCGCAGCGATTGCACGAGACGCCACATATCGCGGCGCAGTTCGACGTCCACACCCGCGGTCGGCTCGTCGAGGAACAGCACACGCGGCTCGTGCGAGAGCGCCTTGGCAATGAGCACGCGGCGCTTCATGCCGCCCGAGAGCTGCATGATGCGGCTGTCCTTCTTCTCCCACAGCGAGAGCGAGCGCAACACCTTTTCGATATGCGCCGGATTCGCGGGCTTGCCGAACAGGCCGCGCGAAAAGGAGACGGTGGCCCACACCGATTCGAACGAGTCGGTGGTCAGTTCCTGCGGTACGAGGCCGATGGCTTCACGCGCGGCGCGGTAGTCCGTGACGATATCGTGACCGTCGACGGTCACGGTGCCCGAGGTCGGACGCACGATGCCGCAAATGGTGCTGATGAGGGTGGTTTTGCCGGCGCCGTTCGGGCCGAGCAGGGCGAAGATCTCGCCGCGCTGGATTTCC
The DNA here is from genome assembly GCF_044745225.1 of Pandoraea sp. NPDC087047. Taxonomy (NCBI): domain Bacteria; kingdom Pseudomonadati; phylum Pseudomonadota; class Betaproteobacteria; order Burkholderiales; family Burkholderiaceae; genus Pandoraea; species Pandoraea sp. NPDC087047. The sequence continues at coordinate 214,494 of NZ_JBIUZU010000007.1, forward strand.
AGGTTGATGTTCTTGAGCGCCTGGAAACCTGTCGCGTAGGTCTTCGACAGATTCTGGATTGAGATCACGGATGGCATGGCGGCGACGATAGCACAGGCGTGAGGAACTTGTCGGACACGACAACCGGGCAACAAAACGGCGGACATGGCGGGCGTCGTCGGTGGCGCTACCGGCCAATCGCCGTCGACCTCCCGCATGCCCGCCTTCGCAGACGCGCCGGCCTGCGGGGCGCGCGGCGCGTTTCGAGATCTGCGTGCGCGTGAGCGCTACGACATATGCTTCGGCACGATCACCATCCAGTTCATGCCGAAGCGGTCCTTGACCATACCGAACGTCTTCGCGAAGAACGTTTCGCCCAGCGGCATGCTGACCGAGCCGCCATCGGCGAGTGCGTGGAACGCCTTCTCGGCGGCAGGCACTTCGGTGAAGTCGACCGACAGCGAGAATCCTTCGAACTTCGGCTCGCCGCTGGCCATGCCGTCCGAGGCCATCACCATCGAGTCGCCGATGGTGAACTCGCCGTGCATGATCTTGTTCTCGCTGCCCGGTGGCAGCCTGCCTTCAGGACAACTCTCCGGGCTCTCGCTGTAGCGCATCAGCATGCCGCGCTTCGCACCCAACGTCTTCTCGTAGAAAGCAATGGCTTCTTCGCAACGACCTTCGAAAAACAGATAGGAATGAACTTGCATGAAGTGCTGCTCGATATGTCTGTATGTCGTAAACAGGGGCATGACAACGCCCCGGTAAGGGAAGTGCTACTGGGAACGTCCTGGGTTCCGGCGCGTGTTCGTGCTCCACGCGCCAGCGATAAGTCACACCGTGCCACCGTCACTACCGTCGCACGAATGGCGGCTTCGTTGCCGTGCGCGCGGTACGTCTCAACCATAGTGCCTCGTGAGATAACGACAAGGCGCGAATTCGCAACACGCTGACGAGGCACTCCGATGCACCGCAACTTGCTTTTGTGGACAGTGTACACAAACATTAGCAGACATAATGGACACTGTCCACAAGGGGGAGGCATGACAGAACAGGAAACAACGACGGGGCCAGTACGCGCGACCTATCGCCATGGTGATCTGCGCCGGGCGTTGCTCGAAGCGGGGATTGCGCTGGCGCGCGACGGGGGGCCGGATGCGGTGATCTTGCGCGAGGCGACGCGTCGGGCGGGGGTCGTGCCCAATGCCGCGTACCGGCATTTCGCCAATCGTCAGGATTTGCTCGACGCCGTGCGCTCGGCGGCGCTGGCCGAGCTGGCGGTGGCGATCGAGCGCGAGCAGACGTCGATGGATGTCGCGGCGCTTGACGATGGCGCCGCCCGCTCACGGGCGTTGCTGCGCGCCGTGGGCATCGGTTATCTGCATTTCGCGCGCCGTCAGCCGGGGTTGTTCCGCACGGCGTTTGCGCCGTCGGAGAATGTTCGCTCGGCGGGCGGGCCGGAGAAGGCGGGGGCGAGCGGCCTGAATCCGTTCGAATTGCTGGGCGCGGCGCTCGACGGCATGGTCGACGCCGGGATTATCCGCGCCGAGCAACGGCCCGGTGCGCAATATCTGGCCTGGGCGGCGGTGCACGGGCTGTCGGTGCTCGTCATCGATGGGCCCTTGCGCGACTTGCCCGACGATCAGGTCGACAGGCTCGGGCAGCGGCTCGTCGCGATGGTCGAGCAGGGGCTGTCACCAAACGGCGGCCCTGCGCGCGTCAGATCTTCGTCAGACGTGGCGTGAGCAGATCCGCCAGCCAGTTCATGAAGGCCTGGGCGCGACGGGGCAGGTGTCGCCGGTTCGCGTAAAGCAGCGTGACGGCCAGCGGCTCGGCCTGAAACTCGGGCATCACTTCCTGAAGCGTGCCATCGGCAAGATGCGCCCGCACACCGCTCTCGGGGGCCTGAATCAAACCGAGTCCGGCAATGCAGGCCGTCTGATACGCGTCGGCATTGTTCACCGTCAGCACGCCTTCCATTGGCCACTGCACGTAACGTTCGCCGTCGAAGTACTCCCAGCCTGCGGGACGCGTGCCGAGCGTCGTCGTGTAGTGAATCAACTGATGCGCGCTCAGGTCCTCCAGCGTCTTCGGTACGCCGAAGCGCTTCAGATAAGCCGTGCTCGCCACATTGATCTGACGCATGTGGCCGAGCGGCCGCGCGATCAGCGTCGAGTCCGCGATGGTGCCCACACGCAGCACGCAGTCGAACCCTTCGCGCACCAGATCGACGCGCCGGTCGGTGCTCGAGAGCTCCACGCGCAACGCCGGATGCTGCATCAGAAACGACGGCAGTTGCGGAATCACGGTCGTGCGGGCGAGCGTTGCGGGCAGATCGACACGCAAACGGCCCGTGAGGGCTTCGTCGCGCGCCGCGAACATCGTCTCCCACTCCTCCATGTCGGCGAGCAGGTCCTTGCATCGTTCGAGACACGCCTGACCGTCCTGCGTGAGTTGCACGCGTCGCGTGGTCCGATGCAGCAGGCGCGTGCCGAGCTTCGTTTCGAGTTGCTTGATGGCGTTGGACACGCTCGCGCGCGGCAGGCCGAGACTCTCGGCGGACTGCGTGAAGCTACCGGTCTCGGATACACGCACGAAGATGCGCATGGCGTCGAGTTGATGCATGGTGGCAAGGGGTGATCCGTGGGGACGGATGCTCGATTGTTATCCGGATTTGATCAGTGTAATCAAATTCAATGGATTTATTGGTGAAATTCGTTGCAATAGGATGTTGAACATACCGCGAGACTTCAAGCGCCCCGTCAGCAAGCGATAGCCAAGCGCGACGACGGGAGATGAGGGCGATGGCCGGCAACGCTGGCAGGCAGGCGCGGTAAGCGAGGCGAGACGGCCGATGCGGTCGTCCGATTTGTTCAACGGGTGCGGCCGGACGGCATCGCCCGATATCTTCAGGAGAATCACCATGACCCGCAAGATCGTTCTCATCACCGGTGGCAGCCGCGGCCTGGGCCGTGCTTCGGCACTCGCTGCCGCTCGTCGCGGCATCGACGTCATCCTTACCTACCGCAGCCAGCGCGCCGAGGCCGACGCTGTCGTGGCGGAGATCGTCAAACTGGGCGCGAATGCCGTGGCCTTGCCGCTCGACGTGGCGGATTCGTCGCAGTTCGCGCCGTTCGCCGCGGAGATGCAGCGAGTGCTCAAGGAGGTCTGGAAGCGCGATACGTTCGACTTCCTCGTGAATAACGCGGGTACGGGCTTGCACAAGTCGGTCGTCGAGACGACGGAAGACGAGTTCGACCAACTCGTGCGCCTTCACTTGAAGGGCCCGTTCTTCCTGACGCAGACGCTGTTGCCGGTGATCGCCGACGGTGGCCGCATTCTGAACGTGTCGAGCGGCCTGGCCCGCTTCACGCTGCCGAACGCGTCGGCATACGCCATGATGAAGGGCGGTATCGAAGTGTTTTCGCGCTACCTCGCGAAGGAACTGGGGGGCCGTGGCATTCGCGCCAACACGATTGCGCCGGGGGCGATTGCGACGGACTTCAATGGCGGCACCGTGCGCGACAATCAGGCCGTGCATCAGATGATCGCGAGCAACATCGCGCTGGGCCGGGTGGGCGAAGCCGACGACATCGGCGGTGCGGTGGCGGCGCTGTTGAGCGACGAGACGGGCTGGATCAACGGTCAGCGCATCGAAGCGTCGGGCGGCATGATCCTCTGAGTGTTCTGAGTGTTCTGAGTGCTCTGAGGCGCAATGACCTCAGCGATGTCCCGAGGCTCAGCGAGCCGGGCGGCGTGAGCGCATCGATCCGGACCAGGCAACGGCGCCGACGATGCACACGCCGCCCACGGCCATCCTGAGCGTGGGCGCGGTGCCGAACAGCACCCACGCAAACGCGATGGCGTAGACCGGTTCGAGCGCGATGACAACGGCGGCCTGACTCGCCTTGACCGTGCGCAGCGCGTGAATGAAGAGGGTGTACGCGAGGGCGGTGCAGACAACGCCCAGACACGCAAGCCATCCCCATTGCGCGGCCGGGAGCGTCAGCGATTCGCGCCACGCGAACGGACCGAGCACGACAAGAATGCCGAGGCACTGCCACCAACTCGCCTGCAACGGCGAGGCCTGTGCACCGAGCACCCGATTGGATCGTGTGATGACGGCGTATATCGCGCCCGAGAGCACGCCCCAGGCGAGGCCCACGGTCGCGCCGGCCTGCCAGTCGAAGGCGGGCGTGACCAGCGCGAGTCCGAGGCAGACGAGTGCGATCACACCGGCGTCGCCCAGCGAGGGACGTTCACGACGCAACGGCCATTCGAGCAGGATCACGAACGCGGGGAAACACGCGAAGCCGAGCGTGCCGAGCGCCACGCCGCCTATCTTGATCGCGAGAAAGAATGCGAGCCAATGAATGGCGAGCATTGCCCCCGCCACGATGAGCCGCAAGGCAGCGGCAGGGGAAAGTCCGCGCCAGGGAGCGCCCCCTGAGAGTCGCGCGGCGCCGCGCATGCCGGCCAGCCCGGCCAGGGCGATGACGGTGAGCGCGAGCCACGAAAACAGACCGCGTCCGAAGACGATCATCGTGCTGCTCGCGGCAATGTGCTCGCCGAACAACGCCGATGCGCCGAACAGCATCGCCGCTACGTGCAACGCGATCTGCCGGCCGGCCCCGCCGCGCGGCGGCCGGGCAGTGTCGGCCGTAGCGACGGTGGCGGCGGTAGCGGTGGTGGCGGACACCGCCTCAGGCATCGCCGGAGGTATCGGGGACCGGCACAGCCGTGGTGTACATGACTTGCTTGAGCGCGAAGCTCGAGCGGATATTGCGGATACCCGGAATCCGGGAGATGCGATCGGTGATCAGTGTTTCGTAGGCGCTCATGTCGCTGACCATCACGCGCAGCAGATAGTCGGCGTCGCCGGACATGAGGTAACACTCCATGACGTTCGGCAAGGCGGTGACAGCCGCTTCGAAGGCATCCAGACCGTCACGATTCTGGTTTTCCAGCGTGACGTGGATGAAGACGTTGATGTGCAACCCGAGCCGGGACGGATCCAGCAGCGTCACGCGCTGGCGAATGTAACCCGCCGCCTCAAGTGCCTTGACGCGCGCCAGACACGGCGACGGCGACAAGTTCACCCGCGAGGCGAGTTCAACGTTGGTGAGGCGGGCGTCGGCTTGCAGCTCCCGCAGAATCTTCAAATCAATGGCGTCGAGTTCCATACCACACTACGCACGTGCCCCTGATGAGGGCCGGCGTTCCTTTCGATTAGCCGCTCGGTCGGCGACAGTGCCGCGATATTAGCCTATTTGGCACCCTTGCCGTTGCCCAAGTCGCGGGAGGTTTGCGCGGGCCTGCCTTCGTGTGTTCGCGCCAAACGTCCGCTCAGTTTCTCCAGCATCTGGTTCCAGCCCACGCCCAACCCTCTGGCGGAATGGTCGGCCGGCACGCGTTCGTGCGTCAATACGAGTTCGCACTGTTGCTCGCCGCGCTCGAAAAGCTCGATCGTCACCAGCGTTTCCTGCTGGTCCATGCGTGAGGACACCCATGTGAAGGCGAGCTTCGAGGGCCGGTCCAGCACACGGTACTCGCCAGTGTGCACGTAGTCGGCACCTGCCGATTTCATGAAGATGTGAAATCGTCCCCCCACGCGAGGCTCCAGCATCACATCGCAATGCCTGACGGTACCCGGCAGCATCCATTCGCACATGCCGTCGGGGTCGAGCCAGGCGTCGAACACCTCGTCGCGCGATGCCGCAAGGAGTTTGCTCACGCGAACTGTTTGCACGCTCATGGGGTGTCCCGTTTGCGCTTGTTCACAAGGTGCTGCTCGAGCGCGTCGAGGCGAGCGGGCCAGAATTCGGCGTAGTAATCGAGCCAGGCGGACGCCTCCGCCATGCGGGTCGCGTCGAGTTCGCATGCATGCTCGCGGCCCCGGATCTCGCGCCGGATCAAACCCGCTTTCTCAAGCGTTTTCACGTGCTTCGAGATCGCGTTCAGGCTCACGTCGTAAGGCTCGGCCAGCGCGGAGATGGTGAGACTGCCCGCGCGCAGACGTTCCAGAATCGAGCGCCGCGTGGGATCGGCCAGGGCGCCGAACACGGCGTCGAGCCGTTCGTTGGAGGTATCGGCTTCGGTCATCTTGATGGGGTCATGTTGATGAAACGCATAGACGAATATTAATCAACCACACGGTTGACATTCAACCTTTTGGTTGATTAATATCGTTTCACCTTTTTTGGAGAAACGTGATGACAACACTCTTGCATATCGACTCGAGCCCGATGGGCGATGCCTCGATTTCCCGGCATCTGACGCATGAGTTCGCACGCCAATGGTCACTGGCACATGCCGATGGCGACGTACTTTACCGCGATCTCGCCTGTACGGAGATCCCGGTGATCGACGCGGCGTGGAGTGCGGCGAATTTCACGCCGGCCGAGATGAGAACGCCGGCGCAGAACGACTTGCTGGCGAAGTCCGGCGTATTCACTGCCGAGCTGCATCGCGCGGACGACTACGTGATCGGCGTGCCGATGCACAACTGGGGGCCGAGCGCGAGCTTCAAGTTATGGGTGGACCACATTGTGCGGCAAGGCGAGACGGTGCAGGCATCGGTGTCGGGGCCGCGCGGCATGTTGGGCGGGAAGCGGGCGACTTTCGTGATCGCGGCGGGCGGGCACTACGCTGCCGGTGCGGCGATGGCGCCGCTGAACTTCATCGAGCCGTGGCTGCGCACGCTGTTCGGCTACCTCGGGCTTGAGGAAATGCGGTTCGTGGTGGCAGACGGCGCCGTGAACGTGCTCAACGGCACCCTCGGGCGAAGCGAATTTCTGGCGCCTCACATTGAGCGCGTTCGGCAAGCGGCCATGCGCAATGCACTAGCGCCTGCGCCACGCATGACGGCGTAACCTCGGCTTTCCCATCCTGGTAAGGGATGGAAATGTTGTATTTCTGTGTTGTCGTTACCACCGAACGACAACATTCGTTGACGGTGAGCGGGGGTTTGCTAATATCTCGTGCCTGAGAATGAGGGCGTTAACGATTCTCATTTAAAAATAAATTCTATTCAGTCACACGGGATTTCCAGCATGTCTTCCGCTCCGGCTCATCGGGCCCATCGCACCTCGCGTGCGATCGGCCGCCTCGCTGCACGTCATACACCAGGTCACGCATCACGTCGCCCACCGTCGCGCGCTGTCGCTCCGCTCGCTGTCGCCACCTTCCTGACATTCGCTGCGTTCGCCGCGACCCCGGCATTCGCGCAGTCGACGTCAGCATCCACCGCCTCGGCTGCGCCTGCCGACAGCGCCGCGCCGGCAACGCTCAAGGCCACGACCGTGACCGACTCGGCGCTGCGCGAAACGCCGCAGAATCTGAAGCAATCGGTGCAGGCGGGCGCGCTGGGTTCGCGCAGCCAGCTCGACACGCCGTTCTCGACCACGGTCGTGAGCGAAGAGCAGCTCGAGCAGCGTCAGCCGGCGAAGTTGGGCGACGTGTTCGTGACGGACGCCTCCGTGACCGACGGCAGCAACGCCTTCGACGCGTGGGCCGGCTACATCTACGTGCGCGGCATGCCCATCGACTGGCAATCGGGCTTCAAGCTCGACGGCATGCCCGTGATGACCTACGGTGTGACAATGCCGTACGAGCAGTTCGACCGCGTGGAATTACTCAAGGGACTCTCCGGCTTCATGTACGGCTTCGTCGCCCCCGGCGGCGTGGTGAACTACGTGACGAAGAAGCCCACGGACGAGCGCATCGCAAGCGTCGATCTGGGCTTTCATTCGGACGGCATCTGGCGCGAGCACGTCGATCTCGGCGGCCGAGCCGGGCCGAACGGCATGTTCGGCGCGCGCCTGAACTACACCCATGAGGAAGGCCGCACGTACACCGACGGCAATCTGAATCGCGATACGGTGTCGGTCGCGCTCGACGCGCGCATTACGCGTGACCTGACGTGGGACTTCAACGCGATGTATCAGGATCGTCGCGCGACGGGCACGTCGCCGTCGATCTCGACCGCGAGCTTCCAGGGCAATCAATTGCCCGCCCCGATCAACGTGGCCAACGCCAACCTGCAAACGCAGGCGACGCACCTGAACACGATCACGCAGTTCTACAGCACGGGCCTGCACTATCAGATCGATCCCGACTGGAAGGTGTCGGCGAATTTCTCGTACAACAAGTCCACTCGCGACCGTAACGAAGCCACGCTGTACCTGCTCAATGGGGCAGGGGACTTCCGTGGCCTGAACGATCTGGGTGACGAAATCAATACGTTCCATGCGTGGCAAGTGAGCGCCGAAGGCAAGGTCCGCACGGGCCCGCTCACGCACCAGCTGACGTTCGGCTACGCGTCGCAATATCAGACGAACGACTACGCCTATCTGTATAGCCCGGTCACGGCCAACCCGTCGGTGCCGTTCTCGACGTACTCGGGCAATCTGTATCAAGGCAACTCGTATCAATTCTTCGGCGACGGCTCGACGCTCCACGCGCAGCGCTCCAGCGCCATCGAGCAGCGTTCGTTCTTTGCCTCCGACACGGTGCAGATCACGGATCGTTTCTCGGTGCTCGCCGGCGGACGCTTCACCAACTACAACCAGACCAACGCGCAGGGCGTTTCGACCTATTCGACGAACGGCGTCTTTACCCCGACGCTCGCCGCGATGTATAAGCTCACGCCGAACACGACCGCTTACGCGAGCTATGTGGAAGCGCTCGAAGCGGGTGAAGTGGTGAGTTCGACCTACGCCAACGCCGGTGCCGTGCTCAACCCGTTCAAGAGCCGTCAGTACGAAGTCGGCGTGAAGAGCGAGCAGGCAACGTGGAGCACGACGGCGGCGCTCTTCCGCATCGAGCGCGGCGCGGTGTACACGAACAGCGCCAACGCCCGCGTGGCCGACGGTCAGTCGATCTATCAGGGCGTTGAGCTGGCGGGGGCCGTGAAGTTGAGTTCGCAGTGGACCGTGGGTGCCAGCGCCATGGCGCTCGATGCGTGGTACGCCCGTACGGCAGGCGGTTACGACGGCAATCGCGTAGGCGGCGCGCCGCGCTTCGTGCTCTCGGGCAACGTCGAGTACAAGGTGCCGTACGTGCCGGGTCTCTCGGTGGGCGGCGATATCCGCTACAACGGCCGCACGGCGCTCAACCCGCAGAATTCCCTGACGGTGTCTGGCTTCACGCTCATCAATCTGGGCGCGACGTACCGCACGCGCGTGGCGGGCAAGGACGTGACGCTGCGCGCCGCCGTGAGCAACCTCACCAACCGTCAGTATTGGGAGTACCAGTACGACAACTACATCAAGGCGGCCGACCCGCGCATGTTCAGCCTGAACGCCAAGATCGATTTCTGATCGCCATCCAGGACCAGTTGAACGAGACAACCGGCAGTATTAACAAACAGCGGCACTCAGCCGCTGTTTGTCTTTGGACCGATGCGCCGACTGTCGATTGACTATCGGTCTCATCGACACAATCCATCGGCCTATCCGAAAAATGCCTTGATTATCTATCTACCAGTAGATAAAATTCGTTGCATGAACCGCACAACGACATCGCCCGCTGCACCGACCGTCAGGGAACAACTGCTCGAACATGCGCAGACGTTTCTGATGACGCGAGGCTACAACGGCTTCAGCTATCGGGATCTGGCCGAGCGAGTCGGGGTGAAGACGTCGAGCATCCACTATTACTTCCCTGCAAAGGAAGATCTGGTGCTCGAAGCGATCAAGGCTTACGACGCATTCATCGGCGAGGGACTGGCCCGGATCGACGAAGCGCTGCCCGCGCCCGAGAAGCTGGCGCAGTACGCGCAGGGTTTCGGACGAATCGTCGCGCACGGTCACCGAATCTGCCTGTGCGGCATGTTGGCGGCGGACATCGAAACGCTGCCGGAGACGGTTCGCGACGCCGTGCAACGGTTCTTCGCGTATCACGAGGCATGGCTCGCGCGTGTGTTGGCGCAAGGCGCGGCGCAGGGAACGCTCACGCTGAGCTCGTCGCCTGACGCGAGCGCGCGTGCGCTATTCGCGGGGTTTCAGGGCAGTGTGATGGCGTCGCGCTTGTTCCGGGCGCCATCGCGGTTGGAGGATGTGGTCGCGGCGGTGTGCGGCGTGGCCTGAGCAGGGAACGCACTCGAGCACATCACCACGGGAGGCATCTCCCGTTTATTTGTAACAGATTGTCTATCTAGTAATAGATAGATATATGTGAAGATAAAAAACGGGACGAGTGAAGACAGGTAATTTCGTCGACGTTCACGGAAGTTGTCCCACAGTTGCATTAAGATCGTTGACGGCGTTGAGTGCAGTGCACGCGGGCAGACAAAACACGTGCAGCACATCGGTTCCGTCGACGCGGGAACACACGTATGGGGCAAGCGTCACTTCCTCTATCGGATGCGCCGACGTACGTATGTCAGGTTGACCGTCTGAGCGCGAGGCAACGCCATGAGGGCGTGCCAGGTCAGAGCGGTCGAAGTTTGGAAGTGAATTTCTCTACTTACCAGGAGTTCGTCATGTCGAAGATCGAAAAAGTGCTGTACACCGCCCATGCCACCGCCAACGGAGGCCGTGACGGCCGCGCCGTTTCTTCCGATGGCGTGCTCGACGTCAAGCTGGTGGTGCCCAAGGAAATGGGGGGGCCCGGCGTTGGCGGCACGAACCCGGAGCAACTGTTCGCCGCCGGTTACTCGGCCTGTTTCCTGGGCGCGCTGAAGTTCGTCGCAGGCAAGGAAAAGGTCACCCTGCCGGCGCAAACGAAGATCGACGGCAGCGTCGGTATCGGCCAGATCCCGACCGGCTTTGGCATTCAGGCCGAACTGAAGATCAGCGTGCCGGGTGTGGACCGCGCCGTGGTGGAAGACCTCGTGCAGAAGGCGCACATCGTGTGTCCGTACTCGAACGCCACGCGTGGCAACATCGACGTGACGTTGACGATCGTCTAAGACCCGTGACGTTAAATGCGGGAAGTCAAAAAAGGGCAGCGTCAAGCTGCCCTTTTTGTCGGGCAATCAATGGCTAAGCCTGAATACATACGACGTATTGCTGGAAATATTGTAATTTGGCCCTCCCGCCCCAGCCACCCAAATCTTCCCATTCGAATCGATCAGAAGATCGGATGCATGATTCACCTGTGAATCATACGGGCTGATTTCAAGATAGCCGCGACCGCCGAAACTTGAGTCTACCCGCCCATCTTCCAGAAAACGTGAAATCAGAATGCTTCGGTCTCGCGAAGAATTTTCCGTTACGCCACCGCAAGCGACAATTTTCCCGTCAGTCTGTACTCCCATGCCTCCGAATAGGAATTTCATATCCGTCTCGCCAACCACCCCAAATAGCAGTGGCCTTCCGCGATTGAAGTCATCAATTGGCCTTCCCAACGCGTCGACGCAAACAACCAGTCCAAACGAATGGTATAGCGGCAGGTTTGTCAGATATCCGCATGCAGTGATTCCGCCGTTGCTCAGGTTGCAAGCGTAATTCAACTCCATCTGATAAAGATTGTCTGATGGAATTCCAGCGGAATCCGAGTAGAAAATCGCAAATCCATCTTCACCAAACGCGCGATTGATCGATCCATCTTGATTGAATCGGCAAAAATAGACGCGCATCGGTTCACCTATTTTTGTAATGGTCCCCACCACCACAGCCCCACCGTCGGGCATCACGACAAAACTGTTCGCTCCTGTTCGTTGGTCGAACGGCGATCCGGACGGGCAATGGATGATTGCGACGCCAGTCCCATTGAAGTTCGGGTCCAACCGGCCATTGGATTCGAAACGCATTAACGCGCAAGTGGCCATTCCGAACCGTTCGCCGAGCAAGCCGTAGAACGTTCCATTGTCGGCTTGAACCAGCGCCCCCAAACCGCCGGTTGCACTTGATTCTGTTTCATTCCCGTTCCCATTCGCATTCTCGTGAGCGGTGACGCCCACGGTGGGCACCGTTTGACGATCTGCCGGCGTGTCGCCGCACTCGATGGGGTGGACAATCTTTCCGTTCTCGCCAAACGTCCGATCCAGTTGTCCATCTGCCGCGAAGCATGCGAGAGCGAAGGTGGATGTGCCGGACAGCGCAACGATGACGCCACCGTCGTCCCGGGATAGCAGGCCTGCGATCGACGTATTGCTGACACCCGATGCCAGATGTTCAGCGACCCATCCGGCGCCCCCGAAACTTTTATCGGGCGTACCGTCAGCATGTACACGTGCGACAAATATGGTCCCGGCCCCCAATTCGTTATCTGCCGCGTAAATCTTTCCGTCTGGCATGGTCAATATCTTCGGGGCATGCCGCATGAACTGAGGGGCCGGGAATGGCAACCCGAAAATAAGCTCGATCTCGTTTGCTTCAATCCTGTTTTTCACGATGCACCTCGGCTCTCGATATTACGTATGAATAGAGGCGAAACTATCTGTGCGTCTCGCCCATTCTTACCAGGATGCTTGGAGATTACGCTGCACGATCGATGCGGTAGGCGAAGCAATGAATGGCAGGCTTACCCAAGCCAGGGTGGTAGCTTTTTGTCGCCGGTGATAAGCGACGATATTTGATTCAGCCATACGTCGTTTGTGGCGAACAACTGTCAACCCTGACAGGTCGGCGCATCGACACGGAAAAGCGCCACCCATTCGACAATTTCGCCGTTCATGTTTTGCGGCTCGTTAGATTTCGAAGGATTGAGTCGCGCAGGAGGGGGGGGGCTTGCGATGATGGAAACGATTGCCGCCAGACGGGCAGCGTTGCCGATGGTCGACGCGACCCGTAACTCATCGTTCAGGGTTCGACCGGAACGTACGTGAAAAAACCGCCAAAGGTTGGCGTCATATCCACCGCTTCGGTGGGCAATTCAAAGGCGGTTCTTTCTGCCTGGTGATGACGCGGCGCTGCTTACTTCGTCTTCACTTCTACCTTGATGCCGTCCGGCAGCACCGTGATGGCGCCCGGCTCGACGTCGCGTCCGCCGTATTTCAGTTGTTCCGGCTGGAACGTATAGATCGGATATTGGTTGAGCACCTGTTGCGCGACTGTGCCGCCAATGGACGTCAGTTGCTGGCCGTAGGCGGGCGGCATGCCGTTGACGTCCACGCGCTCGACGCTCGGATTGTCGAGCAGCACGGCGTGCTTGACGGGGTCGTATTTCAGCGCGCTGGAGATCGCGAGCACGCCTTTTAGCGGCTGGCCTTGCAGCAGGACGTTCTGCACTTGCGCGTCGACCTGCGTGTTGATGCGATTGGCCTGCGGATTGAAGCCGATTTGCGGATTCGTCAACTCGACGCGGAGCAACTGGCCGTAGTTGAGCGTGGTCGGGAAGCGCTTGTCGACAGCCGTCTCGATGTCCTTGCGGGTCATCGTGTACTCGCCGGTCCAGATGTTGTACGCGGCGTTGGCCGGGCGTATGAGCGGCGCCAGCGTCACGCCGAGCAGGCCGCCGAGGGCGATGCGCAGCGTGTCGCGGCGCGAGATGGCCGACGCGTAGCCGTCGGGCGTCACGATTTCCATGCGGTCCATGGCAATAAAGCGAGTAGGGCGGTGCGAAGTCATGTCACGAGTACCCGGTGTGCGGGCGTGCTTGAATCGTCGATGGTCATGTGACCCGCATGGCGTGGAATCGTTCTGAGCGCCGCGGTGATCCGCGATGGCAGTGCCCGGCAGACGATGCTCCGGCGACCGTTGCATGGCCGCTGCGAGCGCTGCCGAAAACGCCATCGCGCAGGCGGCCATTTCCACAAGGCGTCAATAGTGCGGCGGGATTTCGTGACGCGGATTGCTGTCGTTGCCGCTGCCCTGGCCTTGCGACTGCATCTGCTGATACAGCGCCTTGAGCTGCTTTTGCAGCAGGTCGATCTGTTGCTCCTGACGGGTGACGATGTCATTGAGCGTCTCGAGCAGATCTTCCTGAAACGCCGCTTTGACCTCGAGTTCGACGACGCGTGCTTCCAACGATTCCATGAGCTTCTCCGGTGAACGCGGCATTGTAGGCCATTGGACTGTCGTCCCTGCCCGTGCCGAGGGTGGCATGACGATTTGCAAAGTCGCCGGGCATAATCGCACCATGAAAACTTTTCTTCTTTATGTCGTCACTGCGGTGGCGGAAATCGTCGGATGCTATTTGCCGTGGTTGTGGCTCAAGCACGATCGCAGCGCGTGGCTGCTGGTGCCCGGCGGGATCGCGCTGGCGCTGTTCGCCTGGCTGCTCACGCTGCATCCGTCGGCCGCCGGACGCGTCTATGCCGCTTACGGCGGCATTTATATCGGTGTCGCAATCGTGTGGTTGTGGCTGGTCGACGGCATGCGTCCGACGCCGTGGGACATCGCCGGCGTGGTCGTCGCGCTCGCGGGCATGAGCCTGATCGCGTTTCAGCCGCGCTGAGACGGCGTCACGCTATCGCCGATATGGCGCAGAGGCCATCGGCACTGCGCAACCTCTCAACGTCCTACCGCTCCGGGGACGAACCGAACGCGCCGAAGCTTCACGCAGCCGTCGCGCGCGTGCGCACGCGATACGTGCAGCGTTGCCCACCTGCGAGGATATGCGTCTCGCGCGACACGGTGCCGCGCTCGCCGATCAACTCCTGAAACAGTTCTAGCTCGGTGCGGCAAAAGCCCTGACAGGTTTTCGCCGCCGCGCAGATCGGGCAGTGATCTTCAATGAGCAGCCAGTCGTCGCCGTCGCGCTCCACACGGGCCATATAGCCTTCCGCTGAACGAATCTCCGCGAGCTTTTCCATGCGGGCCGGCAAGCCGGGCAACGGGTCGATGGCCTGCTTGTATTGCGCACGCGTCTCGACGGCGCGTTGCGTAATCAGACGATCGAGACCGTCTTCACCGAAGAGCTGGCGGATCGAGCCGATCAACTGAATGGTGAGCGTGGAATGCGCGTCGGGAAAGCGGTTGTGGCCAGCCTCGGTGAGGGCCCAGGCCTGACGCGGACGTCCCGCCCCGCGCGACGGCATGGTCTCGCCCGCGAGCAACCCGTCCGCGACCAGCTTCTGAACCTGCTGACGGGCAGCTTCCGCCGTGATCCCCAGCGCAGCGGCGACCTCGGCCGTCGACGCCGGTCCTTGGGCCTTCAACCAATGCAGCACGCGCTCGTGCCCGGCACCGGCGGCGCCGGGCATTGTCGCCCTATTATCCAAGTGGTTATTTGGGTAATTCATTGTGGGACATGTAATATCCAAGAACTTTCTTGCATATTAGTCGCCCGACGGTCGACTGTCCATCCATGACAACGAGCACCACGAATCCCACCGCGCCGGGTTGGCGCGACTTGCTGAGTGGCAACAACGGCTGGCGGTCGCTGGCGCTGGCCGGCGGTGTGGCGTTGCATGCTACCAACGTCTATGTAGCGACGACCGTGTTGCCGTCCATCGTCAAGGAGATCGGCGGGCTGGATCTGTATTCCTGGAACACCACGCTGTTCGTGGTGGCGTCGATT
This sequence comes from Pandoraea sp. NPDC087047, assembly GCF_044745225.1. Taxonomy (NCBI): domain Bacteria; kingdom Pseudomonadati; phylum Pseudomonadota; class Betaproteobacteria; order Burkholderiales; family Burkholderiaceae; genus Pandoraea; species Pandoraea sp. NPDC087047. The sequence goes on from NZ_JBIUZU010000007.1 coordinate 229,881, forward strand.
CTCGGCTCGGTGTTCGCCTCGCAGATGCTCGCCACGCTTGGCCCGCGCGTCGCCTATATCGCGGCGTTGCTGGGCTTCAGTGCGGGCACGATGCTGTGCGCGGCCGCGCCCAACATGCCGTGGATGCTGGCGGGACGCACGCTGCAAGGTTTCGGTGGCGGCATTCTGCTCGCGCTGAGCTATGCGCTGATTCGTATCGTCTTCGCGCCACCGCTGTGGTCGCGCGCGATGGGGCTGGTCTCGGGCATGTGGGGCGTCGCTACGCTGTGCGGGCCTGCGCTCGGCGGTGTGTTCGCGCAGTTCGGTCACTGGCGCTGGGCCTTCTGGTCGTTGCTGCCGATCGTCGTCGGCCTGGGGCTCATCATTCGTGCGCAGGTGCCGGCCGGACGTGGGATAGCCCGGGCCGATCATGCCGAAAGGATCGATCAGGCCGAGGCGTCGCATGCCGTGCCGTGGTTCAAAGTGGTCTTGTTGTGCGCGTCTGCCGTGGCGATCTCGCTCGGCGCCGTGGTGAGTTCGTACCTTCTCGCGACGGCGTGGATGCTTGCGGGCCTGGTGCTCGCGTGGTGGCTGGCGCAGCGCGAGCGAAGCGCGCGGCATGCATTGCCGCGTCTCATGCCGACGGGGGCGTACTCGCTGCGAACGCGACTCGGCGGCATCTACGCGGCCATGAGTCTGCTCGGGCTGGCCATGACGAGCGAGATCTACATCCCGTATTTTCTTCAGACGATTCACGGCCGGACGCCTTTCGCTGCCGGCTATCTTGCTGCGCTCATGGCGGCGGGCTGGTCGGTCGGCTCGATGACCAGCGCCGGGCGGCATGGCGACGCCGCCGAGCGCCGCGTGCGTCTGGGCCCGGTGATCGTTACCGTCGGCATGCTCGCGCTCGCGTGGTTGCTGCCGCAGGCCTCGCTCTTTGCGAGCGCGGCGGGGGTGGCGAGCGTCTGTATCGCGTTGTTCGGCGTGGGCATTGGCGTGGGCATCGGCTGGCCGCATCTGTTGACGCGTGTGATGACCGCGGCGCGCCCCGGGGAGGCCGGTCTGGCATCGGCATCGATCACGACCGTGCAGTTGTATTCGATGGCGCTGGGCTCGGCGCTGGCCGGACTGGTCGCGAACTCGGCGGGGCTGGCGGACGGTGCGCTCGCTCAGGCGCAGCGCGCGGCTGTGTGGTTGTTCGCGGTGTTTGCGCTGGCGCCGGCGGGCGCTGCCGTTATGGCATGGCGCGGCAAGGTCGCCGCGCCCGTGACCGGGCAGGAGGCATCATGATCGATCGCATCACTGCCATGCGCACCTTCGTGCGCGTGGCCGAAGTCGGCAGCTTCACGAAGGCGGCCGCGTCGCTCGACATCCCTCGCGCGACGGCGACCACCCAGGTGCAGCATCTCGAACGCTGGTTCGGCGTGGCGCTCTTCACGCGCTCCACACGGCGCGTTGCGCTCACCATGGAAGGCGCGGCGTATTACGAGCGGTGTTCGGCCATTCTCGCGGATGTCGAAGAAGTCGAGTCGGGCCTGTTCGGTGCGCAGGCGCAATTGCGCGGACGTCTCGCCGTCGTGCTGCCGCCGGTCATTGCTCGCGAGGTTGTCATGCCGTCGCTCGCGCAATTTCAGGCCCGCTATCCGGGGCTCGAAATCGCGCTCGACGCCACGCCTGCCCACGGCGATTGGCGGGGTGACGGGGTGGACTGCGGTGTTGTGCTGGGCGAGTTGCCCGATTCGCGGTTGGTGGCGCGTCATCTGGGCGATCTGCCCCGGGTGACGTGTGCGAGCCGTCGCTATCTCGACGCGCATGGTACACCGGGCGATCTCGACGGACTCGCTTCGCATACGTCGGTCAAATGGTTGTCGGCGCCGGCCGAATCGTTGGCATCGCTCGCGTCGTCATCATCCGCGTCATCGGCCGCGTCATCGTCTTCACCGGGCGGGGCGGGGATTGCGCTGCCCACGCGCTGTGGAGATCTCACGTTGATCGTCGGAGGCAAGGCCACGTGCGTGCGCACGCGCGGGCAGTTGCATGTGGGCGATGAGGCGGCGTATCTGGCGGCCGGGCTCGAAGGCCTCGGGCTGATTCAGCCGACAGTGCTGGCGGCGGCGCCCTATCTCGCGTCGGGGCGTCTGGTGCCGGTGCTGCCGACATGTCCGCCGCCGCCGTTACGGCTCTCGGCAGCGTATCCGGTGCAAAAGCGGGTGTCGCCGCGCGTGAGAGCGTTTGTGGACTGGCTCGCACAAATCTGCGAGCCGTTGGGAAATGCCGGCGACGTGCGCGCCAGCGGGCGGCCGGCGGCGGATGTGGCGGCTGTAGCGGCCCATCTCGCGGCCGGTGCCTCGAATTACGCGTCGCTGCCCGTGGCGCCCGACGACAAGGCGTCGAGCGTGCGGCGCTCGTTCACGCTGCCCGCGTAGTGATTGCGCTTCTCTTCGTACATCAGCAAATCGGCGCGCTGGATCGTGGCTTCCAGGCGTTCGCCGTCCTCGCACGTGGCCATGCCCATCGAGAATGACAGCGGCGTGCCTGGGTAGAACGAGTTGTTCAGCTCCACGAGCTGACGAATGCTCTCGATCATGGCCGCGCCGCCGGTCGCATCGGTGGACGGCAACAGCAGGGCGAATTCGTCGCCGCCGATGCGCGCAGCGATCTGCGGCGCCGCAATGGCCTTGCCCAGCACCTCGCCCGCGCGACGCAGCAACGCGTCGCCCGCCGCGTGACCGAGCTGATCGTTCACGGCCTTCAGTCCATTGAGATCGGCCACGACCACCGTCACCGGATACGGGCCCTTGCGCTCGAGCCGGTTGAGTTCGTCCACGTAGAAGGAGCGGTTGCGCAGTTTGGTGAGCACGTCGTGCTTGCCGAGGAATTCGAGATACGACTCGGCTTTCTTGCGCGCGGTGATGTCGGTGAGCGCAACGAGCACCAGATCCCAGCGCGATTCGTGTCCGGGCAGCACGGCGAATTGCAGATGGACGTTGATCTCGTTGCCGTCGAGCGAATAGTTGATGACTTCGCGTTGCTGGAAGAGCTTGTTTTCCCACAGGTCGATCAACTGCTCGCGGAAGTTGTGCCGCATGTCGTCGCGGAAGACTTCCGGCAGGCGCGCGAGCAACGTGGCCTTGTCGGGCGCGACGAACATCGCGAGCGTGTGGCGGTTCACGTCGAGCACGTCGATCTCGTTCATGCAACGCTGGACGAATTCGGGGTGAACGTCGGTGAACGTGCGGAAGTCGGTGATGCCGCGCGCGCGGGCGTCGTCGAGCAGCAGCTTGATCGCGCTGAAGTCCTCGACCCAGAGCGAGACCGGCGAGTATTCGAAGAGGCCGCGGGCGTATTGCTCGCCCATCGTCACGCGCTCGCGCGCGTGTTCCAGTTCGGTCACGTTCTCGAGCGAGATCAGCACACGATCGAGCGTGGCTTCATGACCGGGCAGGACCGAGCCGTTCAGAAGGACATCGAGGCGACGGCCGTCGAGCGTGTAATTGACGGTCTTGCTGGTGAAATGGGTGGCGCCGTCCCACAGTTGGCAGAGCTCTTCGATGTGCGTCTTGAGCATGTCGTCGCGAAACACGCGCGGCAGGTTGGCCACGAGCGTGTCGAGCGACGGCGCGTTGAACATCGACAAGGTGCGGCGATTGACCTTGATGACGCGAATGCGTTGCGAGCATTGCGAGACCTGCGCCGGATCGGCCTTGAAGTAGGCGCGAAGATCGATCACGCCCAGCGCGCGCCATTCGTCGAACAACTGCTTTACAGCGCTGAAATCTTCTAGCCAGAGCGAGACGGGCGCGAGGTCGAACATCAGGGCGTCGTCGGTGGCCCCGGCGTGCGGGGGCGGCAGTGCTTCGGGAGGTACGGCGGGCATGGCGTCCGGCATGTGGCACCTGATGGTCTGGTCTGTTTTAGGCCGCCATTCTACGATCAAACCCGCTCCACGCCGCAGTGAATCGATTTACAGCAGTGGCGCGCCCGTGTCGCGTTTGACTTCGCGCAAGGAAAGCATCGATTCGATGGACGAGACGCCGGGCAGGGCGCGCAGCACATCGCGCGTGAAACTGCCGTAATCGTCGAGGTCGGTGGCGACCACGCCGAGCAGATAGTCCGCGCTGCCCGAGATGTTGTGGCACGACACGATACGGTCGATGGCCAGCACTTCACGCTCGAATCGTTCTGAGAGCACACGGTCATGAACGGAGAAGCGCACGTGAACGAATGCCGTCACGCCCAGACCCAGCGCGCGATGCGAGAGCTCGGCCCGGTAACCGGTGATGTAGCCGTCGGATTCGAGGCGTTTTAGACGTCGGGCACAGGGTGTCTCCGAGAGCGACACGCGCTCGGCAAGGCGGGCGTTGGAGATGCGGCCGTCGCGTTGCACGATGGAGAGAATCGCCCGATCGATGGCGTCGAGTTCGTTCATTGTAGGTATCCCGCTACGAAATCTGCTGTAAAGACGGTATTCCACCACGATCCGATACCTGCGGGAAGTGTTGCCCTCATCCGTCTGGCTTAGGCCGATCGGCGACGCGCCAATGTCGGTATTGGCGCTTTTTCCGCGAAAGCGAATATGGATGGAGAAAAGCGCCAAATATGTAAATTATAGTGGGTGGAAAACGCTATCAATCGCTCGCGAAATGGCGAGATCATGAAGCTTGTTTTTAGTTGCTTCTTCCTCTGGGGAAAATCATGGTCTCGCCGCAGTTGCTCACCGTTTTCATTGGCGCTCTGATTGTCGTCTATGCGTTGCCGGGGCCCGACATGGCGCTCGTGATGCAAACGAGCATGACGCGCGGCGTGCGACACGGTCTGGCGACGGCGGCCGGGCTGGCGCTGGCACGGGCGGGGCACGTCACGCTTTCGGCCTGCGGTGTGGCGGCACTATTGCGCACCGCGCCCTGGCTCTTCGAGACGGTGCGCATCGCGGGCGCCATCTATCTTGCCTGGGTGGCGATCCAGATCTGGCGCTCGCCGGCCTTCGGCGTGGCGACAGTCGGGGCACCGGCGGGCGGTGTCCCCCCGCTCTCGCGCGCTTTGCGGCGCGGCGTGCTCTCCAGTGTGCTCAATCCGAAAGCGCTTCTGTTCTGTTCGGTGTTGCTGCCGCAGTTCGTTCGTCCCGAGGCGGGACCGGTCTGGACGCAGGTGCTCGAACTCGGCGTGCTGCTGCTGGTCGTCGGCGCGATTTTCGACGTGACGCTCACCTTCGGCGCCGCGCGCATCGCGCACTGGCTGCGCACCCGGCCGCTTGCACAAAAAGTACAACGCTGGTCGTTCGCGGCGGCGCTCATGGCTTTCGCCGTACGCTTGTCGCTCGACTGAAAAGCCGGGCACAATACCTCCACCCTGCATCCCCCTCCGGCTATTGCACCAAATAGGTGCATTTCGCTGCGACACCGCAAATCAGGGTGCGACACAACGTCGCACCTCTTGAAATCTGGGCACCTTCCCGTATTGCTGCATTGCACAGCGTTTACCGCCAAAAAGGTATCGATCTGCTTTGAAAACCTCACGCGCGTACGCGTGAAGGCCGCGCGACACATTGTCGCGCAGGTGGGTGCGCGATGTCCGGGCTAATTAAACTTCGGCATAATGCCGCACCGTGATGGAAGTAAAAGACAAGAAGTCGGACAGTGACTTGAGGTCTGCGGGCGGCAATCCGCCCCGGTTCCCGTCTTTTCGATGACACAGTCGTCGTAGTTCGACCGGTGCAATACCGGCGTGACGACTGCTCCCGTCCCACCTTAACCCTTGCCAACCTCCTGCGACCCTGCATCAGGCCGGTAAGCCCGTGTTGCGCCGTTCGCTGGCCAACTCAACCCTGTCGTGTGACATGAAGAAACACAGAAACCCGCGATTGTTTAGGCTCCTCGCCTTGTGCTCGCCGCTGATTTTGGCTGGCTGCGACATGACGCTGCTCGACCCTAAGGGGCAGATCGGAGTAGAAAACAAGAACCTGATCCTCACGGCCACCTGGCTGATGCTGATCGTGGTGATTCCGGTCATCCTGATGACGCTGTGGTTCGCGTGGAAGTACCGCGCAACCAACAAGTCGGCGCGCTATGAGCCGAATTGGTCGCACTCGACGGCCATTGAGGTCGTGGTCTGGCTCGTGCCGATCATCATCATTGCGATTCTCGCGCGCATCACCTGGGTCTCCACCCACGAACTCGATCCCTACAAGCCGCTGGAAAGCGACGTGAAGCCGATCACGGTCGAAGTGGTGGCGATGAACTACAAGTGGTTGTTCATCTACCCGGAACAGGGCATTGCATCGATCAACGAACTGGCCGTTCCTGTCGATACCCCGGTGAATTTCAAGATCACCTCGGAATCGATCATGAACTCGTTCTTCATTCCGCAATTGGGTAGCCAGGTCTACTCGATGGCCGGTATGGAGACGAAGCTGCACCTGATCGCCAACCACGTCGGCTCGTACGACGGCATTTCGGCGAACTACAGCGGCGGCGGCTTCTCGGGCATGCGTTTCAAGACGCTGGCGATGACCGATAGCGACTTCCAGCAATGGGTCACGAAGGTGCGCGAGTCGAAGAAGGTGCTCGACAAGAACGCCTACGCCTCGCTGGTCCCGATGAGTGAGAACACCCCGGTCACGTACTACAGCTCGGTCGATACGAACATGTTCCTGTCGATCCTGCACGCCCCGATGGCAACCGGCATGGCCCAGCAGCAGGAAGGCCATGAGAACCACGGTGCCATGGAAATGAAGGGCATGGACATGAAAGGTATGGACATGAAGATGGAAATGAAGGGCGCGGGCACCGACGCCGCGACGGCTCCGGCCGCCGCTGCCAACGTGCAAGGCCAGTCGATGACCATGGCCATGGATGCCGGCGCGCACGCGATGCACGCCGGTACGGCTGCGCACGCGCACAAGGAGTAAACAACAATGTCAACGCTGTTTGGCAAACTGACTCTCGAAGCCATCCCGTACCACGAGCCGATCATCGTCGGCGCGGTCGGCATGATGGTGCTGGGCGGGCTGGGCATCCTCGCGCTGCTCACCTACTTCGGCAAGTGGAAGTACCTGTGGAGCGAGTGGGTGACGTCGGTCGATCATAAGAAGATCGGTGTCATGTACGTGCTGGTCGCACTCGTCATGCTGCTGCGCGGCTTTGCCGACGCCATGATGATGCGTACGCAACTGGCGCTCGCCCACAACTCCCCCGGCATTCTTCCGCCGGATCACTACGACCAGATCTTCACCGCCCACGGCGTGATCATGATCTTCTTCGTGGCGATGCCGTTCATGACGGGACTGGTGAACCTCGTGGTGCCGCTGCAGATCGGCGCGCGCGACGTGGCGTTCCCGTTCCTGAACACGCTGTCGTTCTGGCTGTTCGCGGCCGGCGCAGTGCTGGTGAACCTGTCGCTGGGCGTGGGTGAATTCGCTCGCACGGGCTGGCTGGCTTACCCGCCGCTCTCGGGCATTCAATACAGTCCGGGCGTGGGGGTGGATTACTACATCTGGGCCTTGCAGATCTCGGGTCTGGGGACGTTGCTCACGGGTGTGAACTTCGTCGTCACGATTCTGAAGATGCGCGCGCCGGGCATGAACCTGATGAAGATGCCGATCTTCACCTGGACCTCGCTGTGCACGATGGTGCTGGTGTGCGCCGCGTTCCCGGTGCTCACGGTGACGCTGGGCCTGCTCTCGCTGGATCGCTACCTCGACTTCCATTTCTTCACGAATGAGTTGGGCGGCAATCCGATGATGTACATCAACCTGATCTGGATCTGGGGTCACCCGGAGGTGTACATCCTGATCCTGCCGGCGTTCGGTATCTTCTCGGAGATCATCTCGACGTTCTCGGGCAAGAAGCTGTTCGGCTACAAGTCGATGGTGTACGCCACGGCGGCGATCATGGTGCTGTCGTTCCTCGTGTGGGCGCACCACTTCTTCACGATGGGCTCGGGCGCCAGCGTGAACGCCTTCTTCGGTATCGCGACGATGATTATCTCGATCCCGACCGGCGTGAAGATCTTCAACTGGCTGTTCACGATGTACCGCGGTCGCGTGCAAATGACCGTGCCGGTGCTGTGGACGCTGGGCTTCATCGTCACGTTCGTGATCGGCGGTATGACGGGCGTGCTGCTGGCAGTGCCGGGCGCGGACTTCGTGCTGCACAACTCGCTGTTCCTGATCGCTCACTTCCACAACGTGATCATCGGTGGCGTGCTGTTCGGTTACATCGCCGGTATGAACTACTGGTTCCCGAAGGCCTTCGGCTTCAAGCTCGACGAGCGTCTGGGCAAGGCAAGCTTCTGGTGCTGGTTGATCGGCTTCTACCTCGCGTTCATGCCGCTGTACGTGCTGGGCCTGATGGGCATGACCCGTCGCCTGAATCACTACAGCAACCCGGAATGGCAACCCTGGCTGATCGCCGCGCTGATCGGTGCGCTGTTCATTGCTGCCGGTATTGGCTTCCAGGTGCTGCAACTGGTCGTGTCGATCAAGAACCGCAAGGCACTGGCCGACACTACGGGCGATCCCTGGAACGGCCGTACGCTGGAGTGGATGACGTCGTCGCCGCCGCAGTTCTACAACTTTGCCGAAGAGCCGCGCGTGCATGACATCGACGAGCTGGCTTATCGCAAGGCACACGGCATCAAGAGCGATCTGAAGACGAGCTACGCCCCGATTCACATGCCGAAGAACACCGGCGCCGGTTTCATCATCAGTGCGTTCTCGCTGGTGTTCGGTTTCGCCGCTATCTGGCACATCTGGTGGCTCGCCATCGTTGGCTTCGTGGGCATGATCGTGACGTTCATCTGCCGCAGCAACAACGATTCGATCGACTACTACGTGCAGTCGCCGGAAGTGGTGGCCATTGAAACGGCTCACCATCAGGCACTGGCCACAGCAGCAAAGGCTTAATCATGACGAGCGAAGTTCTCAAACACACTGGCGCGCATGCCGATGCGCATGCGCATGACCACGCGCACCACGACACCGGGGGCAACACGATCTTCGGTTTCTGGGTGTACCTGATGACCGACCTGGTGCTATTCGCCAGCCTGTTCGCCACCTTCGCGGTGTTGCGTGACTCGACGGCGGGCGGCCCCACGGGTAAGGAACTGTTCGACCTGAAGTTTGTGCTGGTCGAAACATTCATCCTGCTGTTCTCGTCGATCACGTATGGCTTCGCCATGATCGGCCTGCACAACGGCAAGAAGGGCGCCGTGATGGGTTGGCTGGCCATCACGTGGCTGCTGGGCGCGGGCTTTATCGCGATGGAGCTGTATGAGTTCCATCACCTGATCCTTGAAGGTGCAGGTCCGAACCGTAGCGGCTTCCTGTCGTCGTTCTTCGCACTCGTGGCAACCCACGGTCTGCACGTGGCCTCGGGCCTGCTGTGGATGGCGGTTCTGATGTTCCAGATCGCCAAAAAGGGCCTGACCTCGACCAACACGACGCGTCTGCAGTGCCTCTCGCTGTTCTGGCACTTCTTGGACGTGGTCTGGATCGGTGTCTTCACGGTCGTGTACCTGATGGGAGCGATGTAAATGAGCAATAGCAAATCGGTGCAATCGCACGGCCACGACGCTGGCCACAATGCGGCCGGTGGTAGCCATGGCAGCGTGAAGTCGTACCTGATCGGCTTCGTGCTCGCGGTGATCCTGACGGTCGTGCCGTTCAAGCTGGTGATGGATGGCACGATGCCGCCGTCGACGGTTCTGCCGCTGATTCTCGGCGCAGCCCTCGTGCAGATCATCGTCCACCTGGTCTACTTCCTGCACATGGACCGCTCGTCGGAACAGCGCTGGAATGTGATGGCGTTCCTGTTTACGGTCCTGATCGTGGCCATCGTGCTGGTCGGCTCGCTCTGGATCATGCACAACGCCAACTCGCTGATGATGCCGGGGATGTAATGTCGGTGAAGCCCCCCCGTGCTGGTTGACGGGGAGGTTCGAAAAGCGGCCTTGAGTTCTGCTCAAGGCCGTTTTTTTATGCCTTCTGGATAGGGATGATGTCTGCCTGCGTGTTTGTTTTCAGGAGAACTGGTCTAGCTCGGCAATCAGATCACCTACGAGCGCGCTGCGTCCATCGGAGCGCCAGATATTCGCCCGCGCCGAGACCGGTGCATAGCGGGAGCGCATATAGAAAGTATGTCCCTGTACCGTTGTATTTCGAAAGAAGCGCCCATGCAGTCATAAAGAATGCAGCAAGGATGATCGGTTGATCCATTCCTGCGGGAGTCCAGTCGAACCGATATCCGGCGTGAGTCAGCTTGGGTAGTAGGAAAAGATCGAAAAAAAATGTCCAAAGTAACATTAAAAAAGTTATGGACAATAGATCGATTGCGACATTTTCGAGATATAAGAAGCACGTTGTGCTTGTTATCGTCATCAACGGCAAGCTAAGTGCGAGCCGCTTCTCCAATCTTGATTTGTTTGATTCCCATTTCATGAAAGTGGGATTTATTGAGGTGTGTTTTTAATTTAACGCGTCATTGTAAGACGTCATTGGTGAACGCGTATAAATCGTTAAACGAAGGGAAGCCATTGGGGAAAAAGTACGCTAGCCCGTGGTCTTGAAGCTTGTCTCCGATCGAGGCGCCGGCGAGCATTCCTAATTCTCTTCCACGCTTACTTCCGTATCCCGCACCAATGATGGCACCCCCGACTGTTCCAATGCCTGGTACAACTGAGCCGGTTGCCGCACCGATTGTGCCTCCTACCCTGCGCCCGAGGCACCACCCACCATTGCGCCAACTACCCCGCCAACGAAGCCGCCTGTCACTCCAGCGCCTGAGACGTGTTGGAGTTCGTGTGTTGATAATTCTTTCAAAGCCTTGTCTCCTGATTAATTGTGTCTCAGTGAATAACTTTTCCGAATCGTGAGTTGTTATTTATTGACGATGAAATCGAGTGTAAACACCGATGCGCATCCCGGATGTCGATTGGTCGCTCTTTATCTTCCCGGGCTGAGCTTCCAACTGTGATAATGCTTTTCATTCTACATATTCCAATTTGCGATCCGGTACGGCTCACATGCCTTTGGGGGAATTCCCGACGGCGGGGCTGTCTCCGTCAGTGAAAGGTGTGGTTTCGTCGGGGGCGCCAACGCCGGTTCAGTAACGCTTGGTCTCTCCAGTACGCAAAAAGGGCAATTCGAATCATCGAATCGCCCTTTTTGCTCACGCGCCCCCAGTCCGTCGACACCGCCCTCGCTTCACACCATCTCGTCTCTACCCCCGCCCGAACCCGCGGCGCTTGCCGGTACCCTGACTGCGCTCCAACTTAAAGTCGCTCCGTCAGGGCACCGACAATCACCGCTCATACATCCTGTTCGACAACCGCCCACGCACCCATCGGGGTCGTCGCATCGCTATCGTGGTGCGATCAGGGTGGGGGCCGCCCGCGGTGCGACTTAACAAACATCGGAGCGCCGCGGGCGGCCCCCACCCTGATTGACCGCTGACGCTGAAAGCCAGGCGGGCGCTCCGCTTCAATCGCTTAAAGTTCATTCAAGCGCGACAGGGGAAATCAACCGTGCGAGCCGTCGTCCGGCGGCGTGTCCGATGTCGGGGCCGCCAGGATTACTCCCGGGCGCACCGGCAGATCCGGACGAATCCCCAGCAACGGCAACGCCTGCGATGCAATCTCCGCAAACGCCGGACCCGCCGCCTGACCGCCAAAGTGCTGCGATGCCTTCGGTTCATCCACCGACACGGCAATCACCAGACGCGGTGCCGACAACGGCGCAATCCCCACGAACGACGCCCGATACTTCGAATGGTCGTAGCCGTGCGCACCCGCCTTGTACGCCGTCCCAGTCTTCCCGCCAATGCTGTATCCCGCCACCTGCGCAGTCGTCGCCGTGCCGCCCGTATCGACCACGCCCGCCAACATCTTGCGCATCTCCGCCGCCGTGTGCGAATCGATGACGCGTACGCCCTCAGGCTGTACCGGGGTATCCGGTTCGATGATGGAGATGGGCACGAGCACGCCGTCGTTGGCGAAGATGGTGTACGCGCGCGCCAATTGGAAGAGAGACGCCGAAATCCCGTAGCCGTAAGCCATGGTCGCCTGCTCGATGCGTCGCCACGACTTATATGGGCGCAACCGCCCCGAGACGGCGCCCGGGAAGCCCAGCTTCGGTTGTTGCCCCAGGCCGATCTCGGTGAACATGTCCCACATTTCCTCCGCCCGCAACAGGGTCGACACTTTGGTCATGCCGATGTTGCTCGACTTCTGGATGACGCCCGCCGCCGTCAGCACGCCATTGGCACTGTCGTCACTGATGGTCGCGCCTTCGAAGACGTAACGACCCGGGCCGGTGTCGATGAGCGTGGTCGGGGTCAGGCGATGCAAGTCCAACGCCAGCGCCATCGTGAACGGCTTGAGAATGGAGCCCGGCTCGAAGACGTCGGTGAACACGCGGTTGCGCAACTGCTCGCCCGTCAAATGCTCGCGGTCGTTGGGGTTGTATGTCGGCAAGTTGGCCAATGCCAGCACTTGCCCGGTCTTGGCGTCGATGACGACGGCCATTGCCGCTTTCGCACCGGTGCGCTCGAGCGCATTCTTCAACGCCTCGTAGGCGATGTATTGCACGCGGGTGTCGAGCGTCAGCCGAAGGTCCTTGCCGTCTCGCGGCGGGCTGGAGTCGTCGAGATCCTGAATGGTGCGCCCGATTCGGTCCTTGATGACGCGCCGCACGCCCGCAGAGCCTTCGAGCAACGACTCTTCACCCAGTTCCATGCCTTCCTGGCCCTTGTCTTCGACGTTGGTGAAGCCCACGACGTGCGCCGCCACCTCACCCTCGGGGTAGAAGCGCTTGTATTCGCTGCTTTCGTAGACGCCGGGAATGCCCAGTGCTTCGATCTGCTTACCGATCTCGGGCGAGACCTGACGCTTCACGTAGACGAATTTTTTCTCGCCGATGAGCTTGGCGCGCAGTTCTTTGGCCGGGATGTCGAGCAGCTTGCCGGCTTTCTGGACGTCGCTGTCGGACAGGTCGTCCGGCACTTCGGCAGGCACGGCCCAGATGGTGCGCATCGGCAGGCTGGTGGCGAGCACTCGGCCGTCGCGGTCTTCGATTTTGCCGCGCACGGCAGGCATGACGATGGTGTGCTCGTAACGCTTTTCGCCCTGCGCGATGTAGAAGCCGTTGCCCGGCCCGGCAATCCAGAAGGCCCGGACGACCAACCCGATGAAGGCGAGGGTGATGACGATGACGACAAGCTTGGAGCGCCACAATGACATGCGCGATTGCAAAACAGGACTTGCGGCGAACGTGACGTCCTTGGGCTGGCGATTCTTTTGCATGGCGCTCGCGGGGCGTTGAGAGGCGTGAACAGCATTGAGCCTGTCTACATCTGGCTCAAATTCTAGGCGAGATAGCGTAGCATGCAAGCGACTGTTGCAATAGCGCAAAAGCCCCGTCACACGGGGCTTTCAGGGTTTTTTTCGATGCCTTCGGCACGGCACCGCGTACCGGTGTCGGCAGGTGAAACCGAAGGCGGATTTTCAGCGCGAATTCGGTCTCGCGCGTCTAACTCGTCTCGCTATTTGCCCGCGTCGAATCGTATGTCTCCATACCACGCGTGGGCACTCGCATGGGTGTTGTCGCTGTCGGTGAAGACGCCGTATCCGAGTAATTTGCCCGGCTTCTCTTTGTAGATGCGCTCGTAATCGGCCGCGACGTTGCGCGAGAAGGTCTGCCATTTGCCGAGGCTCGCGTCCGAACCCGCCACGACGAGCATCTGCACACGGTCGGTATGCGGGTTCTGGATGACGCCGCCCACCGGGGCATCGTTGGACCAGATGTACATGAGGGTGGCGTAAGGCAGGTCTTCGCCCCCGGCCTTGGCGAGTGTCATCGCCGCCCGGTCGCCGAACGGGAGCGAAGCTTTGTCGCCGTCGAAGAAGAACACGAGCCGCGCGGGCGAGTCTTCTTTTTCGGCCACCCGGTTGTCGGCCCCCGGAATGACTTTGTCGACTTTCCAGCGCCACGCGACGATGGGCGTTGCGCTCAGATCGACGTCGTCGCCCTTGGCCATGAGCGCCGAAGCGGAGTCGGACGAGTTGGCCTCGATCACGTTGCGCTTGCCGTCGGCGACCACGGTGTAGACGGTGAGCTTCTTGCCTTTGACGACCGGCAGGTTCTGCCATCCGGCCGGTAACGCGCTGCCCGGACTCGCTTTGGAGAAGGGTGTGGCCTCAGCGCCGGTGCCTGCGCCGGCATCGGCCGCGAAGGCGTCCGGTAGACTCAGGCTGGCCGCTGTCAGGCATGCCGCGGCGGCAAGCGTCCTCGCCCGCAGGCGGCGAGGAAGATGGGGTGCGTAAGACAGCGGACGAAGAGGACGAAGAGGACGAAGAGAACCAAGAAAACGAAGCGTCGAGACAATGCGTTGCATAGTGCGACTCCCACGTTAACGTGCGACCTCAGCGCTGTTGCATGGCCACACGCAGGCCCAGGCCGATGAAGATGGTACCGATGATTTTGCCCTGCCAGCGCAGCAGCCAGGTGAAGCGTCGCACGAACTTGCCGAGCGGCCGCACGGACAGTGCGATCGCTGCGGTGTAGATCGCGCTCATGGCGACGAACACCAGACCCAGCACAAGGAATTGCGCGAAAACGTTGCCCTCGCTCGCATGCACGAACTGCGGCATGAAGGCGAGGAAGAAAAGGGCGGTCTTAGGATTGAGGACTTCGGTCGCCACGGCCTGCGCGAATGCTCGTCCGGGCGAAACCTTGGGCGCGACCAGCAACTGCGGGTCGGACGGACGCTCACGCAGCGCCTTGATTCCCAGATAGATCAGATAGACCGCCCCCACGTATTTGACGACGTCGAAGGCGAGGGCCGAGGTCATCAGCACGGCAGACAAGCCGACGGCGGCGCACAGGGTGTGCACGAGGTCGCCGAGCGCAATCCCCATGCCGGTCATGACGCCTGCGCGGCGCCCGCCCTGCACGGTACGCGTGATGGTCAGCAATACCGCAGGCCCGGGAATCAGAAAAAGCCCGAGAACGACAACAACGAACGTGGCAAGCGTGGCAATGGTCGGCATAAGGGCCTCCGGCGGGGTTCGAGGGCACTGCAATGGCGACATCATCCCAGATTCTGCGAGAGGGTGCCCGAAAAGGCGGCGCGCGAATCCTGAAGCGTCCGATTTGCCAGTGACGCACGATGCTCGGCTTTTCCTCCGCCTTTTCATCGTTCGACGCATTCGAATGGCTCGAAACGAGTCGACATTGCCGTCGAGCCGTTTGAACCTTCCTACCCCTCGACCCTTTCGACCCTTTCCCCACGCCAAGGAGCCAACCCCATGCCATTCGTGTCCGATACGACCCTGTCTTATCCCGCGACATCGCTGTCCCCGACGACAAACGCCATTGTGCATCTCGCGCGCGAGGCGGTCAGTTGCCTCTATGACGGCTTTCGTGGCGACTTCACGCGCGCGGCCACCTGCCTGCGAGAGAGCGGGTTGCACCATCTGTTGACCGAGGAATGGCAAAACGCGAGTCAGCGCTATCTGCAGCACGGTGCGACGGTGCCCGGCTTTGCCGACGTAGGCGTCGCCTGCGCGCTGGGCGCCGTCGCCATCGGCGTCACGTATCGCTATCTCTGGCCCGAGTTTCGCGAATTTGAAAACGCCTTCGAGGCCGGGGAGAACACGCAGCGCCAGTGGCTGTACCAGACGCAGGTGCAATTGCGTCGCCGCACGCTGGCCGATGTGACCGCCATGCGTCAGTGTCTGGCGGTGTTCGAGGCGACGCAGTCGGCGCAAACCACGCCGGCACCACAGCCAACCGTGCCGATGTCGCGCCGCACGCGCGCGGAGCGGCACATCGCGGAATCGCTGCTTCTGCACATTGCCGATGCCCCGCAAGCCGATTTCGCGGGAAGCGACCGCGTCGCGGCACTCTGCCAATTGCTGGCTCACGGCCTGGGCTTCAAGTTGCCGAAGGCCACGCTTGAGGCGCTCCACGTCAGCGAGGAACGCTCGTCCCTGATTCGCTACGACGACGCCTTCACGCTGCTGCGCGAGCGGCTCGAGCCGGATTGGCGTCACGACGAGGCCGGCTCGCCGACGTTCTCGGTCCATCCCGTCGACGTGCAGGTACTCGATCCCGCTGAGACCACAGCCGACCTCTCGGAGACTACGCGCGACGCTCGCCGACTATTGACGCATCCGGTCGCTTTGCAGCGTGTGCGCGCCCGCGTCGTGGCCTTGTTTGCCGCCAGCGTGCGCGAGGATTGCGGGGGTGTCGGCGACTGGCGCAATTTCGCGCAGCTTGCGTTGGTGAAGGCCGCAGCGCGCGGCATGACCTGCGATCAGGTGCGCATCGCCATGGGGATTGCAACGCGCTCCGGCATCAGTGCCCGCTACGCATGGCGTTGGACGGATGAGCCGGTGCCGCAGCCGGGGGCGGGAGTGCTACCCACGATTCCTCTGAAGGTCGCCCAATGGATCGCCCGCGTGATGCTCGTGGCGGGTACGCCGGGCTCGCATGAACCTTGCCCGCCGCGGGTTGCCGCATTGGCGCGTGGCGATACGCCGGCGTCGCTGGTGATCGGCAGCGACGAATGGATTCATCTGGTCGACGGGATCGAGAGGCTGGGCCGCGACCACTGGCGCGTTGCCTTTGCACACGTCTGCGAAGAGGGGAAAGCGTGAGAACGGCGGCGATGCAAACGACGCAGACGACGGAGCCGCCCTAAGCGACATAAGTGTCTGGCGCGTCCCGCGCGCCTCTGGCGCCCCGAATCGCTCCCCCCGGCTCGACTACAGATACGCGCCACCGAGCAACCCCGCAACGCTGCCTGCGGCGAGCCACCACAGCGGATGCACCCGCGTGCGGATGGCCAGCACCGCCACGCTCGCGGTGATACCCGCGAGCAGCCACGACGTCGCGGACGCTTCGGCGATGAGCGCGGCACTCGCGGCGACGAGGCCGGCCGTCATCGGCAGCAGTCCGGCCTGTATGATGCGCCGCCACGGCCGGTCCTTGAAGCGCTCCCACAGATGTAGCACGCCCACGGTGATGAGCGACGACGGCCCGAACTTGGCAATCGACGTGACGAGCATGCCCTGCCAGCCGGCCACGTGCCAACCGACGAGCGTCACGATCATGAGGTTTGGGCCCGGCGCGGCCTGCCCCAGCGCGAACAATGCGCTGAACTCTTCGGACGTCATCCAGTGATGCAGATCGACGACCTGACGCTCCATCTCCGGCAGTATCGTATTGCCGCCGCCAAAGGCGAGCACCGACAACTGCGTGAAGATGAGCGCGAGCGAAATGAGCGTACCGGTCATTGCGAGACCCTCCACGTGGCGTAGATGGAGATCGGCGTCATCACGAGCATGGTGAGCACGAGCGGCACGCGCAGCACGGCAATCGCGATGAAACACGCCACCGCCACGCCGCCGAGCGCCACCGATTTGCGCAGCGGCCACGCCACTTTCCACGCCATCTGAATCAACAGGCCCGCCGCGGCGGCTGCCAGCCCGGCGAACAGATGCTTCACATGCGGATCGTTCTGGAAGTGCTGGTAGATCGTGCCCAGTGCAATCACGACGGCAGACGGCGCCGCGATCAGGCCGAGGATCGACGCGAGCGCCCCGCGCCAGCCGTGAAAGCGCATGCCGAGTGCGACCGACAGGTTGATGATGTTGCCGCCCGGCAGGAACTGGCACAGGCCGAGCAAATCGGTGAACTCGGCCGCTGTCACCCAGCGATGCTTGTCGACGATCATGCGACGCGCCAACGGCAACGCGCCGCCGAATGCGGTCATGCCCAGACCGAGAAAACCGAAGAAGAGCGCGCGAACGCTCGGTGCCTCGGTCATGGGCGGCGCTGGCATCGCCGAAGGCGCACCGGGCGAGATCGATGGGGAGGACGTAGGAGACGTCGCGGTTGCGGGTGGGGCCGGCGTATTCATGGCGGGTCTGTTCTGAAAACTGGACTACGGTGGGGCCGCCCGGCAGGGAGTGTCATCGGGGAGAGAATGCACGGATGCCGCGCGGGACCCACTCAGAGTAGGGCGATTGCGCTATATTGTCCAATATATGGAAGTGACTTAATTCATATTGAAACAATATGGCAAATATCGATGTGCGCTTGCTGCGCTACTTCATTGCAGTCGCCGAAACCGGGCATATGACGCGTGCTGCGCAGCGTCTGGGCATTGGGCAGCCGCCGCTCTCGCAGCAGATCCGGTTGCTGGAGACGCAATTGGGTGTAACGCTCTTCGAGCGCCTGCCGCGCGGCATGGCGCTCACCGACGCCGGGCAGGCGTTCCTCGCCGATGCCCTGGAGGTCGTGCGCAAGCTCGATCAGGCGGTCGACGATGTGCGACGCGTGGCGGCGGGCGTCAAGGGGCGGCTGTCGGTGGGCTTCACCAGTTCGGCGGCGCTGCATCCGTTCGTGCCGACGGTGATTCGGGCCTTTCGCAGCGATGCGCCGTCGGTCTCGTTGATGCTCGACGAGGCCAGCACGGGCGAGTTGCTCGACGAATTGCGCGACGGGCATCTCGATGTCGCGTTTATTCGTCAGCCACAAGGGAATACCGGCGAGATCACTGTCGTGCAGGTGCTGGAGGAGCCGATGGTGCTGGTGGTGCCCTCAGCGCATCCGCTCGCACTCACCGGGCGCGCCGGTAAAGCCGCCGTGCCAATGGCGGCCATCGCGGCGGAGAAGCTGATTCTCTATCGTCGACGCGCGGGCCAAGGGCTTTACGACGCCATCATCGCCGCCTGCCACGGCGCGGGCTTCAGTCCGGCAATCGAGCAGGAAGCGCCGCGGCTGCTCACCACACTCTCGCTCGTTGCCGCCGGGCTCGGGGTGTCGGTGGTGCCCGCGTCGCTCATGCGCATGCAGGTGGAGGGCATCGTCTACCGGCCGCTCGCACCGCCCCCGCGTGCGCCGCTGTGCTGCGCCTATCGGGAGGGCATACTCGCCGGGCCGACGGCACGCTTGCTCGATCATGTGCATGCCACGGCGGCGTCGATCGCGGCCGAATGAGGCGGGGCAACAGGGTAACAGGGGCATTGCACGATAGCGCAATAGCGCGGCTCAAGCCGTCGTGCTGCCCGTTTGCGTGAGCAGCGCTTCGATGTGCCCGTGCAATCCCACGTCGCGCCAGTCCAGCTCGCCCATACGCCAGAAGCGCGCGTTGCCTGCACGGTCGACGAGATATGTCGCGGGCAGGCCGAGCGAGCCGTACCGCTTGTAGACCGCGCCGTCGGGGTCGAGCAGCACGGTGCCGTCGATGGGGAGTTTGTCGACGAACGGCTTGACCGTGGCGAGCGGCTCCTTGTAGTTCACGGCAAGCAGCGACAGGCCGCGCTGACGATACTGACGCACGACTGCGCCCATTGCCGGAATCTCTTCACGGCAGGGGGCGCACCACGTGGCCCAGAAATTCAGGATAACCACGCGCCCGCGATACTCGGACAAGGCGTGTGTCTTGCCGTCGAGGCCTTCGAGCGCGAAGGTGGGCGTGGCGCCACGCCATGCCGAGAGCGTGCCGCCGGATGTCCCGGCGAGCGCGCTGTCGTCGACCTCCGCCGCGCCTTTCACCGGTTGCGCCGCTCGCACCTGTGCGCCGCCTGCGCCCAGCGCGCCGACAGCACCGATGGCCCCGAGCGTGTGAAGAAAGTGACGGCGTTGCATGGTGATACGCTCCTTGGTGAGCTTGTGACGCACGTGATGAGTGTGAGGGTCGCGACGGGGTTCAGGCCGTGATTTCGCGGGCGTTCATGCGATAGCGGAAGGTGTCCGGATCGAGGCTGTCGAGCCGGGCGCGCGCCACTTCGCCATTCGGATACATGAGAAACGGCACCGTGGCGTCGCGTGCGACTTGCGCGCCCGGCAGCGCAATGTCTGCACCGTGGTTGAACGCAACCCAGTTCATTTCCCATTGGCCGAAGAGCATGGCGCGCGCCGCGCGCACGCGCAGATCGTCCAGCGGCAGACCACCCGGGACTTCTTCGAGCACGACCTTGCGCACGTCCGCCGGGTCGACCGGCACCCAGCCATAACCGGCGGCATAGAACTCGGCGCGGCAATGCTGGGCGCGTGTGACGTCCCCCGCCTTGCCCAGGCTGTTGAACCCGTGACGCGACGTCGCCACGCGCACGCCGTAGGCATCGCGCGCCGGGATACCGACCGAGCGCGCCAGCGCCGTGAAGAGTGCGTTGATGTCGGCGCATTTGCCCGCGAGATCGCCCGTGGTGAGCAGATAGCGCACGTCGCCCGTGCCGCAGCCGCGCACCGAGCCTTCGCGACGGCAGTTCTCCACGATCCATTGATAGATCGCGCGCGCTTTCTCCACGTCGCCCTTTTCACCGCGCGTGATTTTCTCGGCGGTTTCGCGCACCAGACCGCCGGTCGGTTGAAGCTCGGTCGGCTGAAGGTACTGACGAAGCACCGCGGGCGATTCACGCGGCGCACTGGCTGAGGGCGGCTGCGACAAATCGACGTGCCGATCCCGGGTGGCGAAGGTATTGGTGAGCGTGACAGTGCGGGTGTCCTGGGCGGCTGCGTCGGGCCACGCCACGGCGAGCATGGGCACGCCGACGCCCGCTGCCCCGCGCACCGTGCGCAGCCCGGCCTGGGCTCCTGGCGCGTCCCAGCGCGTGGCGAGGGCATGCTGATATGCCCCCGAGGGCGACGCCGCCACCGGCAGCCAGACGTTCGCGGGACCGTTCGCCCCCGTCCCGGCGGGCAGATCGACCTGCGTCGTCAGCTCGAACGTGCGCCAGCCCTCGGCAGCACTGAGCGCGGGGATGGACGAGGACGCGGCGCGTGCCTGGGCCGGAATCAACGACGTGGAGAGCAGGGAGGCGGGCAGGGCGCAGGCGCCCAGCGAGAGGAAGCGGCGGCGTTGCATGATGTGGGTCCCCTTTTGCGTCAGCGCTCACGGCGCATGGTGGTAGGGTACAGCGATGCGAAAGTGTCCTGCGATGCAGGGACGATGTGACGCGGTAGCATGGCGTCATCGACCGCCATTTCGAGACATGGCGATGGGCCAAAGCTGCTTCATAATACGTCGACTTCAGGAAAACGAACACCAACGACCATGACCGCAAACGATGCAACTCAAGCGGGCGCCGCGCCGGCCGCACCGCGTCTGACTTCGCTCTCGCACGGCGGCGGCTGCGGCTGCAAGATTGCGCCGGGCGTGCTTTCCGAATTGCTTGCCCGCAACGAGGCGCCGCTGCCGGCGCCGGCCGCGCTGCTCGTGGGCACCGAGACGTCCGATGACGCCGCGGTTTATCAGCTCAACGACGAGCAGGCCATCATCGCGACGACGGACTTCTTCATGCCGATCGTCGACGACCCGTTCGACTTCGGGCGCATCGCCGCCACCAACGCGCTCTCCGACATCTACGCGATGGGCGGCAAGCCGATCTTCGCGCTGGCCATCGTCGGCATGCCGATCAACGTGCTGCCGCGCGAGACGATTCGCGACATTCTGCGCGGCGGCGAATCGATTTGCGCCGAGGCGGGCATTCCGATTGCGGGCGGCCACAGCATCGACTCGGTCGAGCCGATCTACGGCTTGGCGGCGCTCGGCGTGGTGCATCCGAAACGCCTCAAGCGCAATGCCGACGCACAGGCCGGCGACGTGCTCGTGCTCGGCAAGCCGCTGGGCGTGGGGGTGATGTCGGCGGCGCTCAAGAAGCATCAACTGGACGACGCGGGCTATCGCCGCATGATCGACGCGACGACGCGTCTGAATCGCGTCGGCCCGGCGCTGGCCGCGCTGCCTGGCGTGCATGCGCTCACCGACGTGACCGGCTTTGGCCTGCTCGGCCATACGCTGGAAATGTGCCGTGGCGCAAATCTCGCCGCCTATCTGCGCATGTCCGACGTGCCGCTGTTCGATGGGGTGCGCGAGTTGGCCGATATGGGGTGCATTACCGGGGCGTCCGGTCGCAACTGGGCGTCGTACGGGGCGTCGGTGGCGCTTGGGGAGCGTCTCACGACACGTGACCGCGATCTCCTGTGCGATCCGCAGACCGCCGGTGGCTTGCTGGTGTCGTGTGCGCCGGGGGCCGTGGATGACGTGCTCGCCGTCTTCCGTGCCGACGGCTTCATCGAAGCCGCCATCGTGGGCGCGATGCGTCCGGGCACGCCGGGCGTTCGCGTCATCTGAGGCGGATCGTCCGCTGCTGGCGGGGTGGCGCTGACGTCGGCCGAGCCGGCAACGTCAGCGCGAACGTCCGCCGAACCCCGGATGACGCCCGTGACTTCACATCCTCACGCTGCCTGACGCTGCGCGTGCGCGTCAACGAAAGCCACGATGGCCTCGCCTACCGGTGCCGGCGCATCGCGATGCGGCGAATGTCCGCATGACGGCAGCTTTAGCACCGTCGCGTGCGGCACGTGCGCGGCAATGCTGTCCATCTGCGCCATCGTGCCGTACTCGTCGTCTTCCCCCTGAATCGCGAGCAGCGGCTTCGAGATGCTTGCCGCTGCGCCCACCAGATTCCACTCGCGAAACGCCGGGTTCAGCCAGATATCGTTCCAGCCCCAGAACGCCGAATCCACGTCGTCGTGATAACGCCCGAGTCTCAACCGCAGATCGGTGCTCTCGTACACGGTCTTCGTTTTCGCGATGCTCTCGACCGACACATCCTCGACGAATAGGTGCGGCGCCAGCACGACTGCGCCCGCGAGCCGGTCGGGGAACGCGGCAGAGAACAGCAGCGCGATCGAGCCGCCGTCGCTATGACCGACGAGCCACACCCGATCCGCTTGCTTGGGACCGACGCCGAGGGCATCGAGAAACGCGGGCAGCACTTCGCGCGCCTGACGGTGCATGAAGTCGACCGGCCACTTCTCGTCGTGCGGGCGCGGTGTCGAGTGGCCATAGCCGTTGCGCGAGTACACGAGGCCGCGATAGCCGCCCGCGTCGCACAACTGCTGCGGCCAGTCCTTCCACATCGCGACAGAGCCGAGCCCTTCATGCAGAAAGACCAGTAGCGGGGCACCGGTGTGCTCGCGGTTGATCCACTGATACTCCAGCGAGAGCGCGCCGTGCGAGGCTGTCTCGATCCGGGCGAACTGTACGTCCGACATCTTCTTCTCGTCTCCTAAAGCAACTCGCGCAGCTTGAAGCGCTGAACCTTGCCGGTGGCCGTCTTCGGCAGGTCGTCGACGAACACCAGCTCGCGAGGATATTTATGGGGCGCCAGACGCGCTTTAACGAAGGCCTTGAGTTCCGTGGCCATTTCGTCCGTGGCGACGATGCCCGGCTTGAGCACGACGAACGCCTGTGTCTTGGTCAGACCGTTGTCGTCGCGTCCCACGACTCCCGCCTCGAGCACCGCGTCGTGCTGCATCAGCACCATCTCGACTTCGATGGGCGAGACATACTGGCCGCTGACCTTGAGCATATCGTCACTGCGCCCCGCATAGACGTAATACCCCCCCGGCAGACGCTGGTACTTGTCGCCGCTCCTGAGCCAGTCGCCGAGGAAGGTGGAGCGCGTCTTCTCGCGATTGCACCAGTACATGAGCGCGGCGCTCGGCCCCTTGATGTACAGATCGCCGATCTCGCCGTCGGGCACGGGCTGGCCGCTCTCGTCGCGCAACTCCACGGCGTAGCCCGGCACCGGCAAGCCCGTGGTGCCGTAGGCGACCTGCCCCGGACGGTTCGACAGGAAGATGTGCAGCATCTCGGTCGAGCCGATACCGTCGAGAATCTCGGCACCGAAGTGCGCGGTGAAGCGCTCACCGATCTCGCGCGGCAGCGCCTCGCCCGCCGACGTGCACAGCCGCAGCGCCACGTCCGCGCGCGCGGGCAGGTGGGGCGATGCGAGCAGGGTGGCGTAGAGCGTCGGCACGCCGTAGAAAATCGTCGGGCGATGCTGGCAAAGCCGCTGCGCCACGGCCTGCGCCGTCGGACGTTCCGCCATCAGCACGACCGTTGCACCGACCGACAGCGGGAACGTCAGCCCGTTGCCCAGCCCGTACGCGAAGAAGAGCTTGGCAGCGGAAAAGACGACGTCGTCCTCGCGAATGCCGAGCACAAGCCGACCGTAGGTTTCGGCCGTCCAATACAGGTTCGCATGCGTGTGCACGGTGCCCTTGGGCTTGCCGGTCGAGCCGGACGAGTACAGCCAGAACGCGATGTCGTCGCCCGCGGTATCGGCGGGCAGCGCGCTGGGCGGTGCGTTGACGAGCGTGTCGAAGGTGGGCAGGGCGGTCGCGGTGCCGGCTTCGGCCGCGATCGGTTGCGAGACGATGCACGGCGGTGGCGACCCTGTCTCGGCGACCTTGTCGAGCGCAGCCTGCACTATCGGCATGAGCGCGCCCGAGGCGATCACGAGTTGCGCCTTGCTGTGCGAGATCATGTACGCGTAGTCGTCAGCCGTGAGCAGCGTATTGACGACGACGGGCACGACCCCCGCATACAACGCGCCGAGAAACGCCACGGGCAAATCGACGGTGTCGAGCATGACGAGCAGAATGCGTTCTTCGCGATGCACGCCCGCACGCGCGAGGCCGGTGGCGAAGCGTCGGCTTTGCTCGGCCAGTTCGCCGTAGGTGAGGGTTCGCGTGTCGTCCAAATAAGCAGTCTTGGCAGCGCGCCCGCGGCCAAGCGACGCCAAATGCGCGGCGAAGTTGAAGTTCGCCGGCGGTGGGGTGAGTACGGCTTCCATGTTGCCTCCGGTGGATCACCGCGCGGACGCATCGCACACCAAGGGGCGAGGCACGCACGGCGTAAGTTCTATTCAGCGCTCTGACGGCGCCTCTTTGCTTCACCTTGACTGCGACGGCTTACGACTGCTGCTGCTGGCTCAATATTGGGTACGGCATTGGTACGGTTTGTGGCGCGATTCGGCTCGATGTCTCGATGTCTCGATGTCGCACCGATATCACGCCGATATCACGCCGATATCGCGCACTACGACTTCGGAAGTTCGACGGCGTCCTGCGTCAGCGCTTCGACCAGCGCGGCCGGGCCCTGAATGGCCGAGCGCACGTGATAGAAGCGCAGGGCGCGCAGGCCGCCCAGTTCCTCGCCGCCACCGGCGCGGCCGGGACCGCCGTGCAGCGATTGCGGCATGACGTTGCCGTGCCCGGTCTGCGTCTTCGCCACCGACGGATCGACGGCGTGCACACGACCGTGAGCGTCGGCCAGCGCAAGGGCGGGCGAGCGCATTGCGACGGCGTCGTTGCTGTACAGCGAGACGACAAGCGAGCCTTGTCCGCGCCTGGCGAGGGCTACGGCGTCATCGAGATCGCGATAGCCGACGAGCGTTGCCACCGGGCCGAAGACTTCGGTGTCGTGCACACGCTTGCCGCACGCCCCATCGCGCAGCCCCAGCAGCACCGGCGCCACGCACGCGCTGTGCGCGTTCGCATCGACGAAGGCGGCGTTGCGATTGCCGTCGTAGAGTGTTTCGGCTTCCGCCTGCAACTGCGCAATGCCTTCGAGCACCGCGCGCTTTTGCGCTGCGCTCACAAGCGAGCCCATCTTGACGGACGCGTTGCGGGGATTGCCGACGACGGTCTTGGCCAGACGCTCGGCAATCGCCGCTGCAGCAGCATCGAAGTGCTCGACGCTCACCATCGCGCGACGAATGGCCGTGCACTTTTGCCCCGACTTGACCGTCATCTCGCGCGCCACTTCGCGCACGAACTGGTCGAAGGCGGCGGTGCCCGGTGCGGCGTCCGGCAGCAGGATGGCGCTGTTCAGGCTGTCGGCTTCCACGTTGATGCGCGCCGAGCGCTCGGTGAACGCGGCATGGGCGCGCAGCGTGGCGGCGGTGTCGGCCGAACCGGTGAAGGAGACGACATCGAAAGGCCCGATCCGGTCGAGCAGCCCCGCAGCGCTGCCGCAGATCACCGACAGGCTGCCCGGCGGCAGGAGGCCTGCGGCCACGACATCGGCCACCATGCGTTGCGTAAGCCACGCGGTCGACGTCGCCGGTTTGACGATGACCGGCACGCCCGCGAGCAATGCCCCGGCCGCCTTCTCCCACAGTCCCCACGCGGGGAAGTTGAACGCGTTGATGAAGAGCGCCACGCCCGGTGTCGGACGGAACACGTGACGCACGGCAAACGTGGCGTCCTTGGCGAGCGGGACTGCAGCGCCGTCGAGCAGCGTATGGGCGTCGCCCAGCGAGGCGCCGAGCTTGGCGTACGTCGACAACGTGTAAATGGCGCCGTCGATATCGACAGCGGAGTCGGCGGCGACCGTGCCCGAATTGGCGGTGGCGATGGCGTAGTAATCGTCGCGATTGGCCTGCAAGGTCGCAACGATCTGCGAGAGCCGTTGCGCGCGCTCGCCGTACGACAGGGCACGCAGCGCCGGGCCGGCCGTCTCGCGTGCGAAGGCAAAGGCGGCGTTGAGATCGAGACCGGCGCTCGACACGTAGGCGAGCGTGTCGCCCGTCACGGGATCGGTGAGCGCAGTGCGCGCGTGCTCGTCTCCAGTGCCGGCCACCCATTGGCCAGCGACGTAGTTTTCCAGCAAGGCAGGGGTACGCATGTCCATCAATCGATGTGAAGCGAAGCAGAGGGGCGCACGGGGATGTGCGCCGGGATTTCAGCGCTCAGGCGCTGCGCGTGAATTCGATTGCGCCTTCGGGCAGCAGATAGAGCACGAGGGCGCGTCCGCTGGCGACGGTCGGCCGATGCGCAGTGCCCGGCCCGTACACACACCAGCCTGCGGAATGACCGTCGAACGTCGCGCCCGGCGTGAGCGGCATGATCAGATCGATTTCGCCATTGGGATGCACGTGGTGCGGCCCGGCCAGATCGGCCATGTCCACGACGTCGACGGAAAAGCCGTGCGTGCCGGGCGTGGGCTTGATGACGCGGCCATAGCGAATGCCGCCGCCTTCGCGGTTGCACAGCCAGCCCTCGGCCACACCGGCGCGGCAGGCGTCGGCCAGCGTGTCGTAACCTTGGGAGCCTGCGCCGTAGTGTGCGTTGAGCCAGTCGGCGAGCGAAGCGTCGAGAGCGCGGCCATCGAGTTGCCGTGTAACGTCGGCAATCAGCGCCTGAAATTGGGGCACATCCATCCATGTCTCCTGGGGACGTCGCAGTCGCTACACCGGTCGCGACGACAGCCTGCGCCTGCATCGCTACAGGCCGGCATCGTCGGAACAATGCCCTGTCGTTCGCGCGCATCACGGTCCGCGCACTGTCTGTTGGTATGACGCCGATCAATAACGGTGCGCAGCCTGGCTGGCCCGAGTTTGCTTTTTTACCGACGCATGGTGAAAATTAGAGCATGCAAATTTGGCTGTCAAGCAATATATTACATGTTACCTGCTTCGAGGATCTCATCCGATGAATAAGAGTGCGCAAGCCGATGGGGTGCCGACGGCGCGAGGCGCCGGTGATAAAGACCCGTTCCTGGTCGCGCTGGGCGAGCGGGTTCGGACGTTGCGTGCCCGTCGCGGCCTGACGCGTAAGGCGCTGGCGCTCGACGCGGGGGTTTCCGAGCGTCACGTGGCCAATCTGGAGTCGGGCGTGGGCAACGCGTCCGTGCTGTTCCTGCGTCAGCTCGCACAGGCACTAAATTGCACGTTGGCGGAAATCGTGGGCGACGAGACGACCTCGTCTGCCGAGTGGTTGCTGATCCGCGAGATCCTGCACGGGCGCGATGGCGAGGCGCTCACGCGGGCGCGTCAGGCGCTGAGCGAACTCTTCGCCGGGAGCGAGCGCGACCCGGACCGGCGCGGACGCATCGCCCTCATCGGCTTGCGCGGCGCGGGCAAGTCGACGCTGGGCCGCATGCTCGCCGACGACATGCATGTGCCGTTCGTCGAACTCAATCGCGTGATCGAACAACTCGCCGGCTGCCCGCCGTCGGAGATCTATTCGCTGTATGGCGCCACCGCCTATCGCCGCTATGAACTGCGGGCGCTGGAGGCCGTGGTGGCCGAGCATCCGCGCGCGGTGATCGCCTCGCCGGGCGGTATCGTGAGCGACGCCGCCACGTTCAATTTCCTGCTCACGCATTGCTATACGGTGTGGCTGCAAGCGTCGCCGGAAGAGCACATGAAGCGTGTGGTGGCGCAGGGCGATCTGCGTCCGATGTCAGGCAACGCGGAGGCGATGGACGATCTCAAGCGCATTCTCGCGGGCCGGCAGGACTTCTACGCCAAGGCCGACATGAGCTTCGACACGGGCGGACGGGCGCTCGCCGATGCCTATCTGCAACTGCGTGGACGCCTCGCAGTGCAGTTGTCGTCAGACTGATGTTTGTGTTTCTGCAAAATAATTCATTTTTCTTTGGGTTAACGATTGACGGTGGGTTTGTGCTGCACTATATTGCAATTCAACAAGATCATTATTCGAGTTGGAGGCAATCATGTTCGGCAAACCCCACGTCGACTACCGTACGGACCCCACGCAGTACAAGCACTGGAAGCTGAGTTTCGACGGCTCGGTGGCTACGCTCGCCATCGATATCGCGGAAGACGGCGGTATTCGCGAGGGCTACAAGCTCAAGCTCAATTCGTACGATCTGGGGGTGGACATCGAACTGCACGATGCCATCCAGCGCATCCGGTTCGAACATCCGGAAGTGAAGACGGTGGTGGTCACGAGCGCCAAGGACCGCGTGTTCTGCTCGGGCGCGAACATCTTCATGCTTGGCCTGTCCTCGCATGCGTGGAAGGTCAACTTCTGCAAATTCACCAACGAAACGCGTAACGGTCTCGAAGACTCCAGCCGTCACTCGGGGCTGAAGTTCATTGCCGCCGTGAACGGCGCCTGTGCGGGCGGCGGCTACGAGCTGGCGCTGGCCTGCGACGAGATCTATCTCGTGGACGATCGTTCGTCGTCGGTCGCGCTGCCGGAGGTGCCGCTGCTGGGCGTGCTGCCGGGCACCGGCGGCCTCACGCGTCTGACCGACAAGCGTCACGTGCGCAACGACCGCGCCGACATTTTCTGCACCATCGTCGAAGGCATTCGCGGCGAACGCGCCAAGCAATGGCGTCTGGTCGACGAAGTGGTCAAGCCCGCGCAATTCGCGCAGACCGTTGCTGCGCGTGCGCACGAACTGGCGCAAGGCAGCAACCGTCCGGGTGGCAAGGGTGTGACGCTCACGCGCCTTGAACGTACCGACGCGCCGGACGCCATCCGTTACGAATTCGTCGACGTGCAGATCGACCGCGTCAACCGCACGGCGAGCCTCACCGTCAAGGCGCCGAAGTCTGCGCCGCCGGCCGACATCGCCGGCATCAAGGCCGCAGGCATCAACTGGTGGCCGCTGAAGATGGCGCGCGAACTCGATGACGCCATCCTCAACCTGCGCACGAACGAGCTCGACATCGGCACGTGGCTGCTGCGCACCGAAGGTGACGCGAAGCACGTTCTCGCCGCCGACGCGTCGCTGCTCGCCCATCAGGATCACTGGTTCGTGCGCGAGACGATTGGCATGCTGCGCCGCACGTTCGCCCGCATCGATGTGTCGTCGCGCTCGCTCTTCGCGCTGATCGAGCCGGATTCGTGCTTCACCGGCACGCTCGCCGAATTCGCGTTTGCCGCCGACCGCACGTACATGGCGGCGCTGCCGGCCAGCGAGGAAGATGAACCCGCCATCACGCTCAGCGAAGTCAACTTCGGTCTGCTGCCGATGGTCACGGATCAGTCGCGTCTGGCGCGACGTTTCTATGAAGACGCGGCCGAACTCGACGCCGTGCGCGTCACCGTTGGCCGCCCGGTGCGCCCGGACGAAGCGGAGCGTCTGGGGCTGGTCACGGCCGCCGTCGACGATCTCGACTGGCCGGACGAAATTCGTATCGCCATCGAGGAGCGTGCCGCCATGTCGCCCGACGCGCTCACCGGCATGGAAGCCAACCTGCGCTTCAACGGCAAAGAGACGATGAACACGCGCATCTTCGGCCGTCTGTCGGCGTGGCAGAACTGGATTTTCATCCGTCCGAACGCCGTGGGCGAGAAGGGCGCGCTGAAGGTCTACGGCAAGGGCAACAAGGCGCAGTTCGATCTGAACCGCGTCTGACGACTGCGACACCCCACCGCCTGGCGCCATGCCCGGGCGGCTGGCATCGAACGAGACGTTTTCCACAGAATACGTACGAGACACGAGGATTCCCACGATGGCTTCGATCAACTACAGCGAGAAGATCCCCAACAACGTCAACCTGTCGGACGACCGCACGTTGCAACGCGCGCTCGAACAGTGGCAGCCGAACTTCCTGTCGTGGTGGGGTGACATGGGGCCGGAAGGCTCGCATGGATTCGACGTCTATCTGCGTACGGCCGTGAGCGTCGATCCGAGCGGCTGGGCGCACTTCGATCACGTGAAGATGCCGGACTATCGCTGGGGCATTTTCCTCACGCCGGGCGACGCCGATCGCAAGATTCACTTCGGCGAGCACAAGGGCGAAGCCGCGTGGCAGGACGTGCCGGGCGAGCACCGTGCGAACCTGCGCCGCATCATCGTCACGCAGGGCGACACCGAGCCGGCGTCGGTCGAGCAGCAGCGTCACCTGGGGCTGACGGCGCCGTCGATGTACGACCTGCGCAATCTGTTCCAGGTGAACGTGGAAGAAGGCCGTCACCTGTGGGCGATGGTCTATCTGCTGCATCGCTACTTCGGCCGCGACGGCCGCGAGGAAGCCGAGGCGCTGCTCGGCCGCCGTTCGGGCGACGACGACAATCCCCGCATTCTCGGCGCGTTCAACGAGAAGACGCCGGACTGGCTCGCGTTCTATATGTTCACGTATTTCACGGATCGCGACGGCAAGTTCCAGCTCTCCGCGCTGGCCGAATCGGGTTTCGATCCGCTCGCGCGCACCACGAAGTTCATGCTGACCGAAGAGGCGCATCACATGTTCGTGGGCGAGTCGGGTGTCTCGCGCGTGATCGCCCGCACGGCGCAGGTGATGAATGAGCTGAAGACCGACGACGTCTCCAGGCTGCGCGCGGCCGGTGTGATCGATCTGCCGACGATCCAGCGATACGTCAATTTCCATTATTCCGTGACGATCGATCTGTTCGGCGCGGACCAGTCGTCGAACGCGGCGATCTTCTACAGTTCCGGGCTGAAGGGGCGTTACGAAGAGAGCAAACGCGACGACGACCATCAGCTCAACGGCCAGATGTACCGTCTGCTCGATGTCGACAACGGCAAGCTCGTGGAGCGCGAAGTGCCGATGCTCAACGCGATGAACGAAGTGCTGCGCGACGACTACATCAAGGATTCGGTCGCGGGTGTGAATCGCTGGAACAAGGTGCTGGAGAAGGCGGGCATCGACTTCCGTCTGACGGTGCCGCACAAGGCGTTCAACCGCCAGATCGGCACGTTCGCCGGTGTACGTGTCTCGCCGGACGGCCGCGTCGTGAGCGAGACCGATTGGGCCGCGCACGAACGCGAGTGGCTGCCGTCGGCCGAGGATCGCGCGTACGTCGCGTCGCTCATGGGCCGCGTGACCGAGCCGGGCAAGTTCGCCAACTGGATTGCGCCGCCCCCGCTCGGCATCAACCGTCAGCCGATCGATTTCGAGTACGTGCGTTTCAATTGAGACGGCCGCAAGAGCCATCCCCACAAGGAGACAGCATCATGAACGGCCCCGTTCCGGTCGAAGTCCTGAAGCAGCATCTGATCGATCCGGAGATCTGCATTCGCTGCAACACCTGCGAGGAGACGTGTCCGATCGACGCGATCACGCACGACGAGAACAACTACGTTGTGCGCGCGGATACGTGCAATGGGTGCATGGCGTGTATCTCGCCGTGCCCGACGGGGGCCATCGACAACTGGCGCGACGTGCTCAAGGCCGAGGCCTACGCCGTCGACGATCAGCTCACGTGGGACGAACTGCCCGTGCAGGACGATGCGCTCGCGGGGCAGGGTGTCATTGGCGATGAGACGCAAGCGGCGCCGGGCGGCGCATCGTCGGACGCGTCGGAACCCGTCATCGGCGGCTCCGACCTCGTGCGCGGCTCGGTCGTGCCGCCGTGGTCCGCCGCAAAGCCCTACGTCAATTTGTACAACCACAAGGCGCCCATCCAGGCCACCGTGGTCGGTAACTATCGCGTAACGGACGCGAGCACGGAGAGTGACATCCGTCACATCGTGCTCGACTTCGGCAAGCAGCCGTTCCCGGTGCTCGAAGGGCAGTCCATCGGCATCATCGCGCCGGGCACCACGGCCGACGGGCGGGCGCATCATGCGCGGCAATACTCGGTTGCGTCGCCGCGCGATGGCGAGCGTCCCGGTTACAACAACCTGGCGCTTACCGTGAAACGCGTGACGAAGGACCATCACGAGCAGGCGGTGGGCGGCGTGTGCTCGAACTATCTGTGCGACCTGAAGAAGGGCGACGTGGTGAATGTGATGGGCCCGTTCGGCAGCACGTTCCTGATGCCGAACCACGCCGATTCGCATCTGCTGATGATCTGCACCGGCACCGGCGCAGCCCCGATGCGCGCGATGACGGAGTATCGCCGCCGCCGTCGGCTCAAGGGCGCGACCGGCAAGCTGATGTTGTTCTTCGGCGCTCGCACGCAGGGCGAACTGCCGTACTTCGGCCCGCTGCTGAATCTGCCGAAGGATTTCATCGACACCAATCTCGCGTTCTCGCGCACGCCGGGGCAGGCCAAACGCTATGTGCAGGACGCGATGCGCGAGCGTGCGGCCGATGTGGCGGCGCTGCTGCGTCACGATCACACCTACATTTACGTGTGCGGCCTGAAGGGCATGGAGGACGGCGTGCTGCAAGTGTTGCAGACCATCGCGGCAGACGCCGGACTCGACTGGCAAACCCTCTGGCAACGGATGAAGACCGAGGGGCGTCTGCATCTGGAAACCTACTGAGGTAACGAACCTGCGGGCTCGCGCTGCGGCGCGTGGCCCCACGATTGACCGACGGCGTTCTGCGCCGGCTTGACACCGCGTGCTTCGGCACGCGGTTTTTTTCGTCTGCCGGGCATGTGTCGTGCGGCGTGGCGTTTGACGCTGTCTCGGTGACGTCACCGGAATTGAGTAACATGGAGGGGCTGTTTCCCTTCCATTTTTTCTCTGAACGGAGAGTCACATGGGCAAGAAGCGGATTCTGGTGTTGGCAGGCGACTATGTCGAAGACTATGAGCTGATGGTGCCGGTGCAGGCACTCACGGCAGTGGGGCATCGCGTGGAAGTGGTGTGCCCCGGCAAGAAGGCGGGCGACAAGGTGCGCACCGCGATTCACGATTTCGAGGGCGATCAGACGTACAGCGAGAAGCGCGGTCACGACTTCACGCTCAATGCCACGTTCGACGGCCTCTCGCCGGCCGATTTCGATGCGCTGGTAATCCCCGGCGGACGCGCGCCGGAATATCTGCGTCTGAACGACGAAGTGCTCGCCGCCGTTCGGCACTTTGCCGAGAGCGACAAGCCGATTGCGGCGATCTGTCACGGTGCGCAACTGCTGGCGGCTGCCGGTGTGATCGAAGGGCGCGAGTGTTCGGCGTATCCGGCGTGTGCGCCGGAAGTGCGTCTGGCAGGCGGGAAGTATATGGAGATCGCCATCGACGACGCCCATACCGACGGCAATCTCGTCACGGCGCCGGCGTGGCCCGCGCATCCGGCCTGGATCGCGCAGTTCCTCGCTGTTCTGGGGACGAAAATCGCGCTGTGATGGGCCGCGGGGGTGCAATGCCCCCGCGTGTGTATTCGATCCTGTGCCGCTGTCGTGTGACGTGGTGCGCTAGCGACGGCTACTGATCGCTATCGGCGCTGCGCAGTCTGGCGTCCGCCAGCGCGAGCGTGTGCTCGCTGAACACTTCAATGCCGTGCTGCCGTAGCCACGCGGCCGCCACTCCCTCTCCCGCG
The DNA here is from genome assembly GCF_044745225.1 of Pandoraea sp. NPDC087047. NCBI lineage: Bacteria > Pseudomonadati > Pseudomonadota > Betaproteobacteria > Burkholderiales > Burkholderiaceae > Pandoraea > Pandoraea sp. NPDC087047. The sequence continues at coordinate 263,651 of NZ_JBIUZU010000007.1, forward strand.
ATCTTCGTACCGGTGAACGAGCCGTCGTAAATTGACGCGCTGCCGCACGACGGACTCCCTTCCTTCAATACCGCGATACGAATGCCGTGACGCTGCGCCAACGTCAGCGTGCGGCGAGCGCCGTCGAGAAACGGCGCACTCACGTCGGCACCCGTGTCGTCGACCACACGGGCGAGCCCTTGCCATACCGCATTGCCGCCTGCGGCGTGCGCGATTTCGGCGGGCGGGCGCGGCGTAGGTAAGCCGCCGGCCACTTCGGGGCAAATCGGCGCGATCCAGCCTGCGGCGCGCCAGCGCTCGAGAATGGCGTTGGCATCGCCTTCACAAGGCGCGGCACGCCCGTGATAGCGAACGGGATGGCCCAACAGGCAACTGCTGACAAGAATTCGGGGGGACGTAGACATGCGGCGAGCCTATCACGTTAGGGGGGGAGAGGCGGATTTGTCCGAAGTTGTCCCATTTTCGAAAGCTGATTGTCTGGCGCCGCAGCAAGATTTGCCGATCCCAATCACGGGGCTCGCACCGCGACCCCGCCATACGAGCAAGGAGCGTGGTGATGGACCTCAACGCCTGTCCCTTCCTGAATCCGTGCATCAATACGTCGAGCGGCGCGGCCGCGCCGCCGCGTGACGATTTGTTGCCCGAGGCCGGCCCGCTCGGCACGTTCGGTGCCGTGATCGGGCATGACGGCAGTGGCGCGCCCTTGCCGGGTATCGGGCCGTATGATTTCTCCGCCGCCACGCGTGTGCCCGACGCGGTGCCGCCGGATCGTGCCGGTAATGCCGTTCGTATGTCGCTGACGCAGCAAGCGCACGCGTCGCAATATGTCGTGAAAGCCTGCCCGAGTGCGTGGCACGCCGCGCAGGCCTGGCTGGCGTCGCGACTTTTCGGCGCGTTGGGACTGGCAACGCCGACTGCGATACTGGTCAAGGGGTGTTCGCAGGCATTCGACGGTACGCAGGCGCCCGAGCGCATCTATCTGGCCACGACGTACCTGCCTGTCTATCGGCATCTCGGCGACTGGCTGGAAGGGGACGCCGCATGGCGGGTCATCGAGGGCTCGCACGACGATCCCATCCAGGCCGCCAGCCTTGAGCGCACGCGGGCCGATGCGCGCGAAGCCGGCCAGCAGATGGCCAACGTGCTGGCGCAGGCCGGCCACAAACCGTTCCCGTCGCTGGAAGGCGCCGCGGCCCGCGCGTATGCCGAAGCACTGCGACGGCGCAACGACACGCGCGGCGTGCTCTGCGGCGCGCTTCCGGCCGTCTATCAATGTGCGCTGGAGCGTCAGTATGTCGCCGCGCTGTGGTTGGGCAACCGGGATCTCTGCAACGTCTTCATGGAGAACATCGGCGTGTGGCGCGACAAGAACGATTTGCCTTGCATGATGACGGTCGACTTCGATACCTGCCTGGACCTGGGGCTTCAAGGCACGCTCAAGGACGAGGGCCATGAAGTCGCGCTCGGGCAGCGGCAATGTCTGGCGTCGCTCTCATCATCCCCATCGTCCTCACCGTCCTCATCGTCCCCTGCGCTCCGGTCGACGTTTCGCAGGGACGCGGCGTGTTTCGGCGCAACGCTGCCGCCCGGCGCGCTCGCTGACCTGACGCAGTTTCCGTACGGCGAACACTACGCCCCTTTCGTTCGACGACTGGCCGGGCTGGCCCGCGACGTACCGAACCGGACGGTGCTGGACGAGTTGAAGAACCCGACGAGTGTACGGGCGTTGGCCGCCGAGATGGCCTATCGGCTTGGCCGGATATCGGCACAGGAAGTGCGTCCGTGGGTGGAGAGTGCGCGGGACGTGGCTGGCGGCGAGTCGTCGGCAGCGAAGGCGCCGCTCAGGGATTCGGAGGCTTTCGTCAACCATCTCCTGACACGCCGGGACAGTCTCGTGCAGTTACTCGGCGGCACGTGGGCCGCGCAGGCATGGGCGCACGCGTATCCAATGCGCGCACGGGCTATCGACGCCCAGCAAGAGCCCTTCGGGCATCAGGCGGGCGCGTGAGGCGAGGTTGCGGCCAGCCGAAGATCGTCATTTCGTGACGTCATTCTGGGAGGCCGCCGAGGGCATGCCCAATAGCGCGGGAACAGCGTCAAGCAGCGCGTCGATGGCGGCGCGCAGCTTCGGCGACGGGTGGCGGGTGTCCGGCCAGACCAGATGCAGCGGCGAAGCCGGGGCGTAGATCTGCGGGAGCACCCGCACCAGTCTGCCGGTGCTTAGCGACTGCGCGACCACCCACTGGGGAAGGCAGGTGATGCCAAGCGCCTGCTCTGCGGCGTCGACGAGCGTGACGAGATCGTCCATCACGAAGCGGGGCGGCTGGCTGATTTCATGCGTCATCGGCAACGTGGGCCATTCAAAGAAAGTCCCGTGGCGTCCTTACATCAGCCGCACGTGCGCGGCAAGGTCATCCGCAGTTTGCGGCGTGCCATGCTCGGCGAGATAGGCGGGCGAAGCGCACAGCACCAGCGTCTGTTCACCCAGCGAGCGGGCTTTGAGTCCGGGCGTGTCGTCGATGGGGCCGCTGCGCACGGCAAGGTCGTAGCCTTCCTCGACAAGATCCATGCGCCGGTCGCTGAACGACAACTCTAGTCGCAACTGCTGGTGCTGCCTCGCCAGCGCCAGCAGCACGGGGGCAATGCACTGACGGCCGATCTGCACCGGCATGGTCACCCGTAGTTTGCCCATCGGCATTTGCGAGCCGGCGCTCAGGGCATTCTCGGCTTCCGACAGCTCTGCGAGCACTTTCGTACAGCGTTGATAGAACGTCTGCCCCTCGTCCGTCAGATGCTGGCTGCGCGTGGTGCGGTGAAACAGGCGCACGCCCAACCGAGCCTCCAGTCGGCCAACGCGCTTGGCGACGGCCGAGCGCGTCAGATGCAGCCGTGCGGCCGCGCCTGCGAAGCTCCCGGCGTCTGCCGCCGCCACGAAGGCGGAAATGCCCGACAACCGGTCGGGTGTGTAAAGCTCATTGGGTCTCATATGTCGTCAATGAGTGGATAAATTGCCAACACTGCCGCAAAGTATTCTCCAATAAGCTAAGCACGTCTACCCGGCGTACCGGGCGTTTCAGATCAGCATGAGGACTTGGCAATGACGACGATGCAGCAATGGCAGATGACGACCCTGGGCGAAGCCGCGCTTGAACGGGTGACGGTGGGCATTCCGCAGCCCGGGCCGGGCGAGGTGCTGGTGAAAGTGGGGGCGGTGTCGCTCAACTACCGCGACGCGCTGATGATCGATACCGGCATGGGTTTGCCGGTGACGTTCCCCTTCGTACCCGGCTCGGACATGGCGGGCGAGGTGGTGGCGGTGGGCGAAGGCGTCGCACGTGTCGCCGTGGGCGAGCGCGTCGTCAATACGTTCTGGGACCGCTGGATCGGGGGGCAGCCGGCCCCATCGGGCCTGAAAGTCTTTGGCGGGACGTTGCAGGGCGTGTTGCGCCAGTACGCGGTGTTCGACGAAGCGGCGCTGGTGCGGGCGCCGTCCACGCTTGACGACGTGGCGGCGTCAACGCTGACTTGCGCCGGACTCACGGCATGGTTTGCGCTGTTCGGTAATGGCCGCAAGCTGGTGGCGGGCGAGACAGTCTTGTTGATCGGAACGGGCGGCGTTGCGCTGTTCGGCGCACAACTGGCGCTGGCTCAGGGCGCGAAGACCATTGTCGCGAGCGGGAGCGAGGACAAGCTGGCCCGGGCGCGCGCCTTGGGCGTGACGCATGGCGTGTTGCGCCGGGAGGGCTGGGGGCAAGAGGTGCTTCGGCTCACGCAAGGCCGGGGCGTCGAGCAGGTGCTGGAACTGGCAGGCGGAGATATACAGGAGACGATGGCGGCGCTCGCGCAAGGCGGCAAAATATCCGTTATCGGCACGCTGGGTGGGGATTTGCTGCAATTGCCGGTGTACCCGGTATTGCTCAAGCGTGCTCATATTCAAGGCATCGGGGTTGGGCACCGTGACGGCCTGGAGGCGCTCGCGGCGCTAGTCGAGCGCCACGGTATTGCGCCAGTGGTCGACACCGTCTACGACTTTGCCGACTTCGGCCAGGCGTTGGCGCATCTGCGCCGCGGGGCCTTCGGCAAGGTCGTGGTGCGCGTGGCCGGGCCGGTTGCCTAACGTCTCAACCTCGCATAAACTGTCGACGCCACAAACCCCACGTGACTGGCGATTAGGGTGCACTGCATGGTGTGCCCGAGGTGGAGCAACCCACCGGGAAGCGTCGGGGTCTTATTTGCCGTTCGCCTGGGCAGCCGTGATGGTTGGTGCTGCCCTGTCTATCGTCTTCCGAAGCACAAAGGAAGGCGCGCTGCAGCATCCCCTCCCGGAAAACCTGTTCAATTCAACGCAAACGCCATGTTCGACAAATCGAAATCTACCGTTGCCTCCGTCGATCCTGAGATCTGGGCCGCGATTCAGAAAGAAAATCAGCGTCAGGAAGATCACATCGAGCTGATTGCTTCGGAAAACTACACCAGCCCGGCCGTGATGGAGGCGCAGGGTTCGCAACTGACCAACAAGTATGCGGAAGGTTATCCGGGCAAGCGCTATTACGGCGGTTGCGAGTATGTCGACGTTGTCGAGCAACTGGCGATCGACCGTGTGAAGGCACTGTTCGGCGCAGAAGCGGCCAACGTGCAGCCGAACTCGGGTTCGCAGGCGAACCAGGGCGTGTATTTCGCCATGCTCAAGCCGGGCGACACGATCATGGGCATGAGCCTCGCGCACGGCGGTCACCTCACGCACGGCTCGCCGGTCAACATGTCGGGCAAGTGGTTCAACGTGGTGAGCTACGGTCTGAACGAAGCCGAAGACATCGATTACGACGCCGCCCAAAAGCTGGCCGAGCAACATAAGCCGAAGATGATCGTGGCTGGCGCTTCGGCGTTCGCCCTGAAGATCGATTTCGAGCGCATGGCGCAGATCGCCAAGTCGGTCGGCGCGCTGTTCATGGTCGACATGGCGCACTACGCCGGTCTGATCGCCGCGGGTGTGTACCCGAACCCGGTGCCGCACGCCGACTTCGTCACCACGACCACGCACAAGAGCCTGCGCGGCCCGCGCGGCGGCGTGATCCTGATGAAGGCGGAATTCGAGAAGGCCATCAACTCGGCCATCTTCCCGGGTATCCAGGGTGGCCCGCTCATGCACGTGATCGCTGGCAAGGCCGTCGCGTTCAAGGAAGCCGCATCGCCGGAATTCAAGAAGTACCAGGAGCAAGTCGCGAAGAACGCCCGCGTGATGGCCGAGACGCTGGTCAACCGTGGCCTGCGTATCGTGTCGGGTCGCACCGAATCGCACGTGATGCTGGTCGACCTGCGCGCCAAGAACATTACCGGCAAGGCAGCGGAAGCTGCGCTGGGCGAAGCACACATCACCGTCAACAAGAACGCCATTCCGAACGATCCGGAAAAGCCGTTCGTGACGAGCGGTGTGCGTCTGGGCTCGCCGGCGATGACCACGCGCGGTTTCACGGAAGTCGAAGCCGCACAGGTGGGCAACCTGATCGCCGACGTGCTCGACAATCCGGAAGATGCAGGCAACCTGGCCGCCGTACGCGCAAAAGTGGCCGAGTTGACCAAGCGTTTCCCGGTCTACGGCTAAGCCGAAGGCGTCGCACGCATGCGCTGCCCGTTCTGCCGGCACGACGACACGCAGGTCATCGACTCGCGTGAAGCGGAAGACGGCGCAGCCATCCGGCGGCGCCGGAAATGCCCGTCGTGCGACAAGCGCTTCACCACGTACGAGCGTGTCGAACTGGCGATGCCGGCCGTCGTCAAGAAAGACGGCAGCCGCGCCGAGTATGACCGCGCGAAAGTGCGCGCCAGTATGCAGTTGGCGATTCGCAAGCGCCCTGTGAGTGCCGAGGCGATGGATGCCGCGATCGCGCGCATCGAATACAAGCTGTTGGCCGGTGCAGAGCGCGAAGTGATGAGCCAGCGTATTGGCGAGTTGGTGATGCGCGAGTTGAAACGCCTGGACAAGATCGCTTACATCCGCTTTGCGTCGGTGTATCGCAGCTTCGAGGACATTGCCGAGTTTCGCGATGTGCTTGAGGAGATCGACAGCACGGACTTGAAGCCCAAGCGTAAGCCCGTGGGCTGAGCCAGGGACGACGCTGGTGCGAGAGTAAGCGCTCGCAGGCGGCCGTGAGGGTCGCCAGTAGGAATGAGGGACGGAAAACCCGTCGTGCCTGTCAGGGCACGGCGGGTTTTTTATTGCCATCTCAAAGAGCACCGCATATCACGTATGTACAGACGTTGATTCACCTTGTTCGGAATATTTAAATCAACGTTATTTGCGGTTTTCTGAAATTTTTCTGTAAATAAGTTTCGATGCGGTGTTTGTCGTATTCTGGTGAACACTTTGGTTTTTGTCACTGTTTGTCTGGGAGTATTCATAATTTAATTCCATTTTTATTTGTTTTGGGTAATGGACCAAATGTATCGATTAAAGATGGGGTTGTGATGTAGCTAATCTTAGACTCGCCCTTGATCGTCGGCGATCGGTGTGCCGCTCTTGATGAGACGACGGCTGCCGTCGCTATTTCCAGATAAAGGGAGGGCCAAATGCCAGAAAAGTCTTCGAAGATTGCAGTGCTGCGTCAAACCAGGGTCTATATGGCAGTTGCTGCCGTGGTGGCGGCCGCCGCCGCATTTCCGGACATTGTGGTGGCGCAAGAGGACAAGGAGAGGACAGTACCAGCTGCGCACTCGCTCAGGGGATTGGCCATCGAACGATTGACGTCGAAGCTCAATAAAACGCTGGCGGAACGCGACGCGACCAACGAGGAGTACTTGCGTGCGTCGACCTGGCGCGGAGAAACCCGATATATCTGGGCAGCGTTGGAAAAGCCGGATCTTTACGAACAGAACGAGGCGTTAAGTCAAATTAGCGGGAGAGCCGACGAGCTGCTGGAAATGGCGGCAAAAGGTGAAGACGGCAAGCCCCTGGATTACGTCAAGTGGATGAGTATCGAGGATTTGAAACAAATCAAGGCCGGTGCGGATGCCATCAGAGCGAAATCAGGCGAGGAGCGATCGGAAGAGATTAAGAAATTATCGCAATTCCTGACGCGTCCGGACCGCGTTGAGGCACTGTTGGACAAGGGCAAGGTGCTATGGAACGACGAGGTGCGCGTCAGAGAAAAACTGGAAACGGTGACCCGCGCGGATGGCGACACTTTGAGCGCGCTCCTCGACCGATATGAGTTGAAGCCTGAATCGTCGAGTGGCGCCCCCGGGACGCTGGTTTCCTGGGAGCGCAACAACCTGGACGGCCTTAAGGCCGATATTGCGAACGAGGGTGACACCGATCTCATCGTCAAGAGCTCCACTCTCGAGATTACTTCGCGTTCTGGCACCATATCCGATCCGCTTGAGGGCGCGCCGTACCGTGAGCGAGAGGTCGGCACGTTGCGCGCTTCGGAGAAGACGCATCACCTCGTGGACGTCACGGACGGTCGGCTCAGCATCCACCAGGGCATTGAAGGTGCCGGTGACATGTTGGCGCTGGCTGCTGGCAAAAACGGTCGCATCGAGTTTGTGGAAGGCGGGTACGGTATTCGCGATACGGCCGAGGGCATCATCCTGCAGGCCGCGAGTGACGACGAGACCATTGACGAGGAGAGTCCAGCGTCGGATGCCTCTGGCGGCTCGATTGAATTCCAGTCCGGTACCAGTGCAGGAAGCGCTGATATCTCGATTCTCGGGCAGGGGCATTTGCGCCTCATCGGCGCCGACGCAGGGAAAAGCGAAATCCTTATCGAGACGGAGGGTGAGGCCTATTTCTCCGATGCCAATGTCAATCAAGCCTCGATAACCAACGAGGGTACGTTGGAAATCAGTGACTCGACGTTGGGGAAACTCGAGCTCGACAACGAGGGTATCACCCAGATCGCGGGCGGTGATGCCGGCCAGGCCGTTATCCAGAATGAAGACGGCGGCTACGTGGGCTTCTCTGGCACGCAACTCAAGAATCTTCAAATTGCCAACCACGGGATTCTCTCGATTGTCGAGTCCTCGGGTGGGAACGCCCGCATCGAAAATAACGGTGAGGCGGCGATCACCGATACGCAGCTTGAAAGCGCGCGGTTGATTAACCGAGGTGTCTTGACGCTGCAGGGCAAGACGACGGCAGATCAGGCGGCGATTCAAATGGACGGTGGAACGCTTGATGTGTCGGACATCGGTATGTCGATCGGGGGCGAAGACATGCCCGATAAGCGGATATCCGTCGGCTCTCTGGTGGGTACGGGCGATGTTTTCACCGGCGACACGAAGCTGGTGTTGGGCGCATTGAACGAAAGCGGCCGGTTTGACGGCAGGATCCTGGCTTCGAACATGGCTGAGCCGGAACGGATCCCACCCGCCTCGCAAGTCGTCAAAGTCGGTAAGGGCGACCTGACATTCGGCGGCGACCAACGCGGCATTTCCAGCCTGTCCGTCGAGCAGGGTGCGATAACGGCCGCACACAGCAATGCATTGGGCTCCGGCACGGTGAGGATTGCGCCCGGGGCGGCGATTACGTTGGCGACTGACGTCGGCGGTGTCGAGGAGATTGTGAACAACGGCGCGATTGGGCTGGGCATCCAGACGCTTGCCGTAAAAAAATACTCGTCCGACGGCGGTGGCGCCTGGATCGCTGCGGTCGTAGACAAGGTGAACGGGGTGCCGCAAGTCGGCGCCATCAGCGTCACGCGCGATAGCGATTTCCGCTCGACGCAAATCAATGTTTACGCCCGGGACACCCTCTCGCTCAACGACATGGTCGGCGTGGACTTGGGGGTGGTGCAAGCGAAAGAAGGTGCCAACGTCCAAGTCGGCAAAGTGGCCGTGGGGAGTATTCCGACCCGCATTCGCCCCAGAACCGGTATCGCTGCCGGGGACACGAACACCAACACGAACACCAACGCGAACACGAACACCAACGCGAACACGAACACCAACGCGAACACCAACGCGAACACCAACGCGAACACCAACACGAACACGAACACGAACACCAACACCAACACCAACACCAACACCAACACCAACACCAACACCAACACCGGGACGACCCAAGCCGGCACCGATACCAGTGACAGTGGCAGTGGCAACACCGTGAGCGAACCTTCCCGCGGTGGCACTACCCACGGCGTTGTGACGCTGGTCCCCAGTGATACCGTCAATTTACTCGCGGCGAACACTCGATACCGGGCTAATGAGCGAGCGGTGCTGAGGTCGGTGGATGGCGTCGCGTTGGGCGATCTGGTCTCGTCCAGCGTTGGCGGCAAGGTGCTGGCAGAGATGGCGTTGCAAACGGCGGGCTCGGCAGAGCAACGTTACTCGGCGCGTCTGCTCTCGGGCGAATCGCTGGTGAACAACGCGCTGGCCGCACAAAGCGCCGCGACGTCGTTCCAGCGCAGCATGCAGACCCGCATGATTGCCGGAGGCTCGATGTTCGACGATACGACCGCAAACGGGGCCAAGGCGTCTCGGAACGGCACTGTCGGCTGGGCCTCGTTCAAGGGCGGTAAATCCAGCCAGCGCGGTGGCGGCGTGTCGTTCGATGTGAAGAGCGTGGATGGCGCCATCGGTGTGGATCAGCGCATCGCTGACAACACGATCGTCGGCGCATCGGTGGGTATGGGTAACCAGAACTCACAGCCGGCCAAAATGCCGGGCGAGTCGAAGGTCAATAGCGTGAGCCTGGGTCTGTACGGCTCGCATCTGCACGACACGAACTGGTTCGTGAACGGCGGGATGTCGTACACGAATCACAACGTGAAGACGGACCGCCGGGTGGCCGCGCGTAGTGCCTCGGCGCGTCTCTCGGGCAAGACGAACGGCCGGACGTTGGGGCTGTTCGGCGAGGTCGGCAAGCGCTTTGGCGTATCGGGTGTGAACATCGATCCGTCAATCGGGGTACGGGTGGCATCCACACGTCTGGACGGCTTCGACGAAACGAACCGCACCGGCCAGGGCAACGACGGTCTGAAGGTGGACGCACAGTCGCAAACGTCCGCGCGCGGTGTGGTGGGCGTACGCCTGTGGCGCGAGGTGGCGGGCGTGGGCGGTGCGAAGGTGGCGCCGTCGCTGCGTCTGGCCTACGAGCACGAGTTCGGCAACACGCAGAGCATCCTGACGAACTCGATCTACGGCGCACCGCGCGCGTTCAAGGTGAGGGGCCCGAAGCTGGGGCGTGACATCTTCACGGCGGATCTGGGGCTGGAGATGTTGCTCATGAAGCAACTGGAAGTGCGCGTCGGCGGCAACGTCAGCCTGCGTAAGGGCGAAAGCGCCTACGGTGGCGGCATTTTGGCGAAGTATCGCTTTTAAGCCTGAGCGTCACGGCAGCCCGCAAGGCTGCCATGATGTACCGGCGTCGAACGAAAACCCGTCGTGCCTGAAAAGGTGCGGCGGGTTTTTTGCTTTCTGACTCGCGCAGCATCTCGCTCGGGCGCGATATCGTGAATGCGGAAGCCGGTATCGACGTGAAATTCGGCAAGCAGCTCTCGCTTCACGGGGGCGTGAACGGCAGCCTGCGCAAAGGACAAACGCAGGCGGGTGTGGCCGGATCACTCATGTACGTCTGGTGATCGGCGGTCACGGGATGCCGGTCTGTCCGGCACCCCTGGCATCGGGGGGACGCGCAACGCTACCCCCGATCAGAACGAATGCGATACCCCGATATAAGCGCCGGTCTGGCTCTTGCCGGCTGGCGGGTTGTCGAGCGAATCGCTGGGAATGGCCGCGACCGAGAAGCTCTGGTTCGCGCTGTTCTTCACGTAAGCGACGGTGCCGTACAGGAACGTGCGCTTCGAGAGGTTGTACGTCGTTCCCAGTTCGAACATTGTGGCGTGCCCGAAGCCGCCCGGCACATTCACGTGATACACCGCCGCGTTCGCGGCCCACACGGCCGTGGCCTGATACTTCACGCCTGCCCAGTAGTGATCGGCGCGCGTGGCGAAGTCGGGCGCAGGAGCGTCCGGTGCCGACATGTGCGTGTAGCCCAGCGAGATCGTGAAGCGGTTCAGGAACACATTCGCACCGGCGAAGTATTCGCGTGACGTGGCGAACACGTCGGTGAAGCGTCCGTTGGCATCGCGGATCTCGTCGTACAACGCACGCAATTGGAAGCGGTCCTGGGTGTACGTCAACTGCGCGCCCATGCCGCGGCCGTTGTTGAACTGTCCCGCGATGTTGGAGAAGGCGTACTGACCCGCCACATCGAAGCCGTACCAGTTCGGGCTCTGATAGTTGACGGTATTGCTCGCCTGCGGCCAGTTACGTCCGCGTACGAGCGACGCCGACGAGAAGGCCTGCTGCTGGAACGGATCGAAGTCCCAGACCCCGTTGCTGATGAACAGGTTACGCCCGATCGTCAACTGGCCCCACGAGCGGGAGTTGAAGCCGACCAGCGCGCGACGGTCGAAAATCGAACCCGACCCATTGTTATTGAAGCCGTTCATCAACTGGAACCCACCTTCCAGATTGAATACGGCGTGCAATCCTTGCCCGAGATCTTCATAGCCGCGCAGGCCGAACAGGCTCGTCCCATAGTCGCCGCCCTGCGCACTCCAGCGCGACGCGGTGCCGCCGTTACCGTCCTGCAAGTTATTCATGAACTGAAAGCCACCATCGACACGTCCATAGAGCTGCACACTCGATTGCGCGTGTGCGAACGTGCCGATGCTGCAAAGCAGGCTTGCTGCAATGAGCTTCTTCTTCATGGTCTGTTCCCCAGGTTGCGTTTTGCCCCGCCCCTTTCTTGCGTGGTAATAGCCGACGTCACGGCGCAGCGCCCGAGCGGGGGCGATACGAGATGTCGTCGGGAAAGCCTGAAATTTCGTTACGAGTGACGAGAAATCGGTAAGCGGGAACGCCGGGGCAACGGTTGCCGCATGGGGACATGCAGCCGGTTGCAAGTGATGCCGTCACGCTCTGGTCGTCAGAGATCGTTGTCATGGCAGTCCACTGGCGTGGGGTCGGCGGCGGCGCGCGCCATTCGCGCGCGGCCATGCGACCGGTATTGGTGTCGAGCTGGGACCGGATGTGTCGTACTGCGACGCAACGAAAAGGCCCCCATTCGCCTGTTGGCTTCTTTATATCCGAATTCCCCCGTGCGCAACATAAGGGAAAGGCTCGATACCCGGATTGTTGCGTGTGTACAACCGAGCCACCCCGGCGCAAGGTTTTTCAGGTCGGAAAATGCGGGCGAAAGGCTTCATGCGGCCGTTTCAGTCCGGCGCCCCGAAGGCCTCCATCTTGCTGGCGAGATGCGTGAGCAGACGATTGGCCGCCCCGGATAACCGCCGTCCGGCGCGAGTGATGAGATGCGCCTCGGCACCGCTGAGAATCGGGTGATCGACCGGCAGCGCGCACAACACGCCTGCCTCGACTTCCTGCGACACGGCGAACGTCGGCAGGAAAGTGGCTCCCAGTCCCGCGCGCACGAAGTGCTTGAGCACGGAAATCGAGTTCGTCGTGACGGTCGGGGTGAGCCGGTGCTTCTCGGACTGCTCGGCCAGTTCCAGCAACTGGCGTGTGCCGTAGGAGCCGTGCATGAGCGCGAGCGGCACCTCATGGAGGTCGTCGAGCGTGAGCGCGCCGGTCTTGCCCGATTGGGCCGCCTTTTCGATCAGAGGCGAGCCGGGGGCGACGATCGCGTGCACGGGCTGCGACATTTGTGCCCGCGAGACGATCTTGGGCTCGGCCGGCGGGTTGTAGACGAGCCCGATGTCCGCATCGTCCTCCGCGACGAGTCGCATGACCTCGTTGGTGCCCGCCAGATCGAGCGTGAGGGTGATGTCGGGGTAGCGCTTGCAGAAGTACTGCAACGGCGCGCCCATCAGATCGCTGACGAACCCCTCGCCGACCGCCAGCCGGATATGCCCGCGCCGCAGCCCGCGCACTTCCTGGAGCTTGGCGAGCAGGTCTTCCTGGTGGGCGCGCTGCTCCCGGTAATACTCCATGAGCAGGCGACCCGCCTGTGTCAGGTGCACGCCGCGCTTGTGACGTTCGATGAGTGGCAGCGCCAGTTCGGCCTCCAGCAAAGCGATCTGGCGGCTGACGGCGGATGGGGCGATGTCGAGTCTGTCGGCGGCGGCGCGCACGGTGCCGCACTGCACGGCCTCGAACAGATACGACAAACGGCTTTCATTGATGGCAGGTGTCATGCCATAAAGACTAATTATTAGAACAAAAATCTTCAAGCGTTGTCATTGAGCGTGGTTTTTTTTCAATTCACACTGCGAAACATGCGGATCGGCCCCAACGCCGGGCAACGAACCCAGGCGAGGCCCGGCGTCGGCGGCCCGATTCCGCGCCAGTTTCGATGTGACCTGAAGTGACCTAATGTGACGCAACGTGACGCCAAGTCACGCCAAGGCCTCTCGGAGACCCCCGATGATTCCTCCGCGCAATACGCGATTCGGCATCGATCATCCGCTGGTCACGGTGCATGACCATCCGCGGCGGCTGGCGCATTACGAGCGCATGGGGTTTGCGCCGTCGCCGGTCTCGTATCACCCGTGGGGCACCGTCACGTCGCTCATGATGTTCGGCGAGAACTTCATCGAACTGATCGGCGTCGACAACGCGGCCAAGTTCGGCACGAACGCCGTCGGCGACTTCTGCTTCGGGCGTTATCTCGGCGGATTCCTTGCACGCGAAGAGGGCGTGTCACTCGTCGCCCTTCACAGCAAGGACGCCCGCGCCGACCACGCCCGCCTCACGCAAGCCGGGCTCAACACACAAGGCATTCTCGATTTCCGCCGCGCCATGCGTCGGCCCGACGGCACGCGTGACGAGGTCGTCGCCTCGCTCGGGCTGTTCATCGACGATTCGCTCGGTGACGCCTCTCACTTCATCTGCCATCAGCATCGTCCGGAGCTGGTCTGGGTGCCGGAGTGGCAGCAGCACGCCAACGGCGTGACCGGCGTCGTCGGGGTGACGTATGTGACGCCCGACGCCGCCGCGTTGCACACCCTCGCGACCCGCTGGCAGCGCATGTATGGCGTGCGTCAGGTCGATCTCTACGGTGGCGGCGCCGTGGTCGACACGGGCTGCGGCCACTTGCGCGCGTTGTCGCCGCAGCGGGCCGAAGCGCGCTACGCCGCGGTGGGGCTGCCGATGGCGCAGGGCGTGCGCACGCATGCCGTGGCGATCACATTGCTCGCCCCCGATCTGGCGCACGTCGAGGCGCTGTGGCGCGAGCATGGCGTGCCGTACGGCTACAACGAGCACGGGCTCGTCGTCGAGCCCGAGTTTGCCGGCAACGTGGTGCTGGAGTTCGTCAACCACTAGCGCGGCGATTCCCTGAAATTTCCAAGCGTCGGCCGGATGCCCCGGCCGGCGGAGCAACGCGGCGTCGCCCGTGGGGGCGGCGTCATTCTCGCAGTCAATCTGGAGTCAACATGAAAATCATCGGAGTGGTCGGACTGGGCAATATGGGACGCGGCATGGCGCTGTCATTGCAGCGCGGCGGTTTCACGGTGCTCGGTTTCGATCCGTCGCCGGCTGCCGGTGCCGCCCTGGCCGACGCGGGCATCGGCCTGCGCGCTTCGGTCGCCGAACTGGCTCGCGAAGCCGACGCACTCGTGCTGTCGCTGCCGACGTCGCAAGTCGTCGAGGCGGTTGTGAACGGCGCCGACGGCATTGCCGCAAACGGACGCGCGGGCCTGATCGTCGTCGACACGTCCACGGCCGACCCGCAGAGCACGCGTGCCCTGGCCGTCGCGTTGCGCGAGAAGGGCATTGCGCTGGTCGACGCGCCGGTCTCCGGGGGGCCGAAGGGTGCGCTGAACGGCGCACTCACGATGGTGCTGGGCGGCTCGGCAGACGACATCGCCCGCATCGAGCCGGTGCTCGCCGCCATGTCGGCCAAGCGCGTACACATCGGTGATGTGGGCGCGGGGCACGTGACCAAGCTCATCAACAATCTGATGTGCGCCGCGCATCTCGTGGTGGCAGGCGAAGCGATGCGTCTGGCCAAGGCCGCGGGCGTGGCCCCGGCGCAGGTGCTCGAAGGCCTGAACGCGGGGTCCGGGCGCAGTGGGGTGACGCAAACCAACTATCCGACGTGGATTCTCAACGACGCCTTCGACTCCGGCTTCACCATGAAGCTCATGCGCAAGGACGTGCGTCTGGCAATGGCGCTGGCCGAGCAGGCAGGCACGCTGGCCACGGGGCCGCTGTCGGCAGAAGTCGGGCGTCTGTGGGCCGCGAGCGCCGGGAGCGTGGGCGACGACGAGGACTTCAACAGCATCGTGCAATTCATCGAACCGGGCCGCGCGTAATCGCGCCGCTTCGCTTCCTGCCTAGGTTCCTTTTCAGGTTCCCGCTGCATTTACCGCTTTTTCTTTTTCGTTTGACGACACGATGCGCCCGCGACGGTGCATCGCACGGAGTGATCTCATGCCAGACCAACAAGCTGCCGCCTTGCTCGGCGCATTCGCCCGGTTCTTCCCTAACGCCACCACCATCGGTTCATTCGTGAACGGTGAGCTGGTTGAAGGCACCGGCGAGACGACCATCGACATCGTGAACCCGGCCACCGGCCAGACGGTGCTGACCTACCGCGACGCCGGTGCCGCCGTCGTGGCGCGAGCTGCGGACGCGGCTCAGGCAGCGCAAAAAACGTGGTGGGCGCTGACCCACGCCGCTCGCGGCCGTGTGATGCAGGCCGTCGGCAGCAAGATTCGCGAGAACGCCGAAGCGCTCGCACAGCTCGAGTCCGTCGGCGCGGGCAAGCCGATCCGCGATTGCCGCGGCGAGGTCGGCAAAGTGGCGGAGATGTTCGAGTACTACGCGGGCTGGACCGACAAGTTCTTCGGCGACGTCATCCCGGTGCCGAGCACGCACCTGAATTACACGCGCCGCGAAGCGATGGGGGTGGTGTTGCAGATCACCCCATGGAACGCGCCGGTCTTCACCTGCGGCTGGCAACTCGCCCCGGCGATCGCCATGGGCAATGGCGTGCTGCTCAAGCCCTCGGAGCTCACCCCGGCGAGCTCGCTCGTGGTCGCGGCGCTAGCCGAGCAGGCCGGCGTGCCGCGTGGCCTCATCAACGTGCTGGCCGGCTTCGGACACACGACGGGCCAGGCCGCGATCTCGCATCCGGTCATCAAGAAGGTCGTGTTCGTCGGCTCGCCGGCTACGGGCAGCAAGATCGCCGCCGCCGCTGCGCAGCGCCTGCTGCCGAGCGTGCTGGAACTGGGCGGCAAGTCCGCCAACATCGTGTTCGACGATGCCGACCTCAAGCGCGCGTGTCTGGGTGCGCAGGCCGCCATCTTCTCCAGTGCCGGCCAGAGTTGTGTGGCGGGCTCGCGCTTGCTGGTGCAACGTGGCGTGTACGACCAGATGATCGAGATGCTCGCGCGCGGCGCGGAAAAGATTCGCGTGGGCGAGCCGCTTGACGACGCGACCGAAGTCGGCCCGATCTGCAACCGCACGCAATATCAGCACGTCATGAACATGATCGACGCGGGTGTCGCGGGCGGCGCGCGTCTGGCGGCGGGCTCGCAGCAGCGCAGCGACGGCGGCTTCTTCGTGCGTCCGACGGTGCTGGCCGACGCGAACAACACCATGGGCGTGGCGCGTACCGAAATCTTCGGCCCGGTGGTCGTGGCGATTCCGTTCGACACGGAAGAAGAAGCGCTGGCGATTGCCAACGACAGCGAGTTCGGTCTGGCGGGCGCGGTGTGGACGCAGGACGTGGCCCGGGCCCACCGCGTGGCCGCGCAGGTGGACGCCGGTACGTTCTGGATCAACGGCTACAAGACGATCAACGTGGCGTCGCCGTTCGGCGGCTACAACCACAGCGGCTATGGCCGCTCCAGCGGCGTGGAAGCGCTGTATGAGTACACGCAGACGAAGAGCGTCTGGGTTGAGACGGCCGCCAACCCGGCCACGCCGTTCGGCTACGTCTGAGCGTTGTGCGGGGCCGTTCCAGTCTGCGAGACATCAGGCCGGAACGGCTATTTTGACCGCGTATAATGCCGCCCTCGGGCGGTTCGGCGCGTAGTGCTATTGCTGTCACCAAGGCGTGCCAATATGGCGAGCGTTCAGCGCCGTGTCGGAGACGTCCGAGGGTTTTGAGACCTGAAGGACGGTGCGCCGAACTTCCTTAACCACCGAAATGATCGCCAGACTGCCGGGTAGCCGGAAAGCGCAAGGCATCGGACCGGTTCAATAGCAAGTGCAGTGGAGACCCAGATGGCAGTCATGGAACAAAAAGCGGCCAAGCCGCAAGGGGGCGCCTTCAGCGATGGCGTGCGCCTGTATGTTTGGGCAATCGTGATCCTCGTGATCGCGGAGCTGATCGGCGCGATCAGCATCAATGCCGGTCACGGCAAGATCGTGTTGTTGCCGATGGTCTGGGCGTTGTTGCTCGGCGCGGCGTTGGGCCTGTCGCAAGCGCGCTTGCCGCGTTTCGCGCAGATCGATCTGCCGATGCAGCACAAGGCGGCTGCCATTTTGCAACCGGCCCTGCTGCTCTTCGTGGCAAAGCTGGGCCTGCTCGTGGGCGGCTCGCTGCCCAAGCTCGTGGCCGCTGGCTGGGCCCTCGTCTTCCAGGAATTCGGCCACTTCGTCGGCACGATCATCCTGGGCCTGCCGGTCGCGTTGATGCTCGGCATCAAGCGCGAAGCCATCGGCGCGACCTTCTCGGTCGGTCGTGAGCCGAGCCTCGCCATCATCGGCGAGAAGTACGGCTTCGATTCGCCCGAAGGCCGTGGCGTGCTGGCCGAGTACCTGACCGGTACCATCTTCGGCGCCGTTTTCATTTCGCTGTTCGCGGGCTTCGTTGCCAGCCTGAACCTGTTCCATCCGCACTCGCTCGCCATGGGCGCCGGCGTGGGCTCGGGTTCGATGATGGCGGCTGCGGCCGGTGCCATCGCCGCACAGCAGACGCCGGAAGTCGCGAAGGAAGTCGCAACGTTCGCCGCTGCGTCGAACCTGATCACGACGACCATCGGTACGTACTTCACGCTGTTCATCTCGCTGCCGCTCGCCGTTTGGGGCTACCGCGTGATGGAGCCGGTACTGGGCCGCATGAGCCGTCGCGGTCGCGCCAACGCCGAAGCCGCTGCCGTGGCCGACGCCGAAGCCGCCAAGGAACTGAAGCAGGCCAGCACGGCCCACACCGTCGAAATGAACTTCGGTGCGCGTCTGTTTGCATGGGTCTTCTCGGGTACGCTGGCGCTGGTCGGTAACAGCATGGCCTTCAAGACGCCGTTCCTCGACGGCGTGCCGGGCATGCTGATTATCATCGGTGCCGTGATCGTTGGCGAAGCGCTGTACTTCGTGACGCGCCGCAAGGTGCCGGCCGTGTGCTGGGTGTCGCTGATCGCGATGTTCCTGACCTCGCCTGCGTTCCCGTTTGCACCGGTCGTCGAGCAGTTCACGGGCAAGATCAACTTCCTGTCGCTGGTCACGCCGATGCTCACCTACGCCGGTCTGTCGGTCGCCAAGGACGTGCCTGCTTTCCGTCGTCTGGGCTGGCGCATTGTGGTCGTGTCGTTCCTCGCGAACGCCGGTACGTTCCTCGGTGCCGCGATCATCGCCGAGTTCTTCCACGTGTAATGCGTGCCTGAGGGGCGCGCGGGGGTGACAGCTCGCGCATACCTGACGGGAAAGCGAATACGCCACGGCATGCCGTGGCGTATTTTTTTGTGTCGCGAGATCTGACGTTCGGCGGCCGTTTCGTGACGGAGCGCATTGGATTGCGTCACCCCGCCACCCCGTCGGTTCGCGTCAGTTCACGTCGGCTCAGGGCTTGGTCGTTGCCGCGTCGGCCTGCGAGCGCTCGTGATAGTAGCGACGGAAGAACGTGCGGATTTCGGCCGGCGAGAGCTTGCCGTCGTGATTGACGTCGATCTCGTCGAAATGCTGATAGAGGAACGGTTCGGACGCTGCGGTTTCCTCGCGGCTCAGATAGCCGTCGCCGTCCTTGTCGGCGGCCTTGAAGTAGCGCTCGAACGTCGCGCGGCGCGCCTGCAACTGACTGCGTTGATACGCGGCCCATTCGTTGCGGTCGATCTTGCCGTCGTGATTGGTATCGATGGCGTCGAAGGAGCGCTGGAGGTACAGGCCGAGCGCGGCATCCTGGTCGGCGGCGTCGCCGTAATCGGGGCCGGTGGCATTTGTCATCGGGGGCGGCGCTGTCGGCGTTGACGGCACGACGCCGGTCATCGGTGCACCGGACTGCGCAAAGCTCGGCAGCGCGGCGAGCGACAGCGCGGCGGCACCGGCGCACAGGGCGATGGCGGCGAGCGCTCGGCGGCCGAGGCGTCGTGTCTTGAGCGTTCGAAGCGTGCGTTGGCGGAGTGTGTCTTGCGGTGTCATGTTTCGCTTCTCCTTAAGTTCGCGTTAGCGGCGACGGTCATCCGTGATGACATTCCCGATCACGCCCCCGACCACGGCACCCCCCACGGTCGTTCCGAGGTCGCCACCGGAGATGAGGGCACCGCCGAGCGCGCCGACACCGGCGCCCACCGCGGTATTACGCGATTCGCGCGGTGTCATGCTGCCGCACCCGGCCAACGCGCCGATGAGCGCAGCGCCCACGACAATGGGCGCGGCCGAGCGCGAAAGATGTGAGATGTGCGAGATCCATCGTTGTGTGGTTTTCATGGCGCATGGCTCCTTCAAAGGGGCACGGAGCCCCGGATACTGGCAGGTGTTTCAACCGCGACCGGATCGCGGTTGGGACACGTTTTGCCCGTTATGGGTGGACAAGCGGGTGACTGCGTGAACAGCGTGGAAAGCGCGGGAATCGTCTCGTCGCCCGTTCAATGCGCGGTCTCCGAGCCCGGTGCCGGCGCGCCTACGCCATTGGCCGGGTTCGATTCCTGATAGGCCGGGGGCGGCGGCGGAGGCGGGTACGGACGCCCCTGACTGTCGGACGAATACGGTCGGCCATAAGCATCTGTCGGCGGATAGGGACGTCCGTAGGCGTCGGTGTTCGGCGCCACGGGCCCGGACGGCGAAGCGTAGGGACTGCATGCCGAGCCGGGCGCATACGGCGGCGGGCCGCAGTTCGGCTCATACGCGGGATTCGTCGTTTCGTTGCCTCGGTACGGCAAGCGCGGTTGCGGCGGCGGCGCATAGGCACATCCCGCCAGGCTCAGCAGTAACGTTGCTAGCCCCACCGCCGAGGACGTCCGGGCAATGCCGGCTTTCGACATGCGCGCCGACCGGCGTTTGGCCGTCCGGTTTGTCGCGTGGTTGTCGTCGGGGGTGCCCTGACTCGCAGGGTGCTCGGTGTTCGTTCGCATCATGACCTCCTTGCGAGAGCGGTGTTTGTCCCGCCCGTCGTCATCATGGATTGACTCAGTTCGAATGACTCGGATCGAGTGCATCCGATGGCTTGAGCCAGTACCGGGATTTATTCACTTCCGATTTCAGTGCAGTGGTACATAAGTTGGACGCAAATTGCGGGATTTGGATCGATGCATGTTGTAAGACTTTGTAATAACTTTTGGATGTTCCACCTGACGGGCCCCCGCAGGCGTATTGCACTGCACACAATGCGCAGTACATATACAGTAGTCCGAATCAATGTAGGAATGCGCTGACGGTGCGTTCTGACATTGAGGGCGATGGCGGATCCACGTGGACGCACGTTAAGGCACATGCAGGCACATGCAGGCACATGAACGCACGCGATGACGCACATCGCGAGCCACAGCATCGGTGACACGCGAAGTGCGTGTTCGTTGCCGCGCGAGAATGGCGTTGGCATGGGTGCTTGTATCCGTTTTTGCATTCGGTTGCATATACGACAAAAGCTACGATGGCGGCTCACTGTCCCGCGTTGCATGCATGGCACCGAAATTGTTCAATTTTGAAATACCAGACGCGAGAGACTTTGACGGAAGGCAGCTTCGTCGGTGTGCGGGCAGCGTGCGTCAAGACGGCGCATTAAGCGATGTCTGTCATCGCAATCCACGATGTATGCGTTGAAATACCGGGAAAATCCGGGGGAGTGTTTGCGCGTAGTTTTCGACGCAACTTGCGTTTGCACTGGCATACTGTGCCCGCTGACATCGGGTATTGACGTCAGTGAAAGTTGAGAATTCTCGATCGAGGTGCCCGGCGTCTCCGTGCAGACTTACACATGCCACAAGTCAAGAAAGAAGACATTCGTCTCGCCATTCTCGAAGCATCGCATGCCCTGTTTCTCGAAAAGGGGTATGTCGATACCACAATGGTGCAGATTGCCAAGCGTGCCGGTATTTCGCACGCGAACATCTACAGCTATTTCTCCGCGAAGCTGCAAGTCTTCTTCTGCGTCTACGAGACATGGTTCAAGGCGCGGATCACCGCACTTGAGGCACAGGTCATGGCGGCACACGGTGCGCATGCTCGCATGCGCACCCTGCTCGGCGGCCTGCTCGTCGAGACGCCAAGGCTCGACAACGGCTTCTCGCACAATCTGGTGCAGGCACTGGCGACCGTCAGCCCGGGCGATCCGTACGATCCGTCGCTGCTTCAGTGGTTTCGGGAGCGGCTGTCGGGCATGCTCGGGGCGAGTGCGCCGAGTCTCGCGCGCGACGGCGTTCGCCGTGCTCGTCTCATCGATATGCTCGTGCTGACCTTCGACGGGTGCCTCGTCAATTATCACGTCAATCCGGCGTCGTTGCCGGACGTGGCCATGCTCGAAGAGTACGTGGCGGCTTTCCTGTCGGGCGAACCTGCCGAGTCGGCAGCGGCGCCGCCAGCGTCTGGCTCCGCGGCGGCGGCCTGAACAGGACGCCGATGCGCAAACTTGCCTGGACTGCCCTCAACCTCGGACGAAAGCTCAAGTTCCACCAGCTTCAAGTCTTCGACCGCGTGCTCGAGACGGGCTCGCTCGTGCGTGCCGCGAACGAGACCGGCCTCACGCAGCCTGCGGTGAGCAAGATCGTGCACGAGCTGGAAGCCTGCTTCGAGGGGCCGCTCTTCGTACGCAGCAATCGCGGCATGCAGCCCACCGAACTGGGCGAGCTGCTCGGCCATCGCGTGAAATCGCTGATGGCCGAACTGCGTTATCTGACGGACGAAGTCAACGCATTCAGTGCGGGAACGAGCGGACACGTGATCGTCGGCACGCTCATTTCGGCGGCGGCCGATCTGCTGCCGCGCACGATCGCTATGCTCAAGGAACACACGCCGGGGGTACGCGTCACGGTGCGCGAAGCCACGACAGCGCAGCTCTTCCCGGCGCTGGCGAGCGGCGATCTGGATATCGTCGTGGGACGTCTGCCCGAGCGCTCGCTGCCTGTGGCGAATGCCTTCGCCCTGACCCATGAGATTCTTTTCAACGAATCGCTCAGCGTGATCGGTGGCAAGCGTCACTGGACGCATATGCCCGAGCGCGTACCGCTTGCGCAACTGCGCGACGGCGGGTGGATTCTGCCGGTGCCCGAGTCGCCGTCCCGGCTGGCTGCCGAGCGGCTCTTTCACGACGCGGGCCTCGCGTTGCCCGAGGATGTCGTGGAATCGCTCTCGGTGCTGACCAACATCGGCCTGATGCTGGAGACGCCGCGGGTCGCGCTGATGCCGCGTGCAGCGGCAACGCCGTTCGTCGAATCGGGGTTGCTGCGCGTGCTGGCCGACACGATGCCCGGCAGTTTCGGTGACGTGGGCTATTCGCTACGCGCCGACAAATCGCCCAGCCCGGCGTGCGCACGGTTCGTCGCCTGTCTTCGCGAGGCGTGCGGTCTGGCGCCGGAGTCCATTCATCGCCATCCATAAATGAATCAGGGGGCATACCGACGCAAAGGTATGCCCCCTGTGACATGGGCCGAGGCAAGTGCATGCCGGGCCTATGAGTCTGGCCTACTTGGCCCATAACCGCCTCACCAACCGCCCCATGAACCGGCTCATGGTCTTGCCTGGCCTCGGCACTCAGCGGTTCAAAGACGTGCTAGCGACGAAACCAGTCCCGGGTTCTGTTGAACGAGGCGGATCAGACAGGCCGCCTGGGCGTTCGGACGTGCCCGCCCTTGCTCCCAGTTCTCCAGCGTTCGCGGGTTGGTTCGCAGGTAATGCGCAAAGACATTGCGCGACATGCCCAGATGCTTGCGTAGCGCGAGTAGTTCGTCGGGAAACACTTCCAGCTTGGGAAGCGGTGTACGTGGCAACTCCTTGATGTTGAGCGGAAGATCCGCAGGAAGACCGTTCTTGACGTGAGCCGGCTCAGCGGGCGGCGGCGCACCGGTGTCCTGCGTGAGTAGCCAGCGGAAGGGATTCGAAGGCGTATTCGAGTAAGCCATAGTCCTGACCGGTGTCGATGAGTAGTTGATCGGGAGCGCTTGCAAAGTCAATCAAGCGGAGGTGATTGCACCACATAGTTTTGCTGGGTGCTTTCACAAAACACTCCCGATTTTCGCGTCTGACACCTATCGAGTACTACGCACCTCATGTAGTTGAGGTGCCGCAGAGTGTACGCAAAGAGCTGACGTCCGCAGCTTGGCGTGCACTCCGCGCACCCCCTCACACGCCCAGATAAGCCTGCAATTCCGGCAAGGATTGACGCAGCCGCGACGAGTCGCCCTGCCAAGCCACGCGGCCTTTATCGACGATGTAGTGGCGGTCGCCGAGCGCCAGCATCGGAGCCAGATTCTTGTCGATGCAGAGGATCGACAAGCCGCTGCCCTTGAGTTGCTTCAGACATTGCCAGATTTCACCGCGAATGAGTGGCGCGAGCCCTTCCGTCGCTTCGTCAAGAATGAGTAATTTCGGATTCGTCATCAACGCTCTGCCGATCGCTAGCATTTGCTGCTCGCCACCGGACAGATTGCTGCCGAGATTTTTCTCCCGTTCACGCAGGCGCGGAAACAATTCGTAGATGCGATCCAGCGTCCACGCAGAGGGCGCGCCATGACGATTGCTCGCCGTGGCGACGAGGTTCTCACGCACCGTGAGAATGGGAAAAATCTGGCGCCCCTCGGGGACAAGTCCCATCCCGGCGCGTGCAATGCGGTGCGACGGGCTCGCATGCACCGGCTGCCCGTCGAACACGATTTCGCCACGAGCGGGACGCATCAGACCCGTCATCGATTTGACGGTCGTCGACTTTCCCATGCCATTGCGTCCGAGCAGGGTGACGAACGCACCGCGCTCGATTTCCAGATCCATGCCGAACAGCGCCTGACTCGCCCCGTAGTACGACTCGACGCCGGACAAAGACAACAAGGTACTCATGCCGTCGCTCCCAGCATTTCGTTGCGGGTTTCGTCCCCGAGATAGGCTTCGCGCACGAGCGCATCGTTGCGGATCGCCTCCCCATTGCCACAGGCGATGGCGCGTCCATAGACCAGCACCGTGATGCGGTCGGCCAGTGCGAATACGGCGTCCATGTCGTGTTCCACGAGCACGATGGCGTAATCGCCCTTGAGATCGGCCAGCAGATGCGTCATCTGTTCGGACTCCGCTTGCGACATACCGGCCATGGGCTCGTCGAGCAGCAGCAGCTTCGGCTGGCCGGCGAGCGCCATCGCGAGTTCGAGCTGACGGTGTTCGCCGTGGGCAAGGGCGCTCGCCGGCACATTCATGCGGGCGGCCAGCCCGGTGCGCGCCAGAATCTCGCGCGCCGGTTCGACCAGCGCAGCCTCGCGAATGGCCGGACGCCAGAACCCGAAGCTATGCCCCTGCATCGCCTGCACGGCCACGAGCACGTTTTCCAGCGCGGTGAACTCGCGAAACACCGATGTGATCTGGTAAGAGCGCGTCAGTCCCGAGCGGGCACGCTGCTCGATGGGCATGGCGGTGATGTCGTGACCGTTGAAATGAATGCTGCCCTCGTCGGCGCGCAACTCGCCTGCCAGTTGGCCGATGAGCGTGCTCTTGCCTGCGCCGTTCGGGCCGATGATCGCATGCAGCTCACCCGGCGCGACGTCCAGACAGAAGTGATCGGTAGCGGTCAGCCCGCCATAGCGTTTGACCAGTTGGTCGACCCGGAGCAGGCTCATGCTTTGCCCTCCACGGTGCACGTGCGACGCGAGAGACGCACCTGCAGGTCGCCGAGCAGGCCGTAAAGCCCGCGTCGCGAGACGAGGACGGCCACCACGATCAGCGGCCCGAAAATAATCATCCAGTGCTCCGTCATGCCCTTGAGCCATTCCTCGATGAGCAGCATGGCGGCGCTGCCCAGCACCGGGCCGAAGAACGACCCCAGGCCGCCGAGCACCACCATCACGATCAGTTCGCCCGAGGCCGTCCACGCCATGTAGGCGGGTGAGACGAAGTGCGTGAGGTTCGCATAGAGCATGCCCGCTACGCCGCAGACCATCGCGCTGACGATGTACGCCACGAGCTTGTAGCGCAGCGTCGGGTAGCCGAGGGCGCGCATGCGGCGGTCGTTCTGACGCGCGCCGCGAATGACCATGCCGAAACGCGCCTCGACCAGACGGCGGCCCGCCCACACGCACAGGCACAGCACGGCGAACGCCACGTAATACAGCACGGCGGGGTCGTCCAGCGTCACATTGCCGAAGCGGCTGCCTGCGGACACCGGCAGGCCGTCGTCGCCGCCGTATTGCTTCAGGCTCACGGCGAGGAAGTAGAACATCTGCGCGAACGCCAGAGTAATCATGATGAAGGCGATGCCGGTCGTGCGCAGCGAGAGCAGGCCGGTGATCGCGCCCACAATGGCGCACAGCAGCAACGTTACGCCGAGATGCGCGAAGCCGTTGTCGATGCCGTGAAAGCTCAGAATGCCCACGACATAAGCGCCCAGACCGAGATACAGCGCATGGCCAAAGCTGACCATGCCGCCGTAGCCGAGGATCAGGTCGAGCGAGACGGCGGCGATGGCGAACACCACGATGCGCCCGAACAGGGTGAGAAAGAACGGTTGCTGAGCAAACGTCGCGTACAGGGGCACCAGCGCCAGAAAGGCCAGTAACAGCAATGGCACGGCGGTGCGTAGATTGAGTTTCATTTCCATCGTTTCCGTCATCAGCCGTGGGTTAGCCGTGTTTGACCGGGAAGAGACCCTGCGGACGCACGGCGAGCACTGCCGCCATCACCAGGTAGATGAGCATCGAAGCGAGCGCGGGTCCGGCCGTATCGGCGGTGCTGCGCTCCATGAGGCTGCGCAGCAGCGTGGGCAACGCGGTACGTCCCACCGTATCGACCACGCCGACGATCAGCGCGGCGAGAAAGGCGCCGCGCACCGAGCCGATGCCGCCGATCACGATCACGACCATCGTCAGAATCAGGATCGGCTCCCCCATGCCCGGCTGCACCGAGAGGATCGGCCCGGCCATGAGTCCGGCGATTCCCGCGAGGATCGCGCCCAGCCCGAACAGCAGCGAGTTGAGCAGCACGATGTTCACACCGAGCGCGCCGACCATCTGGCGATGCGTCGAGCCGGCGCGGATCAGCATGCCGATGCGCGTGCGGTGAATCAGCAGGTAGCAGCCCAGCGCCACCACGAGGCCCACGACGATGATGAGAAAACGATAGGCCGGGTAATCGAGACCGAACAGGCTGACCGTGCCGGCGAGCCACTCGGGCACCTCCATGTAATACGGCGACGGCCCCCAGATCATGCGCGCGAGTTCGTTGAAGAACAGGATCAGGCCGAAGGTGGCGAGCACCTGATCGAGGTGATCGCGGTCGTAGAGTGTCTTGAGCGCGACGAATTCGACGATCAGACCGATCACCAGCATGGCCGGCACGATGGCCACGGCGGCGAGCGCGAACGATCCGGTGTGGTTGTACACCGTGGCCGCGATGAAGGCGCCCATCATGTACAGCGAGCCGTGCGCGAGGTTCACGAAGTTCATGATGCCGAACACCAGCGTGAGACCTGCGGCCATCAGAAACAGCAGCACGCCGAGTTGCAGCCCGTTCAGGCACTGCATGACGAAGAGTGTCAGGCTCATGTCGTCCCCCGGGGCAGGCCCATCTGACGGAAGATGGCTTGCGTGAGCGGGCTCGTGGCGTCGTTCAGCGTGAGCACGATATCGAAGTGATTGGTCCCTGGCATCGGCACGTACTCGCCCGCGAAGCCTTTCTCGCGCCACGCGGCGAGATAGTCGTCGCTCTGGCGTTTGAATTCCGCCGTCTCGGTCTCGCCGTAAGACACGACGATCGGGCAGCCGTGGACCGGCAACTGGAAGTGCGGACTGTTGCGGCGCGCGTCGTCCGCCGACAGCTTCATCCACGCGTTGATATGCGTGAACGGAATCGGCGTGAGATCGAACAGGCCGGAGAGCGGCGCCGCGCCTGCGATGACGTCTTCCGGCACGCCGTATTGCGCGTGCCAGCCCTGCGCGAGCAGCATGCCCACGAGATGCCCGCCGGCCGAGCTGCCGCAGATGTGAATGCGGCGCGCGTCGCCGTGGTGCTCGCTAATGTGGCGATGCACCCAGGCCAGTGCGCGGCGCGTCTGGTCGACGATGGTGTCGAGCGACGCGCCGGGCGCGAGCGAATAGTTGAGGGTGACGACGGTGGCGCCAGCGCGCGTGAACGCGGGCGCCATGTTGCTCGAATCGCTCTTGTTCAGCGCGCGCCAGTAGCCGCCGTGAACGAAGAAGAACACCGGCGCGCCAGGGGCGGGCGCGGGGAAGATGTCGAGCGTCTCGTCGGGGTGATCCCCGTAGGCGACATCGAGAACGCAGGGCACGGTGGCGCGGGCACGCGCGCTCTCGCCGGCGTATTGCGTCAGGATGTCGAGAATGTTGGGCGTGGTAGCGCGAGCGTTGTACTGAATGTCCAGCTCGGCTTCGTCGAAATTGCGGTAGCGCTTCATAAACCCTCGATAGTGCTCAAAGACAGCGGGGGCGCGTTGCCCCCGCTTTACAGCGTTCAGAGGCTTACGAGCGGATCTTGCACATCGAGGCCAGATTGGCTCGCGTCTTGATGTCGATCTTTCCCTTGTTCGCAAACGCTGCGCCGCTGCCGTCCTTCACGACATCCACGCGGTAGAACGGCGCAATGGGGAACTGGTTGCTGGCGAACTTGAACGATCCGCGCACGGACGGGAAGTCGGCGGCCTTGAGCGCGGCACGCAGGGCCTCGCGGTCGGCAACGCTGCCCTTGGTCTTGGTGAGGGCGGAGTCGATCAGGTTCGCGGCGTCGTACGACTGTGCGGCGTACATCGAGGGCACCCGGTTGTATTTCTTCTGGAAGGCCGCGACGAATTGCTTGTTCTGCGCGTTGTCGAGGTCGGGCGAGTACGGCGCGCTGGTGATGCTGCCCACAGCCTGTTCCTTCAGGGCCGGCAGCGTCGAGCCGTCGATGGTCGACACGGAGATCAGCGGAATCTTGCCGAGCAGCCCGGCCTGACGGTA
Organism: Pandoraea sp. NPDC087047; assembly: GCF_044745225.1. Lineage (NCBI taxonomy): Bacteria > Pseudomonadati > Pseudomonadota > Betaproteobacteria > Burkholderiales > Burkholderiaceae > Pandoraea > Pandoraea sp. NPDC087047. The sequence continues at coordinate 291,922 of NZ_JBIUZU010000007.1, forward strand.
TTGCTTGACGAAGTTCACGCCCATGCCGCCCGGATAGAACACGTAGACGGCGTCGGGCTTGGCGGCCTGCAACTGGGCGATCTCCGCCGAGTAATCGGGCTGGTTGACCTGCGTGTACACCTCGTCGACGATCTGGCCCTTGTAGTCGCGCTTGAAGCCGTTCACGGCGTCGCGCCCGGCCTGATAGTTCGGGGCCATCACGTACATCTTCTTGTAGCCGAGGTCGGTCGAGAGCTGACCGCCGGCTTCGTGCAGTTCGTCGTTGTCCCACGATGTCGAGAAGAAGTTCGGGGAACATTGTTCACCCGCGATCGGCGTCGGACCGGCGTTCGAGCCGACCATGACCACGCCCGCGTTCGTCACGTTCTTATGGATGGCCATCATCACGTTCGAGAACGTCACGCCGGTGATGAGCTGCACCTTGTCGCGCTCCACCAGCTTTTGCGCCGCCTGCACGCCCACGTCGGGCTTGAGCTGATCGTCTTCCTTGATCACCTGCACCGGCACGCCACCCAGCTTGCCGCCCTTTTGCTCGACGGCGAGCATGAAGGCGTCGTACTGATCCTGGCCTAGCGCACCGCCCGGGCCGGAAAGCGTGCCGATGAAGCCGATCTTCACCTGAGCGTGCGCGCCGTTCGAGGCGAGCAGCGCCGCAGCAGCGGCGACGGCGCCCAGTACGGCGAGGGCTTTGCGTTGCGTGGTCTTCGTTCCCGTCATCATGGTCTCCAAACGATGAATTCAAGCACTGTCAGCGGTGGACTCGCGCCGGGATACCTGACCGCTTCTTCACGTCGGTCATGGCAGGCCAGGTGCGTCGGACTATTTCAAATAGTCAAAATTGTTTAAGCATCAAATATTTTAGTGCCCAGCCTAAACGACGCTTTTTGCGTAGGCAAGCATTTTTAAAAACACCTCGGGAAAGCACCAGTTACAGACCGAAGAACGCTCGGGCGTTCCCGGCCAGCATGCGGTGGCGCGCGGCTTCGTCGAGCCCCGGCTGTTCGGCTACCAGACGGCCGATGTCCTGCTCGCCGAGCGGGAACGGGTGGTCCGAGCCGAGCATGATGCGCTCCACGCCCATCGTGTCGACGAGCAGGCGCAGGGCGCGCGGGTCGAAGACGGCGCTGTCCACGTAGAACCGGTCCAGATAGTGCGACGGCGGGTGCGGGCTGTCCGCGCGCACGATGTCGCGGCAATGCCAGGCGTTCTCGGCCCGGCCCAGCAGATACGGGAAGGCGCCGCCGCCGTGGGCGAAGCACAGCTTGAGCGAGCGCGGCAGGCGCTCGAACGCGCCCGAGAGGATCAGCGAGAGGATCGAGAGCTGCGTCTCGGCGGGCATGGCCACGAGCCACGGCATCATCCACTTTTTCATGCGGCCGTCGGTCATCATGTCCCACGGGTGCACGAGGACAGGGATGTGTTCCTCGCCGCAGTGCCGCAAGAACGCCACGAGTTGTTCGTCGTCCAGATCTTTTTCGTCCAGATGGTTACCGATCTGTACGCCGACGTGACCGGTGGCCTTGGCGCGTGACGCTTCGGCGCAGGCCAGATCGAGGTCTTGCAGGGGCACCTGTGCCATCGCCTTCAGGCGCGTGGGTGCGTAAGCGCAGTGCTCCAGCGCGAGATCGTTCATGCGCTGCACCCAGTCCATGACCGCGTGTCCGTCGTAGCGGTAGCCGAACATGATCGGCGTGGCGCACACCACTTGCAGGTCGACGCCGTGACGGTCGAGCTCTTCGATACGCAGCGAGGGGTCCCACAAAGCGCGGTAGACCGGACGGAAGGCGCGATTGTCGAGCATGATGTTGCCGGTCTCGCCGCCCTCGTCGATGCGCAGCCAGGGCGCGGTCGCGGCGTCGAGACGGGCCGCTTCTTCCTGCGTGATGCGCGGGAAGAAGTGGGCGTGCATGTCGATTTTGTTCATAACGTGATGTGTGAGGTTCAGAGGGCGGCGTGATGAGGGCCAAGGCACGCTAAATGTCGCTATGACACGCGCGTCAGGCCGGCGCAGCGGTGGTCCTGGGTTGCGCGGCGCGACCCGGATGGATCTCGCCGCAGCTCGGGCAACGGCGTAGCGACTCGTTGCCGTAGAACGCTTCGAACAGCGGCGGCAGGTCGGTCACGATGCTCTTGAGCTGCACCTCCACACGATGCACCTGCGTGCCGCAGTTCAGGCAGTACCACTCGAAGCCGTCGAGCAGACCGGCGGGACGCTGACGCTCGATGACGAGGCACAGGCTGCCTTCCTCGGGCCGCTGCGGCGAGTGCCGCACATGCGGCGGCAACAGGAAGATGTCGCCCTCCTTGAGATCGACGCGTTGCGCCCGGGCGTCGATCCACAGGTTGACCCAGGCATTGCCCTTGAACTGATAGAAAAACTCCTCGAGCGGATCGTCGTGATAGTCGGTGCGGTGATTCGGTCCGCCCACGACCGTCACGATGAAATCGCTGTCCTGCCAGACCTGCTGGTTGCCGACGGGCGGCTTGAGCAGATGCGCGTGATCGTCGATCCAGCGCTGGAAATTGAAAGGCTTGCCATACGTCAACATGCTGTCTCCCGGTCATGCCGCGTCAGGTGGAGGTTCGAGGCTTGAGGGGGCGCTATCGATTCGATCGATTCAGCGCGCCCGCGGTGCGTAGGCCACGCACTTGATTTCGATCAGCAGCAGCGGATGCGGCAATTGGTGGACGGCCACCGTGGTGCGTGTCGGGCCGTTCTCGTCGAAATATTCGCCGTACACCTCGTTGTAGCCGCCGAAGTCATTCATGTTCACAAGGAACGAGCCGACTTCGACAACGTCGGCCAGGGTGGCGCCTTCGCTCGCGAGAATATCGCGAATGTTCTCGATGACGGCGCGCGTTTGCTCGCGGATGTCGAGTTGCGTCACGCCCAGCGCATCGACCTGAGCCCCGGCGTAGGAGTTGTCGGGACGGCGCGAACTGGTGCCGGAGACAAACAGGAAATCGCCCGCGCGTTTGATATGCGGGAATTTGCCGCGCGGCTTGGCTTTGCCTTCGACCACACGGGCTTGCGTTTCTTGCGATGCGCTCATGAATTCAGTCTCCGTTGTGCTTTAGCGGGATGGCGCGTGGGTGCGGCAGTCTCGACCCTCATCGACACTGCCGCACCGTCGCCTCACAGCTTGATACAGATGTTGGTGATTTCGGAATAAAAGTCGAGCGAGTGGCGTCCGCCTTCGCGGCCCAGTCCGGAGAGCTTCACGCCGCCGAACGGTGTGCGCAGGTCGCGCAGGAACCAGGTGTTGACCCACACGAGCCCCGTCTGGAACTGACGCGCCACCCGATGCGCGCGCGACAGGTTCGTCGTCCACACGCAGCCGGCGAGGCCGTAGTCGCTGTCGTTGACCCGGCGAATCACTTCGTCCTCGCGGTCGAACGGGGCAACGTGGCACACCGGTCCGAAGATTTCCTCGCGCACGCAGCGTGCCGTGTCGGGCAGGCCGGTCCACACCGTAGGCTGGACGAAGGCGCCTTCGTCGCGCGCGTCGCCAAAGGCAGGCACGCCGCCGCCGGTCACGACCGTCGCCCCTTCTTCGACGGCCAGACGGTAGTACGAGAGCACCTTCTCGCGATGCTTGCGAGACACCAGCGGTCCCATCTGTACGCCGGGGGCGTCGGGTGCATCGATGCGCAGGGCGGCGGCGCGCTCGGCCAGCGCGGCGACAAAGCGCTCGAAGATCGGCCGTTCGACGTAGACCCGCTCCGAACACAGACACACCTGACCGGCGTTGGTAAACGACGAGCGCACCACGCCGTCGACCGCCTTGTCGAAATCGGCGTCCGCGAACACGACGGCGGCGTTCTTGCCGCCGAGTTCGAACGAGATTTCCTTCACACCGTCGGCCACGGCTTTCATGATGGCGCTGCCCGTGCGCGATTCGCCGGTGAAGGTGATGGCGGCAACGTCCGGATGTTGGGTGAGGAATTCGCCGGCCGAGTCCGGGCCGAAGCCGTGCACAAGGTTGAAGACGCCAGGTGGCACACCGGCCGCGTCCATCACTTCGGCGAGCAACGTGGCCGAGGAGGGCGTTTCTTCCGAGGGCTTGGCGACCACGCAATTGCCCATCGCCAGCGCGGGGGCGACCTTCCACGTGAACAGCAGCAGTGGCAGATTCCACGGCGAGATGATGCCGATCACGCCGAGCGGCTTGCGCGTGACGTAGTTCATCACGTCGCCGCCCTCGGCCGCGCGCATCTCGTACATCTCGCTGCCGGCGGTCTTCACGAGGTCCGCGAACATGCGGAAGTTGGCGATGCCGCGCGCGATGTCCAGCGTGCGCGCCTGTTCCTCGGGACGGCCGGTGTCGGCCACCTCGGCGGCAACGAAGTCGTCGAAGCGTGCCTGGATGCCGTCGGCGATGCGGTGCAGCACGGCGGCGCGCTCGGCGGGCGTGGTTTTGCCCCATGGGCCTTCGTGCAGTGCGCGCCGGGCCGCGCTGACCGCGCGATCGACGGTGGCGGCGTCGGCTTCGCACACCTTGGCGACGAGCCGCCCGTCCACCGGGCTGACGTTATCGAACTGGCGATCGGTGCCAACGAAGGCGCCATCCACGTAATGCCGCAGCAGCGGCGCAGTCGCAAGGCTCACGAGATCTCCTGGAGCAGAGGGTTTTGCGGACCGGCGGGCGAGGTGATGGTCGTCTTGACGTGAGATCTACCGCCGGATGCCCTCAGTCTAGGCATCCGGATATATAAAAAATAATGAAATCTATTGAATCGTCTATTCCTGAATGGAATAGCTGAGAGGGTTCACGACGGACACTGGCGCGAGGGGCTCAGTGGTGGGGGTCGTGACTGACGCGGGTGCGAGCTTCGCGCAATTGGCGCGGGTCGCGTTCCTCGCCGATGGCCGCGGGCGGCAGGTCGGTATCGAGGCATTCGACCAGATGGGCGTTGAGCACGGCGGCAAGGCCTTCACCGCCGCGGCGCATCACATAGTTGTGATTCCAGCGAAACAGCGGCCGGGCGAGCGGCGCGAGCTTGTTCATCCAGACGCGTTCGGTGTGCACGTCCCAGGCATAACGCACGACGGTGATCGAGCCTTCCTGATCGAAGCGCCAGACGCCGGTGCCCTGCGCCTGCCCGGTGGCGACGGAGCGCACCTCGCGCATCGGGTCGATGTGGGTGATGCGGGTCTCGAATGTGAGCGAATAGGGCAGCGCACCGTGCCAGGTCAGCTCCCTGACGGCGCCCACGCCGTCGGCGTCGCCCGTGTCCAGGGTGCGCACTTCACGCACACATGGCCACCACCGCGCCCAATGGTCGACATCGCGAAGCGTGTCCCAGACTTCGTTAAGCGGAGCGGTCAGCCGCCACAAGGTGAGGAAGTGATAATCGTTCATGGCCGTTCCCGGTCGTGGAGGAGTGGGGTGCCGTCTTGCCCCGGCAAAAAGGGGGAATTTAAGTATAGGCGGCATCCTCGCTCTCGTGCCGATCGTCCAGCGTCAGCGCTTTCAGAATGATGAAGGCGGGCACGTCCGCGCAGCGAACGACCTCTGTCGACACGCCCCCTGCGTCAAGCAACTCGCCGGTGACGGTGCATTCCTGAAACCCGTCATGCACGAGGCCGGCGTACCGGATCGTCGGGGCGGAGATACGTTCGGCATCGACGGTAACGAGGCGTCCCGGCTGAACAGTGCCCGCATCCCGAAGGAATTCCACGAGCACCGTGATTTGCGCGTCGACCGTGCGCTGCCAACGCCACGATGAAGGTTTTCCGTCACTGCAAATTATAAAATTTCACTGAAGGCCATCGAATGATTCAGCGCGAGTCACATCCTGGCCGCTTTGCGGCAACGCCGGTCGTTGGCCTCCGCCCCGCTGCACCAAGCGGCATCGAAATATTCCGTGTCACGAATTCATCACAATCCATCCATAGAATCCCGAAGTGAAAACGTTTTCGTAAACGTTTACATTTGCGTAAAATCCGTCAACGTCAAAAATCGACGTCCAGAACAAGAGGAGCAGGGAGTGGCAGATATTCGGGATGTGGCGCAGCGTGCAGGGTGTTCGATCGCGACAGTGTCGCGCGCGCTCAATTCGCCGCAACTGGTGCGTCCCGAGACGCTCGCCCGTGTGCAGGCGGCCGCTGCCGAGCTCAAGTTCCGCCCCAACGCGCTCGGTCGCCAGTTGCGCGGCGAGCGTACCGGCCTGATCGGCGTGATGCTGCCCACGCTCGGCAACCCGGTCTTCGCCGACTGCCTGGAAGGCATCGAGGCGGCCATCGACGGCACCGGCCGTCGCCTGCTGCTCGTCACCACCCAATACGACCCCGAGCGTGAGCGCAATGCCATCGAGACATTGCTGCAACAGCGTGTGGATGGCCTGCTGCTAACGCTGGCCGACGCCGAACGCAGCGCGCTCGTCGACGATCTTGCCGCCGAAGGGGTGGCGTGCCAACTCGTCTATAACGACGCGCCGGAGCGTCCGTGCGTGTCCGTCGACAACCGGGCGGCCGCCGCGCAGGGCGTGGCCATGCTGATCGAGGCGGGGCATCGCGACATCGTCATGGTGACGGGGGCGCTGCATGCGTCCGACCGCGCGAAGCGTCGTTATCTCGGCTATGGCGACGCCATGCAAGCCGCGGGTCTCACGCCGCTGCCGGCCTTCGAGATCGATTTCAACAGCGGGGCACGCGGTGAGCGGGTTCGTGAATGGCTGGCGCAGCGCGAGCGCGACGGCGCGCGTCCCACGGCACTGTTCTGCTCCAACGACCTGCTGGCGCTCGGTGTGATGCGCGCGCTGCGCGAAGCCGGTCTGCGTGTGCCGGACGACATCTCCGTGCTCGGCTTCGACGGCCTGGCGGTGGGTGAATTGCTCTCGCCCACGCTCGCCACCGTCGTGCAGCCCAGCGTAGACATCGGCCGTCATGCCGCGCAGCGATTGCTCGCGCAGATCGATGGACGCACGGGCACGGCGCCTTCACCCGATGCTTCACTCAGCCACGCGCTGATTCTGCCGCACGAGATTCGCCGCGGCGGCACGGTGTCGGCACCGCCGCGCAAGCCGCGGTGAGGCAGTCGAGAAACCGTTTTTGAAGTCTTCGCCGTACCAAAGAAATAGTCGGAAATAGCAAGAAAGCATCAAGAAAGCAGCAAGGAAAGTGGCCGACGACTGGCTCCGCAAAGAGAGTTCAGCGCAGGCCGAGGCAATCAGGCATCCGGCCGCAAGGCCCGTACCAGACTGTAGAGAACGTAACCTGCGGCGGCACGAGCGTGCCGCCAACGCTCAGACTTTCAGGAGCCCAGAAATGAAGCTTTGGATTACCCGCGCCGCTCGCACGCTGGCGTTGTTCACCTTGCTCGGCGCTGGCGCCGCGCATGCCCAGCAGACCGCCATCTGCTACAACTGCCCGCCGGAATGGGCGGACTGGGCCGGTCAGGTCAAGTCGATTGCGCAGGACACCGGCATTCGCGTGCCGCTCGATAACAAGAACTCGGGCCAGGCAGTCGCGCAGCTGATCGCCGAGCAGAAGGCCCCGGTGGCCGACATCGTCTATCTGGGCATCACCTCGGCCATCGAAGCCGCGAAGAAGGGCCTGCTCGCGCCGTACAAGCCGGCGAACTGGGATCAGGTGCCCGCCAACCTGAAGGATCCGAACGGCATGTGGACGACGATCCACTCCGGCACGGTCGGCTTCTTCGTGAACCGCGACGCCCTGGAAGGCAAGCCGGTGCCGCGTTCGTGGGCCGACCTCCTCAAGCCGGAATATCGCGGCATGGTGGGCTATCTGGACCCGAGCAGCGCATTCGCCGGCTACGCCGCCGCGATTGCCGCCAACCAGGCGCTCGGCGGTTCGATGGACAACTTCGGCCCGGCCATCAGCTTCTTCCAGAAGCTCAAGGCCAACGCGCCGATCGTCCCGAAGCAGACGGCCTACGCCCGCGTGCTCTCGGGTGAGATCCCCATCCTGATCGACTTCGACTTCAATGCCTACCGCGCCATCTACAAGGACCGCGCCAACGTGCAGTTCGTGATTCCGAAGGAAGGCAGCGTGTCGCTGCCGTACGTGATCGCGCTGGTGAAGAACGCGCCGCATAGCGACAACGGCAAGAAGGTGATCGACTACACGCTGTCCGACAAGGGCCAGGCACATTGGGCGCAGGCATTCCTGCGTCCGGTGCGCGCAAGCACGATGCCGGCCGATGTGGCTGCCAAGTTCCTGCCGTCGACCGATTACGCCCGCGTGAAGCCGGTCGATCTGCAAAAGCTCGCCGCACAGCAGGACGCGTTCGGTCAGCAGTACCTGAAGAACGTGCGCTAAGTCGTTAGCCGCACACCGTACGTAACGTAAATACCGTACACAACGACCAACGAGGAAGAGGAGCAAAGCAAGCGATGCGTGACCTGACTTTGCCGCGCGGCTGGCGCGTGGCACTTCTGCTACCGGCACTGGCGGTTTTTCTGGCGTTCTGGCTACTGCCGATGGCCGCACTTGTGCAGGTAAGCGGCGACGGTCACGCGTTCGAGACGTACCGCGCCATTCTCACCAATGCGCGTTATCTCGACAGCCTGTGGCAGACCGTGGTGCTCTCGGCACTGGTCACTTTGGCCACGCTGGCGTTATCGCTTGTGGCGGGCCTCTTCCTCACCCGTCATGACTTTCCGGGTAAGTCGGCACTCGTGTCGATGCTTACCCTGCCGCTGGCGTTCCCCGGCGTGGTGGTCGGTTTCATGGTCATCATGCTCGCGGGGCGTCAGGGGCTCATCGGCGACCTGACGTCGAAGCTCTTCGGTCACAAGCTCGTGTTCGCGTATTCGCTCGCGGGCCTGTTTATCGGCTATCTGTATTTCTCGATTCCGCGCGTGATTCTGGCCGTGATGGCCGCCGCGGAGTCGCTCGATCATTCGCTCACGGAAGCGGCGTCGTCGCTCGGCGCCGGGCCGTTCGCCATCGCCCGCGACGTGACGTTGCCCGCACTGGCCCCCGCGCTGATCGCTTCGGGCGCGATGTGTTTTGCGACTTCGGTGGGCGCTTTCGGTACGGCCTTCACGTTGGCCACCGATATCGACGTCTTACCGATGACCATCTACACCGAGTTCACGCTCAACGCGAATGTGGCGACGGCGGCGGCCCTCTCGGTGATTCTCGGCATCGTCACGTGGGCGGTGCTCATGCTCGCGCGTAATTTCGCTGGGCAGGCTGTCGCCGCCGGAGGTTGATCCGCATGCTCAAGAAAACCCTTTTCACGCTGCAGTTGCTGCTCACGCTGCTGATGTGCGCGTTTCTGTTGATTCCCGTGGGAATGTCGATTCTCGCCGGGCTGTCGGTGAATTATTTCCGTGGTCCGTCGGCCGGCCTCACATTCAAGTGGGTGATTCAGGTCTGGCAGGACTATCACGACGCGATTCTGAATTCGCTCTACGTCGGCGCCGCCACCCTCGTGGTGGTGGCGCTGATCGGTGTGCCCGCCGGTTACGTACTTGCCCGCTGGCAGAGCCGCATGGCGCGCTGGATCGAAGAGCTGCTCACGCTGCCGATCGCGCTGCCGGGGCTGGCGAGCGCGCTGGCGTTGATCAGCGTGTACGGCGGCATGCGCGGGTTTCGCGAGAGCCTCGCGTTCATCGTGGTGGGGCACGTGATCTTCACGCTGCCGTTCATGGTGCGCGCCGTGGCCGCGGCGTGTGCCGACTCACGCATCAAGCTGATGGAAGAGGGCGCGGCAAGTCTCGGGGCGAGCTTCCTGCGACGCTTCACGACTGTGGTGCTGCCCAACATTCGTAGCGAAATCGTGGCGGCCGCGCTCATCGTGGTGACGCTCTCGCTCGGCGAATTCAACCTGACGTGGATGCTGCATACGCCCGATACCAAGACGCTGCCCGTGGGCCTGGCGGACGCTTACGCGTCGCTGCGCCTGGAGATCGGCAGCGCCTACACGGCGGTGTTTTTCGTGCTGATCGTGCCGCTGCTCATCGTCATGCAGATGACGGCTCAGCGCACGAAAGTCCGCAATGCGCGCGGGCGCACCTGATGACACGGTTGCGCTGCACGCACACCGAATGCCAAGGATATGACGATGAAACTGACCTCCATCCCCATTCATCTTGAACGCTGTGCCAAGACGTTTCACGGCAACACCGTCCTGCAACCGCTCGATCTGACGATCGGCGCGGGCGAGACGCTGGTGCTGCTCGGCCCGTCGGGCTGCGGCAAGACGACGACCCTGCGCATGATCGCCGGGCTTGAACGTCCTGACGCGGGGGGGCGTGTGCGCTTCGGCGACGAAGACGTCACGCGTCTGCCGATCGAGAAGCGTCGCGTAGGCATGGTGTTCCAGAACTACGCGCTGTTCCCGAACTTCACCGTACGCGGAAATGTTGCGTACGGCCTCAAGTTGCGCGGCCTGCCGTCGGCCCAGATCAACAAGCGTGTGGACGAGTTGCTTGATTTGGTGCATCTCACGCCGTACGCAGATCGCGCAATCGCACAGCTCTCCGGTGGTCAGAAGCAGCGCGTCGCCCTGGCGCGCGCGCTCGCGCCGGAGCCGCGTGTGCTATTGCTCGACGAGCCGCTCACCGCGCTGGACGCCAAGCTGCGCGAGACCGTGCGCGCCGATATGGACCGCCTGCTGCGCGGGCTCGGCGTGACGACGGTGTACGTCACCCACGATCAGGACGAAGCGATGGCGCTGGGCGACCGCATCGTGGTGATGAGCGCGGGCCGCATCGAACAGATCGGCGCGCCGCGCGACATCTACTACCAGCCGGCCTCGCGTCACGTGGCGAACTTCGTGGGTACGCTCAACCGTCTGGCTGGTGTTTGGCGCGACGGTCACTTCCATCTCGACGGCGGGCATTTCGCTTGTCCGAATGTGCGTGCCGATGTGCAGGAACTCTATTTCCGCCCTGAAGACGCCATCGTGGTGCCCGAGGGCGACGCCGCCGTCACGGGACGCATCGAGGAAGTGCAATTTCTCGGCGACCGTACGCGTCTGACGCTTAGTGGGGTGTCGGCCGCAGGCAGCGTGCTGGTCGAAGTTTCGAGCCGTCGCGAGTGCCGCGTCGGCGATAAGGTGGGCCTCTCGCTGGCCGCCGCCCATGTCTTTTCGCTTCACGGATAATCCGCTCATGCTGTTCGCGCAAATCAGCGACCTTCACATCAAACGGCCCGGCAAGCTCGCTTACCGCCGCGTCGATACCGCCGCCTATCTCGAGCGCTGCGTGGCGCGTCTCAATACGCTTGTGCCGCGTCCGGACTTCGTTGTGCTCACGGGCGATCTCGTCGACTTCGGCGCTCGCGAGGAATACGAGCACCTTCGCCGCTTGCTCACGCCGCTGCAAATCCCGTACTACCTCGTCATCGGCAATCACGACGGGCGCGACGCGCTGCGCGAAGTGTTCCCGGAGCATACGTATCTCGGCAAGCCTGGCAATTTCGTGCAGTACACCGCGATGTTCGGGCCGATGCGACTCGTTGCGCTCGATACGCAAGACCCGCCCAATGGCGGCGGGAAGCTGTGCGACGAGCGACGCGATTGGCTTGAGGCCACGCTGTCCAGCGACACGCAGACGCCGACCGTCATCGCCATGCACCATCCGCCCTTCGCGTGCGGTATCGAGCATATGGACGTTCAGGCGCTCGACGCGGCGGATGCGGCGAAGCTGGCGGCCATCGTGCGTCGTTTCGACAACGTGGAACGCGTGATTTGCGGGCATGTGCATCGACCGATTCACACGCGTTTCGCGGGCACCGTTGCGAGCGTGTGCCCGTCGCCTGCGCACCAGGTTGCCCTCGATCTGCGTGAGGGCGGGCCGTCCGCATGGGTGCTCGATCCCCCGGCGTTCCAGTTGCACCGGTTCACGCCGCAGACCGGACTGGTCTCGCATCTCGCCTTCGTGGACGATGCCGGCGGCTCGCACCCGTTCTACGACGCCTCGGGCGCATTGATCGACTGAGGTGTAGCGGCAGCGATGCCGCGTTGAAATACGACAGGGCCCCCGATTGGGGGCCCTGTGCGTTTACCGTTTGCCTTCTACCTGTTTTCTACTGGCGCAAAGACGTGGATCAGAGCAAGTGATCCAGCGCGTCCGGGCCGAAGACCTCGCGATGCATGCGCTCGGCCGGCACGCCGGCGTCGCGCAGGGCACGCCATTGGGCTTGCATGAACGCTGCCGGGCCGCACAACAGGTAGTCGGCGTTCGCGGGCAAGGACAGGCGCGAGATGTCCATGCGGCCTGCAAACGTGTAGTCGACGCCTTCACGCTCACTGGTCGACGGCGTTTCGAAGAATGTCGTGACCCGCAGGTGTGGCAGTTGCGTAGCGGCAAACGCCAGATGACGACGCAACGCAACATGCGAGCTGTTACGTGCGGCGTGCGCAAACAGAATCTCGCGACGCGATCCCTTCGCGGCCAGCGCGCTCACCATCGACATCATCGGCGTGATACCGACGCCCGCGCTCAGCAGCACGAAGGGGTGCGCAGCGTCGAGCGACGGGGTGAATTCGCCGTAAGGCGGGCTCACGAGAATGCGGTCACCCGTCTTCAGATTGGCATGCAGCCAGTTCGAGACCTGACCGGCGGGCTTTGTGCTGCCGGCGTCTTCACGCTTGACGGTGATGCGCCAGTGCGGGGCGTCGGGCGCGTCGGAGAGACTGTATTGGCGGCGCTGTTGCAGGCCGTCCGGTAACGTGACCTGAACGCTCACATACTGCCCCGGTGCGAACTCGCCCGGCGAGCCACCTTCGTGCGTACGCAGGTAGTACGACACCACGTGCTCCGTTTCGCGGTCGACATCGGCCACGACCAGTTCGCGAAGGGCGCCCAGCGGCGCGAGCGTGCGCTCGGACAGACGGGCTTCCGCGGCGATCAACTCACCGGCGAGCAACCAGTAGGCTTCGTCCCAGGCGGCAATCAGTTCGGGCGTCGCGGCGTCGCCCAATACGTCCTTAATGGCGCCCAGCAGATGGCGGCCGACGATCGGGTAATGCGACGGCGTGATGCCGACCGACACATGCTTGTGCACGATACGCTCCAGCACGGGCGCGAGGGCGGCAGCGTTGTCGATGTTCGCGGCATACGCGAATACGGCGGACGCGAGCGACTGCTGCTGCGCACCGTTCGCCTGATTACCCATGTTGAAGAGGTTGCGCAGCTCAGGGTGCGCTTCGAACATGCTCGCGTAGAAGTGACGCGTGATCGCAAGACCGTGCTCACGCAGCACGGGAACGCTTGCGTCGATGTAGGGGCGGGACGCTGCGGAAAGCATGGCAAGACTCCTGTGTTTATAAGATGCAATTTAAATGCATCTTTTTGGGCGCACTGGTGGGTGTCCATCGGCACCGTCGCATCGTCTTGAATCGCTTTGAAAGACCTTGAATGGCCTTGAGCGATGACGGAAGACTCACGGTGCGGTATTCGGTCGCCGGTGCCCCAAGGCTCAACTCGCGACAACAACTTCAGGGGCCCGGCGAGGTGATTATAAGATGCAAACGAAATGCATATTATGTGGCTGCGGCGGAATGTCGCATTGGATGGGCAAGTACCGGTGCTTCATCCAGTGTTTCGGCTCGCGGGGTTCGGTTTTTGCGGTTGGCGACTGACGCTGCCGCTTTCCTGCGTGTCTGGGAGATAAAGGAGAAGCCCGCGCGCACAAAGCGGATGCGCTCCTGGGTCAACATCGCGAGTGGCGTATTTCCGGTAGCGTTGGGTTGCGCGGGGTTGCCGCCGTAGCGCAGCGCCGTATTGAGCATGTAATCCGCGTAGATGGCGTCTGCGGGATAACGCGTGGTTGCGGCAAGGAAGTGCATGAGCGTATTGCCTTCGTACTGCGGCTCGTTGCAGCACGGATGCGTGGCGAGCAGGGCTTCCGCGGCGCCGCAGTAACCGCGCAGCGTCAGCCACAGCACGGGTGGGGTGCCGTCTGCATGCCGTTGCGTCAGATTCACGCCGCGGCGCTTGAGCGACGCCGCGAGTTGGAGCAGCGATTCATGCGGCAGCAGGGGGTCGTGTCCCACATCGCATAACCGCTTCGCTTCGGTCGCGAGGACGGCACTGACCATGGGCAGAAGGCCGTTCTTTTCCTCGGCGGTTTTTGGTTTGGGGTTGGCCACGGTGTACCGCGCTCGTTCGCGTGCCTGCGTGATCATTTTCTGGCTCAGGCGCAAGTATTGGAAAAGGCCATCCGGCAACAGCGATGCGGGCGTGACGCCGGCGAAGTTCGATTGATCGGGATCGCCGCCGTAGCGCAGTGCGAGCGTGAAGAGGAAGAAGGCGGCGAACGAGTACGGCTTGCCTTGCGCGGCAGACGCGAGGTGGTGCATGAGCGTGTTGCCCTGGAGACCGCCGTCGACGGCGTTGCACGTGGCTCCCCCCAACGCGAGCAGAACCTCGGCCGCCCCGCAGTAGCCGTTCAGCGTCAGCAACATGGCAGGGGAAGAACCCGCGCGCGAGGGCTGCGTGAGGTGTGCACCATGCGCTCTGAGCATCGTCCCGAGACGGTAGAGCGAGTCGTGAGGGACCAACAGGTCGTAGCCCTGCGAATGCAGACGGTCGGCTTCTGCGGCCATGGCCGACGCCACCAGTGGCACACCTCTTGACGAGACCTGGTTGGCATCGGCCCCGAATTCAAGCAGCGACGGTAGCCATTCCGGGGCCACGTGGCAGCACAGATGGCATAGCGGGAGATGGACTTCGTTGGGCGCTTCGGACCGGGGGACATCGTTGGTCATGTCGCGCCCGCTGCCGACCAGCACGCTCAGCGCCCGCGCGAGCGGCCCCGTCGGATAGGTGGGAAAGGTCTCGCTCATGATCGCATCGACGAACACGCTGAGGTATCCAGATGGAGATGCCGCGAACTGGAGCCAGAGTTGCAGCCCTTCGTCGCTCAGGAGCAGGTTGGCAATTTCGGGGCGTAGCCGGTCGAGTCGTGAGCGGTCGATGAAGATGCCGGCGCCGTCGAGATTCGCGAGGGTTCTGTTCTCCGCGGGGATGCAAAATAGCGCAGCCATCGAGAAGGCCAGTTCGTCGGCCCGGTCGGGCCTCGCTACCTGACAACTGTCGCGTAGCTGGCGGCCTGCCACGGTGTCCAGGCTCATCAACCTCTCCCATAGGTGTTGTGACGTACATCGCCCTTCACGCCGGGTCCGGAGCAAGCAATCGAGCGTCATTTCTGATGAGGGCGTGGAAGACGGCGAGCCGCAGGTCACGTTGTCGTTGGGGCTGGGCAGAGATGCACTGGGAGAAAGGGGGACGCTGATGGGCATTGACGATGATGCTAGAGGGGACAAAGGCATTTGAGCGTTGCGTAGAGGTAAATGGGTGGGTGGCAGGAAGGGCGCAGTTCGCGGGCATGGGCGACGGCGTTACGTGTGGCGTTGCCTGTCGTCACGATGCGCAGAGGTGACCGAGACGATAGAGATGATGCAGATGATGGAGACGGCCGACGCCGGACGGCGCCAGCGGGGACTAACTGAGCGCTTTGATGCGCCGCAGCGCGGTCTCGCGTGCGATGTGGGCGAGTGAATCGCTGATCATCGGAGAGAGTGGCATTAACGCCGGTATCCAATCGCGTGCGGCGTGTCCTAAACGGTTCACGAGACTCAGATCGCCGCCGTAGCGCGAGGCGGCAATCAGGGTGTAATGCGCGAGTTGGGCGGTGTCATGCCGTCGTGGGTCGTTGCGTTCATGAATGGCGTGAGCCAGATAGTGCATGAGCGTATTGCCGGAGGTGTCGGCGGCGTTCGGATCGGCCCCAGCCGCGAGCAGCGCTTCGGCTGCGCCGCAGAGCCCATGGAGGGTGAGCAGCGCGACCGCCGGCACGCCGCGGCGATTCGGTTGCATCAGATTGCTGCCGTGCCGTTTGAGCAGTTCGGCGAGTTGGCGCAGCGAGTCGTGCACAAGCAAGGGGTCTTTTCCCGCGTTGTGCAGACGCATGGCTTCGGCGCGCATGGCGGCTGCCGCCAGGGGGGTGCCGGTCTGGCTTGCCTGGTTGGGATCGGTGCCGAGTTCGAGCACACGGCGCAGCCATTGCGGTGCAATCTGACTGCACAGATGCGACAGCGGGTTGTACGGTGCGCTGTCGGCCGGGTACGACGGCGTGGCGTCGGTCCGGTCGCGCCCGCACGCCACCAGTACCCGGAGGATCTTGTCGATGCGCGTCTGGTCGTCGGCGAACGCTGGGCCAAAGACGTCCGTGCCGTCGAACAGATCCATATAGGCAGCGGGCTCGGCGGCGTATCGCAGCCAAAGTTGCAGGCCTTCGTTACTTCGCAGCAATGCGGCGTCTTCGCTGCGCAAATGCCGTGCACGTCCAGGAGCGAGGAAGATGCCGGCGTCGGTCAATCGATCCAGGGTGCGTTCCTCCTCTGGCAGGGTGAGCAGCGTCACCATGTCGAGGAACAGCGTTCCGTTCGATGAGGCGCTTTCGCAGGCGTCTCGTAACTCGCGACCCGCAGCGGTTTGCGCGTCGACCAAGGTGAGGCGGATGTCTTGCGGGCGGTGCGTCGATGAGGGAGCAATGGCGAGCAATTCGTTCAATGTCATCGCGGCCAGCTGTGTGCTGTCGGCAGGCGCGGGCGGTGCCGCGTGGCCATCGTAGGTGCCGGGGGCGAAAGAGGTAGCAGATGAGATGCCGGGCATGGTCGTTGAGCACTTGGCGGAGGAAAGGCCGCATGGTTGCGCACATCCCGGACGCCGGTTTTGGCATTTGCGCCGCGAGGTTATCGATCACGGGCATGCCGATGCGAGCGGGAGGCGAATTACAATGCCGTATTCATGAATCATCGCCACGTTTTTCGTATGCCGGACAAAACCATTCCTGCCGCCGGATCGACCCCCGACCCGGTGCAGACCCAGGACAATGAAGCCGTGATTGCGGCGACGCGTCATTGGCTCACACGCGCCGTGATCGGGTTGAATCTTTGCCCGTTCGCGAAGGCGGTGCACGTCAAGGATCAGATCCGCTACGCAGTGAGTGCGGCACGTGATATGGAGGGCGCGTTGCTCGATCTTGAACACGAGTTGCGATGGCTGGTCGACGCCGATCCGCAGGTGGTCGACACGACGCTGTTGATCCTGCCGGGCGCACTACTCGACTTCCACGAGTACAACGACGCGCTGTTCTTCGCGCAGCGCATGCTCAAGCAGTTGCATCTCGAAGGTGAGATGCAGATTGCGAGCTTTCATCCAGACTATCAATTCGACGGCACGGATCCCGACGACGTGGAGAATTTCACGAATCGCTCACCGTATCCGATTCTGCATCTGCTGCGCGAGACGAGCATCGACCGCGCAGTGGAAGCGTTCCCCGAAGCCGAAACGATCTACGAACGTAACGAAGCCCTGATGCGCAAGATGGGCGCGCAGGGATATCACGAATGGATGGCGCAGCCCGCCGAGGATGAGGACGGTGCGAACGATAACGCTATCGAAGGTGGTGCGAGCGCTACGGCAGGAAAGGTGGGGAAGGTGGACGAGTGAAGGATGACGAGCCGGCGATGCGCTGATACCGCATCGCCGACGTTCGAGGGGAAGGGCGCGTGCGGGGAATGCGGTCGAGGATTCGATCCCTTTCTCCGGTCCCGGCGGACGACAAAAACAAAAAAGCCGCACGACATATTCGGGCGGCTTTTTTGTTGACTGCTTAGTACTTCGTCTTGCTTGCATGACCAGGGACTTAGGAAGTCGCTGGTGCCGGAGAGAGGAATCGAACCCCCGACCTTCTCATTACGAATGAGCTGCTCTACCGACTGAGCTACTCCGGCGCTGCGAAGAAGTGAGATAATAGCAGACTTTCTCTATTTGTCACTACTTTTTTCAAAGATTTTTCGCTGCGTCTGCCGCTTGTCTGCGCGAGTCGCGCGTAAATCATTGAAATTTCGGGAATCCTGCGCTTCGCCGTCGCAAAAAATTTTGCGGAATTTTTTGCGGCATCCCGCCAGTTTCGCGACGACGATCCCGCGACCTTACTTCGCGTCCGCTTCGTGGTGATAACCGGTCACGCGCTCGACTTCGTTCTTCGAGCCAAGGAACACCGCCACGCGCTCGTGCAGCTTCTGCGGCTGAATGTCCAGAATGCGCTGCACCCCGTTCGTCGACGCCCCCCCCGCCTGCTCCACCAGGAAGCTCATCGGGTTCGCTTCGTACATGATGCGCAGCTTGCCCGGCTTATCCGGATCGCGCTTGTCTGCCGGGTACATGAACACGCCGCCGCGCGTCAGAATGCGATGCACGTCCGCCACCATCGACGCGATCCAGCGCATGTTGAAGTCCTTGCCGCGTACGCCTTCCTTGCCTTGCAGCAACTCGCCGATATAGCGCTGCACCGGCGGATACCAGTGGCGCTCGTTCGACATGTTGATTGCGAACTCCTTGGTGTCTTCCGGAATGCGCATGCCTTCCTGCGTGAGCACCCACGAGCCCATCTCACGATCCAGCGTGAAGCAGTTCACACCGTGGCCCGTCGTCAGCACCAGAATCGTTTGCGGACCGTACACCGCGTAGCCGGCCGCAACCTGTTGCGTGCCCGGTTGCAGGAAGTCCTTCTCGGTCGGGTCCGTCACGCCGTCTGGGCAACGCAGCACCGAGAAGATCGTGCCGATCGACACGTTCACGTCGATGTTCGACGAGCCGTCGAGCGGATCGAACATCAGCAAGTATTCGCCCTGCGGATAACGGTTCGGAATGTGGAAGACGTCTTCCATCTCTTCGGACGCCATGGCCGCCAGATGGCCGCCCCATTCATTCGCCTCGAGCATGATCTCGTTGGAGATGACGTCGAGCTTCTTCTGGACTTCGCCCTGCACGTTCTCGCTGCCGGCGCTGCCCAGCACGCCACCCAGCGCGCCCTTGGATACGGCATGGCTGATCGACTTGCACGCGCGCGCGACGACTTCGATCAGCAGACGCAGCTCGGCAGGAATGTTGTTGAATTCCCGCTGCTGTTCGATGAGATATTGGGTAAGGGTCTTGCGCCGCATGTGGGCCTCCGGAAAAGCAAAAAAAGCGTACCTATTTGAATATGGACGCAATTTTACTCGTAAAGCGACACTGCCCCCGCGAAAAATCCTTGGGGGCAGTGCAATATCGGATGGGAGAGGATAGCGTCTCGGAAATGTCCGAGACGCTCGATGCTTACGCGATCAGTCGAGGCCGTCGAACAGCGCGTCGTCCGGACCGATGTGCGACGGCGAGCGCCAGGCGGCGTCGCGCATGCTGTGCTGAACTTGCTTGTCCACGCCGAGCAGGATTGCGAAAATCGCCATCCGCACGGGAATGCCGTTGTCCGTCTGACGGAAGATCGCCAGACGCGGATCGTGATTCAGATCCGTCGACAGATCGTTGGCGCCCGGGCGGCTGTCGCGCGGCAGCGGGTGCATGATGATCGTACGGCTGTCGCAATACTGGTTGATCAGCGCTTCGTTGATCTGGAAGTCCGGCGTGTAGCCCTCGATCGCTTCGTCGGCGAAACGCTCCTTCTGGATGCGCGTCGCATAGACCACGTCGGCGCCCGCGAGATCGGCGAGCGAGTTGCTCTGCACGATCACGTGACCGTTCTGCGAGATCTGATCGAGAATGTACGTCGGCATTTCCAGCGACGGCGGCGAGATCAGCGTGAACTTCAGGCCGCGATACAGCGCGAGCAGCTTGATCAGCGAGTGCACCGTGCGGCCGTAGCGCAGATCGCCGACCATGGCCACGTGGGCGCCGTCGACCAGCTTGCCCAGGCGCGAGAATTCGCGGCCGATGGTGTACAGATCGAGAATCGCCTGGCTCGGGTGTTCGCCCGGACCGTCGCCGCCATTGATGACGGGGATGTTCGTGGCGCGCGCGAATTCGGCGACCGAGCCCTTTTCGGGGTGACGCACGACGAGTGCGTCGACGTAACCGCTCATGACACGGCTCGTGTCGTAGATCGATTCGCCCTTGGCCATCGACGAGAACGTGAAGCCGGTCGTGTCGCACACCGAGCCGCCGAGACGGCAGAAGGCGGAGCCGAAGCTCACGCGGGTGCGGGTGCTGGCTTCGAAGAACAGGTTGCCGAGCACGGCGCCTTCGAGCACACGCGAGATCTTCTGGCGGCGCGCGATCGGTTGCATGATGTCGGCTACGTGGAACAATTCTTCGAGCGAGTCGCGCGAGAACTGGTCGACGGAGATCAGATGCGGCTTGCCGTCCAGTCCCATGCGTTCGCGCAATGGCTTGTGTGCGCTTTGCGTAGATTCTGCGGACGGCGCTTCGCGACCTAGAATTTCCCCGACGAATTTCTCTACGATGCTCGGCATCGTGCGATATTCGCTCGAGTCTTCCGGCAGCAGCCAGGTGTCGAGGGCGCGCCGGCGAACGCCGATGCGCTCGGCGA
Organism: Pandoraea sp. NPDC087047; assembly: GCF_044745225.1. Taxonomy (NCBI): domain Bacteria; kingdom Pseudomonadati; phylum Pseudomonadota; class Betaproteobacteria; order Burkholderiales; family Burkholderiaceae; genus Pandoraea; species Pandoraea sp. NPDC087047. The sequence goes on from NZ_JBIUZU010000007.1 coordinate 312,242, forward strand.
AGGTGTCGCGGGTCATGTTCAGGCGACGCATCGCGTCGCGCAGGAAAGTCTGCTGTGCACTCATGGTCGGGTCGGCAGGGCTGTGTACGCGATGCGTATAATAGGCGTCGATTCGTTGTTTGTCCAGCAAAAGACGTGCCCCTTGCGGGGCCGCGCCAGCCGGGCGTTTCCGGCATTTCCGGTGTATTGCCGTACGGGTATGGAAAACCTTCTCCGCAAGCTCGATCTCACTTCTTTGCGCCTTTTCGTGGCCGTCTGCCAGGAGCGGAGCATGGCGCGCGCCGCCGAGCGCGAGTTCATCGCGCCCTCGGCCATCAGTCGCCGCATTGCCGACATTGAGGCGATCGTGGGCCTCTCGCTCATCCAGCGTCATCAGCGCGGTATTACCGTCACGCCAGTCGGTGAGACGGTGCGCCGCTATGCCGAACGTATTCTGGGCACGATCGAGTCGCTGGGCGCCGAGTTGTCCCAATTTCATGAGGGGGCGCGCGGCAGCGTGCGCATTGCGGCGAATTTGTCCGCCATCGTGCAGTTTCTGCCGGAAGACCTTGCCGCATTCGGCCGGGTTTTTTCCGCCGTGGACGTCGAGCTCGACGAACAACACAGCAACGAGGTGCTTCAGCGCGTAGCCGAGCGGGCCGTGGACGTGGGTATCTGCAACGCGCTCGAGGGCATCGAGGCTTTCACGATGGTGCCGTACCGTCGCGACCGGCTCGCCGTGATTCTGCCGGTGGGGCATCCGCTGGCCGCCCGCACCGGGGAAATTCCGTTCTCGGCGTGTGTGGGCGAGACGCTTGTCGGCCTTCAGGGCAACAGCGCGCTCACGCAGTTGTTGCGTCAACAGGCGAGCGCCGCGGGCGAGTCGCTGAGGATCAAGATTCGCGTTTCCAGCCTCGACGCCCTGTGCCGCATGGCGCACGCGGGCCTTGGTATCGCCATCGCGCCCGAGCAGGTCGGCCAGTTGTACGTGGGCAAGCTCGACGTGGTGGTGCGCCCGCTGACCGACGAATGGGCGCATCGCCAACTGTGGCTTGTTTTTCCCTCGCGTGAGCAGTTGAGTGCGACGGCGTCCGCCGTGGTCAATTTCCTGGCGCAGGGGCAAGGGCAGGGCGCGTTGGACGCATAACCGGCGGCGGTACTCCCCGGAGCGCGCGCCGCCTGTGGCCCTTCGCAATCTGTCACGCCGGGCTTGCCGAGACGGCACGACAGGGCGATGACGCGGCCGCTATGCTGTCTTCCGGAGGTAATTGCTGCATGGAAGACACCATTCGTTTCGACGGCCGTGTGCTGTTTCTGTCCGACGACCCGGCCATCGTGCGCCGTCAGTTGGCCGGTGAGTCCATCGCTCGCGCCGAGGCCGGCGCGCTGCGCGATAACGTCTCGACCGACGAAATCACGCCCGTCACCGTCATGCTCACGTACGACGAGCGACTTGGACGCTACCCTTACGTCGGTTTCAAAGCGGGTAACGCGCTGCCCATCGGCGAGCATGCAGTGCGGCGCGGTGGCTTTCAGGTCACCGTTGCGGGCAAGCGCTACGGCAAGGGCTCCTCGCGAGAATCGAGCCCGCTCGCGGAACGCTCCGCCGGTATCCGGCTGATCGTTGCCGAGAGCTTCGAGCGCATCTATCAGCAGAACTGCGACAACATCGGCATTCTGACGACGACCGACTTCGGCGTGCTCGAACGCATTCAGGCCGGGGAAGCCATTCCCATTACCGAATTCCTCAAGGGTCGCGACGCCCTCACGCAGCAGATCATCCGCAGCGGCGGCCTGCTCGCGTATAGCAAGTTCGCCGAGTGGCCCGCGCCCCTGGCGCCGCATGACGATGGGCCGGATATCCGCAACACGCTCAACACGGACAACACGCCACCGCGCACCCTCGTCGAGAAGATCATGGCGCGACGCCTACACCCGGCCACGCCAGGGACCGAGCACGGCGACGGCGTGTTCGTGCGCGTCGACTGGCGCTTCTCGCACGACTACTTCACGGGGATGTGCGCACATCTGATGCATGGCGCATTCGGAGAGCCGGCGGCGCTTTACGATCCGGCGCGCATCATCGCGTTCCAGGACCATCTGGTGCTGGCCGCGCAGAGTTTTCCGCACGTCTCGCAGGGGCTGCTGCCCGGCGTGGCCAATCTGACGAGCGGCCATCGCGAGTTCGTCTCACGTTATCCCGTGTTGGCGCATGGTCAGTTGGCTAACGAGGGGACGCAAGGCAACGAAGGAAGTATGGAGGGCGCCGACGGCATCTGCCACGCGCTGATGGCCGAGCGCTACGCGTTGCCGGGGCAGATCGTGATCGGCACCGACTCGCACACGCCGCATGCGGGCGCGCTCGGTTGTCTGGCGTTCGGCGCGGGCGCGACGGATATCGCGAATAGCTGGGTCACGGGCTACGTCCGCTGCAAGGTGCCGCAGACGCTGCGCATCGAGATCGACGGCGACCTCGCGCCGGGCGTGACGGCCAAGGACGTCGTGCTCCATCTGTTGCGACTCGACGCGATCCGCAGCGGCGACGCCATCGGCCTCGTCTTCGAATATGTGGGGAGTGCCGTGCGCGCCATGTCGGTCGACGAACGCGCCACGCTTACCAATATGGTGGCCGAGCTGGGCGGGTTCACCGGCATCGTCGCGCCGGATGAGAAAACGGTGGCGTTTCTCAAAGCGCGGCGCGGTATCGATTTCACGCTCGCGCCGTGGATGACGAGCGACGCCGGCGCCCGCTATCGCGACGTGATTCGCATCGACGCCGCCTCGCTCACACCCATGCTGGCGCGTCCCGGCGATCCGGGCAACGGCGTGGCGCTCGCAGAGCTCGATGCGCCCGTGGCCATCGACATCGCGTACGGCGGCTCATGCACCGCAGGCAAGCGCGACGACTTCGATGCATATCACGACGTACTGGCGTGGGGCGTCGCGCACGGCTTGCGCGTCGCGCAGGGACGCTCGCTGTTCCTGCAATTCGGCACGATGGACGTGCGCGCCTATTGCGAAGCACAGGGCTATCTGGACACGTTCGAGGCCGCGGGCGTCACGCTCGTCATGCCCGGTTGCGGCGCATGTGCGAACTGCGGGCCGGGCCAGTCGACGTCCACCGGGCAAGTCACGATCAGCGCGATCAACCGCAACTTCCCGGGGCGCTCGGGCCCGGGCAGCGTGTGGCTCGCCAGTCCCTACACGGTGGCGGCGAGTGCGTTGGCCGGGCGCATTGTCGGTTTCGACGAACTGAAGGCCGCCGTCGTCGGGGAGCGCGATTGAGTCGCCCGCTTCGCATCGCCCGGACGTGTGTTTCAGCAGGTGCGACAAATGCCGTGCGGCGCGATAGATCCGCAACGATGTGCTGCGAGTGACGGAGGGTGCCGAAGCGCGTGCTGTTGTTGATGAACATCGCAATTTTTCGTAGTGCGTGGCAAAGGTGACTGGCGCGGTGTCATTCGTGGCACAATTTCGGCCTCGTGCCTGTCGATTCATGGTGTATCCGGCGTTGTGACGGACGTCGGCCAACAACGATGCGCAGTTCGGCCATGACCGAACGGGCCCGGAGACGATTTCCATGCCATCCCCTGACGTTTCAATGCCTTCCATGCCTCGCGCCGCTCAAGCAACGACTGCGGCAACCCACCTGAGCGCAGGTGACATTTCCGCCCGACTCGACCGTCTGCCACCGACCCGCACCGTCTGGAAGCTGGTGGTGCTGCTCAGTCTCGGCTTTTTCTTCGAACTCTACGATCTGCTCTACACCGGCTATATCGCACCGGGCCTGGTGAAGAGCGGCATTCTGACGCCCACGACGCCGGGCCTGTTCGGCACGACCGGGGTGGCGAGCTTTATCGCCGCGCTGTTCTCGGGGCTGTTCATCGGCACCATTGCGTGCGGCTTTCTCGCCGACCGCTTCGGGCGCCGCGCCGTCTTCACCGGCTCGCTGCTCTGGTACACGGTCGCCAACGTCATCATGGCGTTTCAGGACACGGCCACGGGCGTGAACTTCTGGCGCTTCGTGGTGGGCCTGGGCATTGGCGTGGAGCTGGTGACAATCGGCACTTACATCGCCGAGCTCGTACCCAAGCAGATTCGCGGCCGCGCGTTCGCGTGCGAGCAGGCCGTCGGCTTCACGGCCGTGCCGGTCGTCGCGCTGCTCGCCTACTGGCTTGTGCCGCGCGAATTCCTTGGTCTGGAAGGCTGGCGCTGGGTGGTGCTCATCGGTGCGCACGGCGCGGTGTTCGTCTGGTGGATTCGCCGTGCGCTGCCGGAAAGCCCGCGCTGGCTCGCGCAGCAGGGACGTCTCGACGAAGCCGAGCGCGTGCTCTCGGCGCTCGAAGCCAAGGTCGAGCGCGAATACGGCAAGCCGCTGCCGCCGCCGGGCGCACCGGAGCCGGTGGTGCCGAAGAGCGCGTTTCGCGACATGTGGGTGCCGCCGTATCGCAAGCGCGCGATCATGATGATTCTGTTCAACATCTTCCAGACGGTCGGCTTCTACGGCTTCGCCAACTGGGTGCCGACGCTGCTCATCAAGCAGGGCATCACGGTGACGACGAGTCTGGCGTATTCGAGCGTGATCGCCCTGGCCGCGCCCATCGGACCGCTGATCGGACTCTGGATGGCCGACAAGGTCGAGCGCAAGCACGCCATCGTCTGGACGGCCGGCATCGGTATCGTGTGCGGTATCGTGTTCTCTCAGGTCACCTCGTCGTTCCTGCTCATCGCGATGGGGATCGGCCTGACGCTCGCGAACAACATCATGTCGTACAGCTATCACGCGTATCAGACGGAGTTGTTCCCCACGGGCATTCGCGCGCGTGCGGTCGGTTTCGTCTATTCGTGGAGCCGTTTCTCGGCGATCTTCACGGCATTTCTGATCGCGTCGGTGCTGCGCAATTTCGGCGTGACCGGCGTGTTCGCGTTCATCTCCTGTGCAATGCTGGTCGTCATGCTCGCCATTGGCCTGATGGGGCCGCGCACGCGGGATATCGCGCTGGAGAAGATTTCGCAATAAGCTGACCGTTCACGCCCCCGGAGATCACGATCATGGCGGACCTGCAAACCGAAGCGGCCTACGAGGCCAATGCCGAGCGGTATCACGAGGACTGGCTCAACCAGCCGCCGCCGGACGACATGTACGCGCTGCTCGTGCGTCATTTCATTGCGGCCGGGCGCACGATCGACGTAGGGTGCGGCAACGGGCGCGACGCCGCGTGGCTCGCGCAACAAGGGTTCGACGTCACGGGCTACGACAGCTCGCCTGCGCTCGTCGCGCTGGCGCGCAAGTCGTTCCCCTGGGTGACGTTTCACGTCGACCGGTTGCCGATGCTCGAAAGCGTGACGGCACAGTTTGATAACGTGATTTGCGAGACGGTGCTCATGCACCTGCCGGCGAGCGACGTGCCCCTGGCGGCCGACCGGCTCTGGACGCTGGTGCGTCCGGGCGGCGTGCTCTACGTGTCGTGGCGCGTGACCGAAGGGGCCGATCTGCGGCACGAGGACGGCCGTCTCTACAGCGCTTTCGACCCCAGCGTGGTGCGCGCCGCGCTGCACGAAGGCATTGTCTTGCACGAGGAAGACGTCACGAGCGCCAGCTCGGGCAAGCGCGTCTGCCGACTGATCGTGCGACGGCCTGCCCGATAGCGGGGCCGGACGTCAAAGCAACTCGATCTCCGGCAACGTGAGCAGGCTCGTCTCGCGCATGAGCGAGACGAACTCGCCGATGTACGGGCGCTCGGTCACGGTAGGCAGCGTGGCGGCCCACAGCTCGGCTGTCAGCCCCTGCGGCGTGATCGGACGCGCACTCACATAGCGACGCTCAAGATAGCCCGTCACCGCCCATAGCGGCAGTGCGGCCAGCCCGCGGCGGCTCGCGACGAGTTGCAGAATCGCCACCGTCAACTCGGTCGTGCGGCGCGTGGGCTCGATCCCGGCCGGGCGAAGTATCTGACGCACGATATCGAGCATGTCGTCGGGCACGGGGTAGGTGATGAGCGTTTCGTCGCGGAAATCCTCGGCGTCGAGATGCGACTTGCCCGCGAGCGGATGGTCGTTCGCCATGAGCGCCATCATCTGGAAGCGGAACAGCGGATGAAAGTCCACCGCCTCGCCTTCCTCATGCTCCGAAATGATCGCCAGATCGGCGCGATCCTGATGCAGCAGCCCGATCGGGTCGGCGTGAAAACCCGACACGATATCCAGTTCCACTTCCGGCCAGCGCACACGAAACGCGTCCATGGCGGGCATCAGCCAATCGAAACAGGTGTGACATTCCACGGCGATGCGCAGCGTGCCCTGCGTGCCTTGCGCGAGCCGCGTCAGGTCGCGTCCCGCCTCGTCGACCGCAGGCACCACCTCTTCGGCCAGCGCGAGCAGGCGCTTGCCCGCGGGCGTAAACACCAGCGGCGAGGACTTGCGCACGAACAGCGGCAAGCCATAGAAATCTTCCAGTGCCTTGATCTGATGCGAAAGGGCGGACTGCGTCAGGTGCAGCCAGAGCGCCGCACGTGAAACGCTGCCGGTGTCGCGCAGCGCGAGCAACGTTTGCAGATGACGAAGTTCGATGGGTGTTCGTTGCATGAATAAAATTAATGACGAATCTCAAAAACTTTCGTTTGAATAATACATGGGTGCCCCGGATACTGCCAGCCTGGGCGGACATTGTCCGCCGACAACTCATTTGCAATATCGCAAGTTTCCGTTTAGGACAGCGCACATGGCTCAGGCCCACGTACTCGGATTGCCGCGCATTGGCGCGCAGCGTGAACTCAAATTTGCCGTCGAGGCCTACTGGCGCGACGAGATGGCTGTCACTGCGTTGCAAGACGTCGGACGCCGCATTCGCGCGGCCAACCGCCGTGCACAGCGCGACGCCGGCCTCGACTGGATCACCGTCGGCGACTTCCATTGGTACGACCAGGTGCTCTCGACACTGGCGCTCGTGGGTGGGCTGCCGGAGCGCTTTGGCGCCGCGCCCGCGGCGCTCACGCTGGCCGATTACTTCGCCGCCGCGCGCGGGAACGCGCAGCAAAGCGCGATGGAAATGACGAAGTGGTTCGATACGAACTACCACTATCTCGTGCCGGAATACTCGCCGCAGACGCGTTTCGGTCAAGGCACCGAATGGCTCTTCGAGGAAGTGGCCGAGGCGCTGATCGAAGGCGCGAACGTCAAACCCGTGCTGCTCGGGCCGCTCTCGCTGCTGTATCTCGGCAAGGAGAAGGGCGGTCTGAGGGACCGTCTGTCGCTGTTGCCCGAACTGATCGCGCCATATGAGCGCGTGCTCGCGCGTCTGAAGGCGCAGGGCGTGACGTGGGTGCAGATCGACGAGCCGATTCTCGCGCTCGACTTGCCCCAAGCGTGGCGCGACGCCTTCGAGCCGGTCTACCGCCGTCTGAGCGTCGTCGCCCCGTCGCTGTTGCTCGCCACGTATTTCGGCGATGTCAGCGAGCATGCCGCGTTGCTGACGACGTTGCCGGTGGCCGGTGTGCACGTCGACGGGGTGCGTGCGCCAAAGCAACTCGAGACGTTCGCCGCGCTTTGGCCGAACGACAAGGTGCTGTCCGCCGGTGTGGTCGATGGCCGCAATGTCTGGCGCTGCGATCTCACGCGTGCGCGCGCGCAACTCGTGTCGCTGGCGGAAACGCTTGGCGAGCGTCTGTGGATCGCATCGAGCTGCTCGCTCATGCACTGCCCGGTCGATCTGTCGAGCGAGGTTCGTCTCGATAAGGAAGTGCGCACGTGGCTCGCATTCGCCGTGCAGAAGCTCGCGGAACTGGTGTTGCTGTGCCGCTCGCTCGACGTCGCCGAGTTCGCCAAGGCCGACGTGCGCGCCGCCTTCGTGGCCGACGCCACGGCGCAGGCCGCGCGTCGTACGTCGCCGCGCATTCACAACAGTGTGGTGCAGAAGCGTCTGGCGACGCTGACCGAGGCCGATGCGCGCCGTGCGTCCGAGTATCCCGCGCGCGCCGACGCGCAGCGCGCGTGGCTCAAGCTGCCCGCGTTGCCGACGACGACCATCGGCTCGTTCCCGCAGACCGCAGCGATTCGCACGGCGCGTGCGGACTTCAAGCGTCGTGCGATGTCGCATCTGGAGTATCTGGAGACGATGCGCGCGCAGATTCGTCTGGCTATCGAGAAGCAGGAAACCTATGGCCTGGATGTGCTCGTGCACGGCGAAGCCGAGCGTAACGACATGGTCGAGTACTTCGGCGATCTGCTGTGGGGCTTCGTCATCACCGAGAGTGGCTGGGTGCAGAGCTACGGCTCGCGTTGCGTGAAGCCGCCCGTGATTTATGGCGACGTCTATCTGCCCGAGCCGATGACCGTGACGTGGAGCGCCTACGCCCAGCAACTGACGGACAAGCCGGTCAAGGGCATGCTGACCGGGCCGGTGACGATGCTGCAATGGTCGTTCGTGCGCGACGATCAGCCGCGCGAACTCACGGCGCTGCAAATCGCGCTCGCGCTGCGCGAGGAAGTGGCGGCGCTGGAGAAAGCGGGCGTGCGCGTGATTCAGATCGACGAGCCGGCATTGCGCGAGGGCTTGCCGCTGCGCGAAGGTGACTGGCCGGCGTATCTGGCGTGGGCGGTGCGCGCGTTTCGGGTGTGCTCGTCGGGCGTTGCCGACGACACGCAGATCCACACACATATGTGCTACTCGGAATTCCACGACATTCTGCCGTCGATTGCCGCGCTCGACGCCGACGTAATTTCCATCGAGACCACGCGCTCCGATATGGAACTGCTCGGTGCGTTCGAAGCCTTCGAGTATCCGAACGAAATCGGCCCGGGCGTGTACGACATTCACTCGCCGCGTGTGCCGTCGCAGGCGGAAATGGAGCGTCTGATCGAGGCGGCGCTGGCGCGCATTCCGGCGGAGCGTCTGTGGATCAACCCGGATTGCGGTCTGAAAACGCGTGACTGGACGCAGGTAGACGGGGCCCTGACCCACATGGTCGCCGCCGCCAACGCCGTGCGCGCACGCCTGGCCACAGCGCAGGCGCGGGCCGCCTGAACGGGCTGACAGGCGCGCTGGGCCTGGCTCAGGCCGGAATCGGGCCCGAAACGCCGCCGGGGCAGCAATGCGCCCGCGGCGTTTTCTTGAGCGTGCGCCGCCACGGGAAATGGCTACCTGTCAGGGTTGACAGGTGCGCAAATGCATTTCATTGACTAGACTGCGCTCAAATTGGCGCGCGCACGAAACATCAATATAAACAGTCACCTGCGTGCCATGTGCGGGTAAGGAACAACATCGTGCGCGGCAGCGACTCAGCTTTCTGAGGCAGAAGTCTGGAGGTGGCGCATGGAAGAGTTCGTTCTACTTTCGCGCGGTGGTCTCGTGCCGCCAATTGCTGTCGACAGACGTTATCCACGAGTCACGATCGACGAACAGGGAATGCCCGAGCGGGGAGCGTTGCATGCCGATGGCTGCATGCGGGCGTGGTGTTTCGACGGGGAACAAAAGAAGCGGTTTCTGCCCGTCGATGTTCGTCTGGATCGGCTGGACGGCTCACCTTTCTGGTGGAGCGTGCAGGGACAGGTGCGCTCGCCTGCCGCGCCGCACGCGGCACTCGACGAGGTGCTGCGGCTCAGTTTTCGATCGAGTCTTCCCAACGGCACCTACGACGTCGAGAGTCCGCCGGATGCCGACGTGATGCTGATCTACCAACTGGCGTTTCGCGATCCGCCGAAGTATCCCGGCCAGGACGTTCACCTCGTCATCAGCGCAATGAGCGGCAAGGTGACGTTGTGCAACGATCCCGCGAACTACCTGATGGCCGGGGCGTTCGACGAGATCGTCATGCCGATTCCGGCACTGCGTCCGCTGATCGGTGTCGGGCCGCGCTGGCCCTACAAGCTATCGCTCAACTGTGGATACTTCGAGGTCATGCGGCCGTAACGAGGGCGTTGCTCCCTCGCTTGCCGCATGACCTTGGCGTCGATCAGGCGAGGGCCTTTTCGACGATCTCACGCACGTCTTTCGACAGCGCCGCGTGCTGCGAGACTTGCTGCAACGCGTCGCGCATACGTTCGCGCAGGGCGGGCGTGTACTTGCGCCAGCGGTCGAGCACGCGTGCCAGGCGCGCGGCGACCTGCGGGTTGAGGGCGTCGAGCGCGAGGACCTGTTCGGCCCAGTACTGATAGCCCGAGCCGTCCGCAGCGTGGAACTGCGCCGGATTGCCGCTGCAGAAGCTGAAAATCAGCGAGCGCGCGCGGTTCGGATTCTTCAGCGTGAAGGCCGGGTGACGCATGAGTGCACGCACGGCGTCGATGACGCAGTGACTGCCGTCGCCGCGTTGCATGGCTTGCAGCGCGAACCACTTGTCGATGGCCAGCGGCTCGTTTTCGAAGCGCTGATAGAAGTCCTCCAGCGCTTGCGCGGCGTGGTTTTGACCGTGGGCCGCATCGCCTTCGCGTGCAGCGCCACCGCGTTGCACCAGCGCGGTGAGCGCGGCGAAACGGTCGGTCATGTTGTTGGCAGTGTCGTACTGCGTGCGCGCGGTTTGCGCCACGCCGGCGTCCGACAGTTCCATCAGGTACGACAGCGCGAGGTTCTTCAGGGCGCGCTCGCCGCTCGATGCGGCGTCCGGCTGATAAGGGCCGGGCACGCGATGGTTGTGATACGCCGCGAGCCATTCGGTATGCAGCGACGCGGCCAGCCGCTGACGCAGGTACTGACGCGCCGCATGAATGGCCGCCGGATCGATCTCCGCCATCTGCTCGCCGAGATACGATTCGGCCGGCAGCGTGAGCGCTTGCGCGCGGAACGCCGGGTCGAGCGTCTCGTCGCGCAGCACTTGCCGGAAGGCCTCCAGCACGTAGCTGTCGACGCTGGGCAACTGGCCCATCTGAATCGATTCGACGAGGGCGAGCAACTGGCGGGTGGCCAGACGCTGGCCGGCTTCCCAACGGTTGAATGGATCGCTGTCGTGTGCCATCAGGAACGCCAGTTCGTCGATGGTGTATTCGTGCTCGACGATCACCGGGGCCGAGAAGCCGCGCAGCAACGACGGCATCGGCGTGTGCGCCACATCGACGAACGTGAAGCTCTGATGCGCCTGCGTAAAGTCCAGCACGCGCGTGGTGGCGAGCGGGGCGTCGGCGGCTTCGCCGGCCAGACGCAGCGTCATGTCGCGACCGTCGCGATCGAGCAGGCCGACAGCGAACGGGATATGGAACGGCTGCTTGACGAGCGCCTCGTCCTGCAACTCCACGCCGACCTTCGGGCAGCGCTGCGTGAGGGTGAGGGTGTAGGTGCGCTCGGCTTCGTCGTAGGCGGCGTCGACCGTTACCCGCGGGGTGCCGGCCTGGCTGTACCAGCGGCCGAATTGCGTGAGGTCGCGCCCGTTGGCGTCGGCCATGGCGGCGCGGAAGTCGTCGCACGTCACGGCCTGACCGTCGTGACGCTCGAAGTACAAATCCATGCCGCGGCGGAAGCCGTCGCGCCCGAGCAGCGTCTGATACATGCGCACGACTTCGGCGCCTTTCTCGTAGACGGTGACCGTGTAGAAGTTATTGATCTCGACGTAGCTCTCGGGACGCACCGGGTGCGCCATCGGACCGGCGTCCTCCGGGAACTGCGCTTGACGCAGCACGCGTACGTCGTCGATACGCTTGACGGCGCGGCCCGACTCGGAGCCCATCATGTCGGCGGAAAACTCCTGATCGCGGAACACCGTCAGGCCTTCCTTGAGGCTTAACTGGAACCAGTCGCGGCAGGTCACGCGGTTGCCGGTCCAGTTGTGGAAGTATTCGTGGCCCACCACGGCTTCGATATTGCCGAAGTCGTCGTCGGTCGCGGTGGCGGCATCGGCCAGCACATACTTCGTGTTGAAGATGTTCAGCCCCTTGTTCTCCATCGCGCCCATGTTGAAGTCGCTCACCGCGACGATCATGAAGCGATCGAGATCGAGCACGCGGCCGAAACGCTCCTCGTCCCAACGGATCGAGTTGATGAGCGAATGCATGGCGTGTTCGGTCTTCTCCAGATCTTGCGGCTGCACCCAGACCTGGAGCAGCTTTTCGCGGCCGTCGCCGGCGACGATACGTTCTTCACGGCAAACCAGACGCCCCGCGACCAGTGCGAAGAGGTAGCTGGGCTTCTTGAACGGGTCGTCCCAGACGGCGAAGTGACGGCCGTCGGGCAGATCGCCCTTGTCGATCAGATTGCCGTTGGCCAGCAGCACCGGATACGCTTCGCGATCGGCGCGCAGCGTAACGGTGTATGTCGCCATCACGTCGGGACGGTCGAGGAAGTAGGTGATCTTGCGAAAGCCCTCGGCTTCGCATTGCGTGAAGAAGTTGCCGCCCGAGACGTACAGCCCCATGAGCGACGTGTTCTCCTGCGGCTGGCAGCGAGTGACGAGCGTGAGTTCGAACGCGTCAGGCGGGGCCACGACCGTGAGCGTCTCTTCGCCGGTGTGGTAACCGGCCCACGGCTTGCCGTCGAGTTCGAGGCTGACCAGTTGCAACTGCTGCCCCACCAGTTCGAGGTCGCCACCGAGGCCTGCCGGGTTGCGGTGGATACGCAATCGGCTGGTGACGGTGGTCACATCGGGGGCAAGATCGAAGTCAAGTTGGACGGTGTCGATCAAATACGCCGGGGGCGTATAGTCGGCGCGTTGGAAGACACCTGCGAGGTCGGTTCTGAGCATGGACGGTAGTGTGCGGACGGCCAAGGATTCGTAAATTGTAACGGAGTGGCGCCGCCTTAGCGTCCAAGCCGCGAATTTGCTGAATTTTCGCGGTGCACATTCGTCAAATGATTCGGATGTGCGAGAGGCGCCGTCCTATGCTTAAATCGTCGCAAGTTTTGCGAAATCGGAGGCGCGCTGGCGCATCCCGCTTATCTCTGGAGCGAAGAATCATGTGGAAACGATGGGGAATGGCGACGCTCGCCGTTGCCAGCGTCTTGCTGGCCGGGTGTGCCAGCACGGTCACCAGTCAGGTGACTGCGTTCGGCAATTCACCGGGTTTCGAGGGCCCGCGCACGTATGCACTCACGCGTACGGCCGAGCAGGAGAACAATCAGGAGCACGCGACTTACGAACAGTGGTTGCGCACGCGTCTGGCCGGTGACGGCTTCAGCGAGCAGGGTCCATCGAACGCGCACTACCTGATCGGCATGTCCTACGGCATTACGCAGCAGACGATGCGCGTGGCGGAACCGGCCTACGATCCGATGTTCGCCCCCGGCCCATGGGGACCGTGGGGACGTCCGTGGGGTTGGTACGGTTACCCATACGGCGCGCCGCCCGCGTACATCGAGCGTGATTATCCGTACGCCCTCTCGGGCTTGCAGTTGCGCTTCACGGATCGCGCCAGCGGCAAGGAGGTGTACCGCGTGCAGGCCAACACGAGCGATGCTGGCACGTCTCTGGCATCCGCCATGCCGTATCTGATCGACGCGGCACTCAAGCAGTTGCCGTTCCCGAGCGGACGCACGGTGAGCGTGCAGCAGAAGGTCGGACAGTAAGGTACGCCGGAAGCCGACCGCAATGACAACGCCGGATCATGGCGGTGCGTCGTCGAGACGCCCGCCCTTATCCGGCGTTTTGCGCTTACTGCATCAACGTGACGACGCCGAGCACGAGGAAGATCACGGCGGCGACGGCATGCACCGCCTTGGTCGGCAGGCGTCCGGAGAACTTGTGGCCGATGAGCACGGCGGGCACGTTGGCGAGCATCATGCCCAGCGTTGTGCCTGCCACAACGCCGAAGAAGTCCTGATAGCGCGCGGCGAGCATTACCGTGGCGATCTGCGTCTTGTCACCCATTTCGGCGATGAAGAACGTAAGCACCGTGGAGGCGAACACGCCGAGCTTGCGCTTCGTGGTCGTATCTTCGTCATCGACCTTGTCGGGAATCAGAATCCAGACCGCCATGCCGATGAACGACGCGACGATGGCCCACTTCATGATCGAAGGACTGATGGCCGTGGACAGCCACTCGCCAAGCGCGCCGGCAAAGCCGTGATTGACGAGCGTGGCGACGAGAATGCCAAGAATGATCGGCACGGGCTTCTTGAAGCGCGCAGCGAGTACGAGGGCCAGCAATTGGGTTTTGTCGCCGATTTCGGCGAGACCGACGACGCCGGTCGAGATGAGGAATGGGGACACCTTATTATTTCTCCGCCGGGCCGTGACATGCGAGCCAATGACAATGCGTCCCGGCCCGGTCGGCGGAAGCATCGTCATCGGTCTCGCCAGGCCCGAGGGCTGCATACGCCATAGCCGGAATCGGCCAAGTTTGTTGACGTATGCCCCTGTCGAAGACTGAAGTCCATGACAGGGCGGCTACTCCCCAATGAGGAAACGGATCATAGCATACTCACCTTTTCAAAATGACGTGTGTTCGCGGGGTGTGGCGCCCAAGTGATGTTCGTGCCTCCGCCCCATCTGCGTTCGCGCTTTTGCCTGCAAGGCCGGGGGCGGCGCGGTGGCGCATTCGTCAGTCATGGAATTGTCATGACATAGTGAGTCGATTCCCGAGGCCTTGCGTCTAGGGCTGGTGCAGGCGCGCGAAACCGAAGGCGTGCCGGACATGAGAGAGATATCGGTGAAGAAGCCGCGGGAGGCGCGTCATGCGCGGCGGCTGAATCGCGTCCATCTGTCCGATGAGGCGCAATTCGACGCCGTGTTGCGCAAGGCGACGACCGAGATTCATCGGGGAGAGGGGCTGCCGGCGGCGCTCGGACTATCGTTGAGCGAAATCGCCGATCAGATGGAGGCGGGTATGCGAGCAGTGCGTGTGGCGTTGACGCAGCTATTGCAAGGGAACGCTTCGCGGGTTGACGTTCTGCCGCGTTTTACGAGTTGGGAGATATGCGGCGCAGCGGGGCGGACAGTTACCCAAACGGGGCCGATCGGTGAGCGTCAGAGCAAGAACCGTGACGCCCGCGTGGGATGTTGGGTGGGAAATGACGGGGGGATGCCCAAAGGTGGCAATTGTCGGGCAGGAAACGAAAGCAGCGTGTGAGTGGAAAGAAAAAAGGGCAGCCTACAGGCTGCCCCAAGGAGATCCCCGGCCGCATGCCCCTTGCGTACGGCCGGCGAACGCGGGCGAGCGCGCGTCGTGCCAAGGCGACGGCGCGCGTTCCACCGCGTAAGCGATAACGTCCGTAGGGACGCGAGATGTCAGTGCGCGGTGCGGCGATGCACCGGCTTGCCCGCCGCGTAGGTCGCGGCGACGGCGCGATCGTCGCCGAGCATGGCGAACGCGAACAGCAGCTCTTCGAGCGACTCGGCCAGTGCCGTACGACGGGCGAGCAGCGGCGTGGCTTTCGGATCGAGCACAACGAAATCGGCCTCCGCGCCTACGGCCAGCGTACCGATGGTGCCGTGCAGATCCAGCGCATGCGCCGCTCCTTCGGTGGCCAGATAGAACATGCGTTCGGCCGAAAGGTGATAGCCCGACAGACGCGCCACCTTGTGCGCCTCGTTCATCGTTTGCAGCATCGAGAAGGTCGAGCCGCCGCCAACGTCGGTCGCGAGTGCGACCGGCATGCGCGTGGCTTCGGCCGCCGCAAAGTCGAACAGACCGCTGCCAAGGAACTGGTTCGACGTCGGGCAATGCGCGGCGACGGCACCCGTCTCGAACATGCGACGGCGATCGTGCTCGTCGAGCCAGATGCAATGGCCGTACACGGCACGCTTGCGCAGCAGCTTGTAGTGGTCGTAGACGTCGAGGTAGCTGCGATGGGCCGGGAACAGCGAGCGCACCCACTCGACCTCGTCGGTGTTCTCCGCCACGTGGCTTTGAATGAATACGTCTTCGTACTGCTGGGCCAGTTCGCCGCACACGCCCAATTGCGCGTCGCTCGACGTTGGCGCAAAACGCGGCGTGAGCGCGTAGAGCTGACGTCCCTTGTTGTGCCAGCGCTGGATTAGCGCCTCGCTCTCAAGTGCGCCGCGCTCGGGCGTGTCGCGCAGGAATTCCGGACAGTTGCGATCCATCATCACTTTCCCGGCAACCATGCGCAGATTGCGCGCGTCGCTCGCCTTGAAGAAAGCGTCGGCCGAGCCGGGATGCACCGTGCAGTACACGAGCGCGCTGGTGGTGCCCACGCGCAGCAGTTCGTCGAGGAAGAACTGGGCGACGTCCGCCGCGTATTCGGGATTCTCGAAGCGGCGCTCGGTCGGGAACGTGTACTTCTCCAGCCACGGCAGCAGCCCGGGGGCGGGCGAGGCAATCATATCCGTCTGCGGATAATGAATGTGCGTGTCGATGAAGCCGGGCGTGACGACCTTGTCGCGCAGATCCTCGATGGGCGTGCCGGGGGGCAGCGTCGGGGCCACCTTGGCGTAATCGCCCACGGCGACGATGCGGCCATTACCGCCGTTCCCGGTGCTCTCGAACGCGACGATGCCGTCGGTGTGGTGCACCGTGCCCGGCGTGCCGTCGAGATAGGCGCGCGCGGGATCGTGGGTGAAGTAGACCAGTTGTGCGCGCACGGCACGTACAGCACGCTGGGCTTGGTTTGCGGTGGACATGTTTTTGGCCCTTCTGTGGTTACATTTGCGTGAGCAGCAGCACAGCCAGCGCTGCGACGATCCACATCGCCGGCTTGATTTCTTTCACGCGCCCCGTGAACAGCTTGAGAACGACGAACGCCAGGAAACTGTAGGCGATGCCGTCGGTGATCGAATACGAAATCGGAATCATCACAAGTGCGATGAAACTCGGGATGGCTTCGTCCATGCGATGCCATTCGATGCGCGTGACGGATTCCATCATAAACACACCGACCAGAATGAGCGCGGGGGCCGTGGCAATCGCGGGCACCAGCGAGAGCATCGGCGAGAGGAACAGGAACGGCAGGAACATCAGCGCGCACACCACGGCGGTCAGCCCGGTGCGGCCGCCCTGTGCGATCCCGGCGGCCGATTCGATGTAGGCGTTTGCCGGGCTCGTGCCGAGCGGGCCGGAAATCAGCACCGAGAACGAATCGACGATCATCGCCTGACGCATATTGCGCGGGTTGCCGTCGCGATCTTTCATGTTGCCCGCTTCGGCAATGCTCATGAAGGTCGAGAGCGTATCAAAGAACGCGGTGAAGAGCATCACGAAGATAAACGGCAGATAAGCCACCTTCAGCGCGCCCAGCAGGTCGAGTTGGCCGATGCCCGAGAAGTCCGGCGCGGCGAAGAAACCGTGGAAGTTCACCAGCGTGGCCGTGGCGATTTCCGTGGGGAAATACCCGCTGCCGTCGCCCCAAAGGCGACCGATGGGCAAGGCGAGGAGCGTGGTGACGACGATGCCGATCATTAGGGCGCCATTCACGCGGCGAGCGACGAGCACGGTCGTGAGCGCGAGTCCGATGAGGAACGTGACGGTGGGGGGCGACAAATGCGCCAGACGCACGACCGTGACCGGATCGCTCACCACGAGCTTGGCGTTGACCAGCCCGATCACGGTGATGAACAAACCGATGCCGCACGAGATCGCGTAACGCAGGTTCGCCGGAATCGCTTCGACGACGAAGCGTCGCACATTGAGCGCGGCGAGCAGCGCGAAGAGAATGCCCGACCAGAACACGCAGCCGAGCGCCGTTTGCCACGGCATGCCGACGCCATGCACCATCGTGAATGCGAAGAGCGCGTTGAGTCCCATGCCTGGGGCGACCAGCACCGGATTGCGGGCGTACAGCCCCATCGCGCAGCTACCGAAGAAGCTGATGAGCACCGTGGCGGTGAGTGCCGCCGGGAAGGCCATCCCCGTCTTCGACAGAATGGCCGGGTTGACGACGATGATGTACATCGCCGCGAGGAAAGTCGTGATACCCGCTATCACTTCGGTGCGAAACGTCGATCCGAGTGCCGTGATACCGAAATACCGATCCAGCGCAGTGACTGTCGGGACAGGTTGCGCGCCCGCCACGCGCGTGCTGTCGTGTGCCGCTTCGGGCGCGGCGGGTGCAACTTGACTCGCCGGGGGGCTGAGCGATGAGTCCATGGGGTGTCGTCTCCGAGATTTTCTATGATGTCTTGTGCGCTTCGCGCGGCCGGGTGTGGGGGCACCTCGCGACGTGTATCAGGGCACGAATGCAAAATAGCACCGGGCCTCGTTGAAAATATTCTTCGCGCAGAATGTTCCACATCATCGCCATGTAATGAGGTCGTGCCTGCACAGCGGCGATGGCTGGCGCGTACGCATAAAAAAACGCCCGAAGACTTCGGGCGTTTTCGTTTTGGGGCTGAACAGCGGAACGGCCGCTTTGATGGGCTAATGGGCTTTACCGCTCATACCGCTTATACCGCTCATGTCGGTCATATCGCCGACGGCATTTATCCCGCTTGCGCTGCGCGGAAACGCTCCAGCTCACCGACCAGACGACGCTTCTCGCTGTCGTCGATGAACGAGGCTTCGAAGCTGTTCCTTGCCATCGTGTAAGCGTCGTCGAGTGTCATGTCCAGCGCGTCGAACGTCGCCAGGAAGTTCTCGTTCAGATAGCCTCCGAAATAGGCGGGATCGTCCGAGTTGATCGTCACGGCCAGACCGCGTTTGAGCAGTTGATGCAGCGTGTGCTGCCCCATGTCGTCGAACACTTTGAGCCGCACGTTCGAGAGCGGGCACACCGTGAGCGCGATCCTGTCGCGCGCGAGACGATCGAGCAGCGCTTCGTCTTCGATGGCACGCACGCCGTGATCGACGCGCTCCACGCGCAGCATGTCCAGCGCCTCGTGGATGTAGGCGGGCGGGCCTTCTTCCCCGGCGTGCGCCACGATGCGCAAACCCAGTGCGCGGCAGCGCTCGAATACGCGGGCGAATTTGGCCGGCGGGTGTCCCTGTTCGGACGAATCGAGCCCCACGCCCACGAGACGATGCCCGTGGCTGTTGAAGTACGGCAGCGCCGTCTCCAGCGTTTGCAGGGCGTCTTCTTCGGGCAGATGGCGCAGGAAGCACAGAATCAACCGGCTCGTGACGCCGTGCTGCGTTTCGGCTTCGGCCAGCGCGCGTTCCATGCCGTTGATAACGGTCGCCATCGACACGCCGCGCGACGTATGCGTCTGCGGATCGAAAAAGATCTCCGTGTGACGGATGTTGTCCGCGGCCGCGCGCGCCATGTAGGCGCGCGTCATGTCGTAGAAATCGTCTTCGGTGAGCAGCACGCTCGCGCCGGCGTAGTAGATGTCCAGGAACGACTGGAGGTCGGTAAAGGCGTAGGCGTCGCGCAGGGCTTCCACGCTCGGATACGGCAGCGTGACGCGATTTCGCTCGGCAAGCCGGAAGATCAGCTCCGGCTCCAGCGTGCCCTCGATATGCAGATGCAGCTCCGCCTTGGGCATGGCGCAAAGGGTCTTGGCGAGTTCGGGCGTGAGTGGCATGGGCGTGTCTTGTTCAGAGGAATGGGCGGGATTCTACCGTCGGCAGCGCGTGCGGTCACGCTGGCGTGCGCAGGACGGTTTCAAACGAAAACCCTAACGGAAATTCAAACGAGCGCGCTGCCATCCTGCGTCGCTGCCGGTGCGCTCTGACGCATCTGCTGCTCGCGCACGCGCAACAGTTGCGCGGCGACGGCAATCGCAATCGTCGCCGGTGCCTTGCCGGTGATGCCGGCCACGCCGATGGGACAGATCATCTGTTCGAAGCGCTCGGGCGGCACCCCGCGATCGCGCAGACGGTGCTCGAACTGGCGACGCTTGGTCATCGACCCGATCAGTCCAAAATAGGCAAAATCGTCGCGCTTGAAAATCGCCTCGCACAAACGCTGATCGAGCGCGTGGTTGTGCGTCATCACGAGGAAATATGTGCCGGGCGGCGCTTCGGAGACGACCGCTTCGGGGGTGTCGGTCGATTCCACTCGGGTATTCGGGGGCACCGTGTCGGGGAATGTCTCGGTGCGCTCGTCGGCCCAGGTGACACGGCACGGCAGCGTTGCGAGCACCTGCACGATGGCCTGACCGACGTGCCCCGCACCGAACAGCACGATATGGAAATCGCTCGGCGCAAGCCGCTCGCTCAGCCACAGCCAGCCGTCGCTGCCTTGCCAGAAGGAGCAGGCGGCGTCGTCGGCGTCGCGCGTGAGAGTATGCGGGTGCGCGAGCGGTTCGTTCGGATCGAGCGCGCTCAGCATCACGGGGCCGCCTTGTTGCTGGCTGGCCGCCGCATCGGCGCCCGGCGCGCCGAACGCCACGCTGCGCAGGCTCGCTTCGCCCGCAGCCAGTCGCTTGTGCAATGCGCTCACCCACGCCAGATCGGCCAGCGTCAGCACTTCGAAAGCTAGGGTGACGGCGCCGCCGCAGCACTGACCGAGGCTCGGGCCGAGCGCGAAACGCTCGACATGGCGCCCGCCTTGCTGACCGTAATGACGCAACAACTGGCGAGCGACGTCCATCGCCCGCCATTCGAGATGGCCGCCGCCAATGGTCTCCCATACATGCTCGCGCGTGACAAGCAGATGGGTGCCTGCCTCGCGCGGCGCGGAGCCTTCCACGCGCGCGATCGTGACCAGTACCGCGGCCTCGCCACGGACCAGCAGCTTGTGGGCGGCGTCGACCCAGTGATGCATCAGGCGGCGCTCCGCGTGCGCAACTCGGTGATCGCCATGAGCAGCGCCTCCGACGTCGCGGGGGCATTGAGCACCGGCTCGTCGCGATAGTCGTTCACGCTGGCCACCGCGTCGCGCAGGGCATTGAACACGGAGAACGGCAGCAGCAGCGGCGGCTCGCCCACGGCTTTGGAGCGATGGATCGAGTCCATCACGTTGGCGTTTTCGAACAGCGCCACGCGGAAGTCCGTCGGGCAATCGCTGATGCCGGGGATCTTGTACGTGGACGGGGCGTGCGTCATGAGCTTGCCGTCCTTGTTCCACCACAGTTCTTCGGTCGTGAGCCAGCCCATGCCCTGGATGAACGCCCCTTCGACTTGCCCGATGTCGAGCGCCGGGTTGATCGACTTGCCGGCGTCGTGCAGCACGTCGGCGCGCAGCAGACGCCATTCGCCGGTGAGCGTGTCGAGGATCACTTCGGAGACGGCGGCGCCGTACGCGAAGTAGAAGAAAGGATTGCCGTTCATCGTCGCAGCATCCCACGACAGGCCCGGCGTGGCGTAGAAGCCGTCCGACCAGAGCTGCACGCGTGCCCAGTAGGCGGCTTCCACCAGTTCGGGGAAGGGGACGGCCTGACCGTTTGCGCTGACGAGGTCGTTGGCGAATTGCACGTCGTCGGCCGAGCCGCCGTATTTCTGCGCGGCGAAAGCGGCCAGACGCTGACGGATTTGCCATGCGGCATTCTGCGCGGCCTTGCCGTTCAGGTCGGCGCCGGTCGACGCAGCCGTGGCCGACGTATTGGCCACCTTGCTCGTGTCGGTCGCCGTCACACGCACATGCGAGAGATCGACCCCCAACTCGTGCGCAACGACCTGCGCGACCTTCGTGTTCAGACCCTGACCCATCTCCGTGCCGCCGTGATTGACCAGCATCGAGCCGTCGCGATAGACGTGAACCAGCGCGCCCGCCTGGTTGAAGGCCTGCACGTTGAACGAGATCCCGAACTTGAGCGGCGTGAGCGCGAGGCCGCGGCGCAGCACCGGGCTCGTGCGGTTGAATTCGCGCACGGCGTCGCGACGGGCGCGGTAATCGCTGGTGCGCTCCAGTTCCGCCACCAGTTCGTGAATGATGTTGTCCTTCACGAGCTGCCCGTACGGCGTGGTGTTGCGCTCGGTCTTGCCGTAGAAGTTCGCGCGCCGCACATCGAGGGCGTCTTTGCCCAGACGTCGTGCGATGGCGTCTTGCAGCACTTCCATGATGAGCGCGCCCTGCGGGCCGCCGAAGCCGCGGAATGCCGTGTTCGATTGCGTGTTCGTCTTGCCGCACAGGGCGCGCAGATCGGCGTCCGGCACGAAGTAGGCATTGTCGAAGTGGCAGATGGCGCGCGTGGCCACCGGGCCCGACAGGTCGGCCGAGAAGCCCGCGCGCAGCGTCATGTCGACCTTGGCGCCCGTGATGCGGCCGTCGTCGTCGAAGCCGACGTCGTATTCGAAGTAGAAACCGTGACGCTTGCCCGTCATCATGAAATCGTCGTCGCGATCCAGACGCAGCTTCACGGGACGCTTCAGCCGCGAGGCGCACAGCGACGCCACGCAGGCGAACAGGCCGGACTGCGATTCCTTGCCGCCGAAGCCGCCGCCCATGCGACGGCATTCGACCTGCACCTGATGGCTGTGCCAGCCGAGCGCGTGCGAGACCAGTGCCTGCATTTCGCTCGGGTGCTGCGTCGAGCAATAGAGATGGATGCCGTCGTTTTCCTTGGGGATCGCGTACGAAATCTGCCCTTCGAGATAGAACTGCTCCTGCCCGTTGCATTCGAACGTGCCGCAAAGCCGGTTCGGCGAGGCTTGCAGGGCGGCGTCGGCGTCGCCACGGCGCAGTCGCATCGGCGGGAGCACACCGGCGCCCGCGGCCTTCGCGGCTTGCGGCGTGAGCACGGCGGGCAGGTCTTCGTATTCGCCCTTGGCCAGACGCGCGGCGCGGCGCGCCGCGTCATGCGACTCGGCCACCACGGCGAACATCGGCTGACCGATGTACTGCACCACGCCGTGCGCGAGAATCGGGTCGTCGTGAATGATCGGCCCGCAGTCGTTCACGCCGGGGATGTCGGCGGCGGTGAGCACCGCCACCACACCCGGCGCGCGGCGCACGGCGTCGAGGTCGAGCGAGAGAATGCGGGCGTGCGCTTTGGGCGAGGAGCCGAGCGCGCAGTGCAGTGTGCCTTGCAATTCGGGAATGTCGTCGGTGTAAGTGGCTTCGCCAGCCACGTGAAGCTCGGCCGACTCGTGCGGACGCGAGCGACCTACCTGGGCGGCAGTCTGTGCGGTCTGCGTCATGAAGCCTTCGACTTGCGTGTTCATGGGCAACTCCGGTTAGACGTTGGCGAACGCGTTGACTTCATGCGCCGCAAGCGGCGCGTCGGTGCGCGTTTCCAGGAAAAAACGATACAGCAGATTCTGTGCGCCGGCCAGGCGATAGGCGCTCGTTGCGCGCATGTCCGAGAGTGGCTGATAGTCGGTTGGCAGGGCGGCCATCGCAGCGCGCACGGTCGCCTCGGTCCACGGCTGGCCGTTCAGTGCGGCTTCGATGGCGCTGCCGCGCCTGGGCGTGGCCGCCATGCCGCCGAAGGCCACGCGGGCCGAGCGCACGGTGGTGCCGTCGAGCTCGACGGCGAACGCCGCGCACACGGCCGAGATGTCCTGATCGAAGCGCTTGGCCAGTTTGTACGTGCGAAAACGGTGCGCGGCGCCCGGCAGCGGCACGCGGATGCCCTGCACGAACTCGCCCGCTTCGAGCGCATTCTTTTGATAAGCGATATAGAAGTCTTCGAGCGGCATCTCGCGCACGACCCCGGCGCGGTGCAGCACGATGCGCGTACCGAGCACGATCAGCGCGGGCATCGAATCGCCGATGGGCGAGCCGTTCGCGACGTTGCCGCCCAGCGTTCCGGCGTTGCGGATCGGGAACGAGGCGAAACGCTGACGCAGTTCGGCCAGTTCCGGATAGTGTCTGACGAGCGCGTCGAACGCATCGTTAAGCAAGGCTCCCGCGCCGATATAGATGCCGTTCGGACCCTCGGAGATTTCGCGCAGTTCCGTCACCTGACCGATATAGAGCAGGTGCCGGAGCTCGCGGAATTGCTTGGTCACCCACAGGCCCACGTCGGTGCTGCCGGCCAGAATGCGGGCGTCCGGGTGGGCGGCGCGCAGGCGGCCCAGCTCGGCCAGCGTGCGCGGGGCATGGAAGACGTGACCGTCGTGCTCGTACGAGAGCGTGTCGTCGCGCTGCAACGCCTGAAGTTGCTCGGCGAGCGCCTTGCGGTCGAATTCGTGGCGCGGCAGGTCGAACATCTTCTGGGCGGCGTCGACGATGGGCCGATAACCCGTGCAGCGGCACAGGTTGCCGGAGAGCACATCGTCGATCTCGCGACGGCCCGGGCAGCCGGCGCCCGCCGGACGATTCAGATACATGGCCCACAGCGACATCACGAAGCCCGGCGTACAGAAGCCGCACTGCGAGGCATGGCAATCCACCAGCGCCTGCTGCACCGGGTGCAGCGTGCCGTCGGCGTCGCGCAGGTCTTCGACCGTGAAGAGGGCTTTGCCGTCGAGCGTGGGCAGGAACTGGATGCACGCGTTGACCGCACGCAGCGCCACGTCGCCATCACCGGCCAACTCGCCGATCACGACCGTGCAGGCGCCGCAATCGCCTTCGGCACACCCTTCCTTGGTGCCGGTGCAGTGCAGGTCTTCGCGCGTGTACTGAAGCACGGTGCGGGTCGTGGCTTCGCCAGTGACCTCGTGCACCTTGCCGCGGTAAAAGAAGCGGATGGCTTGTGTCTCCATGATTCTCAGTGTAGTGCAGTGGGATTGCAGGCGCGCCGAGGCCGTGGGATATGGCCGGCGTGGGGATGAGCCGAAGATAGCACCGGCGGCAGGGGGAAATATTTCGCCGTCATGATGATGGCTATTCGGGCGCCCCGATGACGCCGCATTGCAATAAACTACGGCTCAACCCGCCTTCAAGCGGTGTTCAACCCGCCCCCAGAGCGCCCCGTCCATGCAAAGAACCCGCGAACAGATCGACGCCTACCTGCTGCGGGTGCTCCATACGCTGCTGACCGAGCAAAGCGTGTCGCGCGCCGCACTCAAGCTGGGCCAGTCGCAGCCGGCCATCAGCAACTCGCTGCGCCGCCTGCGCGAGATCACCGGCGACGCCATTCTGGTGCGCGGCAAAAGCGGCATGGTGGCCACCGAGCGCGGCCGGGAGTTGCTGGGTTACGCGACGGATGCGCTCGCAGCCATCGAGCGGATTACGCATCCGACCACCGAATTTGCGCCTCAGACCACGACCCGGGCGTTCCGGCTCGGGGCGCCCGACTATCTCGACGCCGTTTTCCTGCCCAATATCGCCGAAGTGCTGCGTCGCGATGCGCCCTCGGCACGGCTGCACGTACAGCCGATCAACGCGGGTTTCGACTATGCGGGCGCGCTGGAAAACGGCTCGCTCGACGTGGTGATCGGCAACTGGCTGGAGCCGCCGCCGCAGTTGCACATGTCGCGCCTGTTCGACGACGAAGTGGTTTGCATGCTCGGCGCGCAGCATCCGCTCGCGAATAAGGGCATTTCGCTCAAGCACTATCTGGAATTGCCGCATCTGGCGCCAATGCCCCATGTAGCGGAGCGTCAGAGCTTTATCGACGGGTATCTCGCGGAACAAGGTCTGCGTCGCAACATTCAGATGACGATGCCGTATTTTGGGCTCGTACCCTACGTGCTGATGCGCACGGATCTGGTGTTTACGACCGGGCGTCAGTTTGCGCAGCATTACGCGCGGTATCTGCCGATTCGCGTGGTGCCGTCGCCCATCACTTTTCCGCCGATGCGCTTCTATCAGCTATGGCATGAGCGCACGCACGCAGCGCCGGAGGTGACGTGGTTGCGCCGACGTATCGCGGAGGTGGCGACGGAACTCGACGCCGCGAATACTGACGGGACGGACACGCCTGCAGTGGCGCGGCCTTGAGCGGGTCTGAAGGGCCTGACGGGGGAAGGGCGGCCGGCGCAAGAACGTCCCACCGGAGATAAAGCAAAACGGCCGTCGCCCGGAGGCAGACGGCCGTTCAGAGGCTTGTGCAGCCTGACGGACTACATGGCTCAGCGCAGCGAAATAGCGCGGCGCGGACGGTGCAATGCCAGCGCCAGGAAAATCACGACAAAGGCGGCGAGCGACCACATCGGCAGCGTCAGACCGAGGATCGGCGGGTACATTGTCTGGCACATCCCCTGCACCTGGAAGACTTGCGGCAGCATGCGCGAGGTCGGCAAGGCGTCGACGAACGCTTCGACCACGTCATAGCCGCAACTCACCATCGGATTGGCCTGTACGTAGATCAAGTAGGCTGAGGCCGCCATGCCGCCAATCGCCGACAGCGCGCCGAGTACGTGTGCCACCTGAATGCCCGCCCAGCCACGCGAGACCGCGCCGACCAGACCGAAGATCGCGATCAGCACCAGTGCATAGCGCGCCAGAATGCACAGCGGACACGGGTCTTCGTGAAGCACGTACTGGAAGTACAGTGCACCGCCCAGCAGGGCGAGGCAGACCACGGTGAGCAGGAGATACAGCAGACGTTCGCGGCGCAGGGCCGGGTCGATTTGAGCGTTCATTTCACTTCGGGCGGTAGGCCATCACAAATCCCGCAAATCCCCGCATGACGCCGGGCGGCAGGCACTTGGGCTGGGATTGTAACCCCAGCCCGATTCGCGCGTGGATCGAAAAATTACGGAACTTTCCGTCCGAAAATCAGACGCTTGCGTGCGTTTCGCACGACCGCCTCGCCACTCGTTGAGGATTGAGGGCGATGCGCCGGGAGGCGACGCTGCCGGCCGCCTTCCGGGGGCCGCCTGCCGAGCGGCGCCTTTACGTCGTGTCCCTATGCGTTTTAGGACGTGCGCCAACGGCCGGTTCGATCGCGTCAGCCGCCGAGTCCCGCCGAGCGCAGCGCGTGCTCGATGGCGCGTCCGACCGGGAACAGACGGACGTCGTCACCCGCGGCAGCGCTGGCCATCAGGCCGATCGGGGCGTCTCCCGCACCTTGGCACGGCAGTGAAAACGCGCAGCCGTCGATCATGTTGATGGCCGTGGGGTTGCGCAACACCAGGGCGTTGGTCGCGGTGAAGGTGTCGTCGCTCGCCTCAAGCGGGGCGATGGCCGGCGGCGTGAGCGGCACGGTCGGGCACAGCACGGCGTCGAAGCGCTGCCAGACGGAGGTCGCGGCGGCGATGAGCGCGGCACGGGCGTTGAGCAAATCGATGTAGTCGGCGGCGCTGGCCGGCTCGCCTTTGCGAATGCGCACAAGCACGCGCGGATCGTAGCCGTCGGCCCGCTCGGCCAGCAGCTTGCGATGCCAGGCATACGCCTCGATGGGCGAAAAGCCGAAGCGGTTGATCGCGGGCAGGCTGTCGAACGGCGTGAACGTGAACTCCACGAGCGTGGCGCCGGCCTTGGCCAGCGTAGCGAGGGCTCGCTCGTAGATCGCCATCGCGGCGGGTTCCGCGCCGTCGAGCACGAAGTTCGTCAAGACGCCGAAGCGCATGCCGCGAACGTCGCGCGGCACGGCCGGGGTTTCGTCGACGGCATTGCCCGAGAGAATCGCGTCGACCCAGGCGCAGCAATCCACCGAACGGCCGATGGGGCCGACCGAGTCGAGCGATGTCGAGAGCGGCAGGGCGCCTTCGCGCGGCGTGCGCGCGGCCGTCGGCTTGAAGCCCGTGAGGCCGCAGAACGCCGACGGAATGCGGATCGAGCCGCCGGTGTCGGTGCCCAGGCCAACCGCGGCCATGCCATCCGCCACCGATGCGGCGGCACCCGAGGACGAGCCGCCCGCAATGTGACCGGCGTCGCGCTGCCACGGCGAGCGCGGCGTGCCGTAATGCGGGTTCAGGCCCAGCCCCGAGAAGGCGAATTCGGTCATGTTGGTGCGCCCCACGATCACGGCACCAGCCTGACGCAGGCGGGCGACGGCGAGGGCGTCATGCGTGGCGGGGGCCGCGTCGGAGAGCACCGCGGAGCCCGCGCGCGTGACTTGTCCTGCCACGTCGAACAAATCCTTGACCGAGACGGGAATGCCCATCAGCGGCGACAGACGCGCGCCCGCACGACGCAGGGCGTCGAGGCCGTCGGCGGCGTTGCGCGCGGCTTGCGCGTCGACCTGGGTGAAGACGACACTGCCCTGACCCGCCGGATCGGCGATGCGCGCGAGCGCCTGCTCGGTGAGGGCGCGGCTGGTGGTGCGCCCGGCGTCGAGCGCGGCGGCAAGTTCGGACAGGGGACGTTGCAGGTCGATGGCGTCGGTGCTCATGTTCAGATCGCTTTCAGGATATGGGTGCGGAATTCTTCGATATGACGGGCGATGGCCCGGTGGGCGCGTTCGCCGTCGTGGGCGGCGAGCGCCTCGTACAGTTCGAGGTGCTCTTCATAGACGCCCTCCAGATGGCTGGGCGTCGACAGCGCGAGAAACCAGAAGCGCAGCGAGCGCTCATGCAGGCCGCGCAGCAATTCGGCGAGGGTCTGATTGCGCGACGCCCGCGAGATCGCCAGATGGAAGTCGCGGTCGATGCGCATCACGGCGGCCACGTCACGTGCGGCGATGGCAGCGCGCGAGCGTGCCAGCACCGCTTCGATAGCCGCGAGGTCATCCACAGTGGCCGCGCGGGCAGCCAGTTCGACGCAATACGTCTCGTTGATCATGCGAACGTCGATGATCTCGAGCGCGTCGTTCAGCGAGACGGGCGCCACCATGGCCCCCTTGCGCGGCAGGATGACCAACAACCCCTCCAGCGCGAGCCGGTGCATCGCTTGGTGCACCGGTGTGCGCCCGAGTCCCGTCGACTGCATCAGTTGCGCTTCGTTGAGCGTCTCGCCCGGGCGCAGACGCAGCGTGATGATGTCGTGCTTGATGGCTTCGTAGGCACGTTCGCTCAGGCTGCGGCCGTCGGCGGCCATGGGCGGGACGGCGGGAGCGGCCGTTGCGGCGTTGGGGGTCTCGAAAGCGGTGTCGTTGGGCATCGGAGGAAGGCAGTCAGTCGGCAATCGCCAACGCCTGCGTGGCGTAACGATGCCGGATCGTGCGGCCGAGGACCGGGTCGCGCAGCTCGATCTCGAACTGCTCGCCGCCGGCCACGCCGCCAATGGCAGCGAGTGTGCCACAGAACATTGCCGCGCCCGCCGGCAAGCCTTGCGCCCCGAGCCTCGCCATCAATTCCTGCGGCGAAAGCAGGCCAGCCACGGTGCCTTCCTGATACAGACGGCGCTCGCCGTTGCGCGTCACCCAGGAGCGCAGTTCCAACTGGTCCCAGTGCGCGGCCACCTCGTCGAAACGCCATGCCTCGCGCGCCACGGGCTTCGCGCAAACCTGCTTGGAGACGGTAACGCCATAGGCTTCGACTTCGCGGTCGGTGTGATCCGAGCCCACGCTTACGAACAAATCGTCGCCCTGACGCACGAGAACGCATTCGGCTTCGCCGCTGCTCGTCTGGCCCACGACATCGATGGCTTCGTCCTGGGCCAGCAGCGCGGGCGCTAAACGGTAGAAGCACGGCGTGCTCGACGGGCGGCGCACACCCAGCGCCGCCAACTCGGCGATATGGTGCTCGACCGCGTCGCGGTCGCGTCCGGCCCAGCCGGCGATGATGAGTGTGTCGACGATGACGTCGGTGCGCAAAGAAGTGCCATTGACCGGCACCGTGAAGGACAGACGGGAACTCATACGTCGACAACTCCTGTGAAAACCATTCAAAACCGGTTGGTGAAATTCAATTGATATTTGTGTGATATTTCACATGGCGGCGCGACAAAAAGCAAGAAAAAAAATTTCACTCGACGTGGCGCAAAACGGGAATTTTTTATGAAAAGCCCCGTCAATCTTGGGTTGCGCGTGTGTTAGGCCATCGCGTATATTGATTCGGCGGCAGTTTTTGGCCGAATGTTCGTCTGGTCTTCTGTTCCGGTGTCCGAACCGGAGACCCCTCTGGGGTACGCAGGCCGAGGGTTCCGCGGCAAGTCCGCCCAGGCGAACGCAACGTCTATCAAGCCGGCAGTACACGGCCGGCTTCCCACCTTTATCAAGCATCACGCTTTGTGTTGCCGCTGCGGCCCCCACGGGGGCGCGGCGCGTCATCGGCGTGGGTTCAAGAACATCAATATCGGCGCAGCGCGCTGCGGGGAGAACGTATCGGATGCATCACGCCATCGACTTCATTCAGGATCTGGCCGTCATCATGCTGCTAGCGGGCATCGTGACGGTCATCTTCAACCGGTTCCGGCAACCGGTCGTGCTTGGCTACATCGTCGCGGGCGTGATCATCGGCCCGTACACACCGCCGTTTGCATTGATACATGACGAGAAGACAATCGGGATCCTGGCCGAGCTCGGTGTCGTGTTCCTGATGTTCTCGCTGGGTCTGGAGTTCAGCCTGCGCAAGCTCGCCCGGGTGGGCGTGACGGCCTTCGTGGCGGCGATCACCGAAATCGTGCTGATGCTCTGGATCGGCTACGAGATCGGCCGCTTCTTCGGCTGGAAGGCGATGGATTCGATCTTCCTCGGCGCCATGCTGGCGGTCTCTTCGACCACCATCATCGTCAAGGCGCTCGACGAACTCGGCATGAAGCGAGAACGTTTCGCTCAGTTGATCTTCGGTGTGCTGATCGTGGAAGACGTACTCGCCATCGGCATGATCGCGCTGCTCTCGGGCATTGCCATCAGCGGTCAGGTCGACGCCAGCGAGGCTACCTTCACGCTGGGCAAGTTGCTGTTGTTCATGGTGGTGTCGCTGGTCGTGGGCATTTTGCTGGTGCCGCGCATTCTCGGTTACGTGGCCAAATTCAAGAGCGACGAGATGCTGCTGGTCGTCGTGCTAGGCCTGTGCTTCGGCTTCTGTCTGCTCGTCATTCAGATGGGTTACAGCGTGGCGCTGGGCGCATTCCTGATCGGCGCGATCATGGCCGAGGCGCGCGAGCTGCACACCATCGAGCGGCTGGTCGCACCGCTGCGCGACATGTTCAGTGCCGTGTTCTTCGTGACCATCGGCCTGCTGCTCGATCCGCACGTGCTGGTCACGTATGTGTGGCCGATTCTTGTCATTACGGTGGCCGTGGTGATCGGCAAGATCGTGTCGTGCGGGCTCGGCTCGTACCTCTCGGGGCAGGACGGCCGCACGTCGATGCGCGTGGGCATGGGGCTGTCGCAGATCGGGGAGTTCTCGTTCATCATCGCGTCGCTCGGGCTGTCGCTCAAGGTGACGAGCGACTTCCTCTATCCGATTGCCGTCGCCGTCTCGGTCATCACCACGCTGCTCACGCCGTATCTCATCAAGAGCGCCGACCCGGTGACCGGCTGGCTGGGACGTGCCATGCCGGGGCGTCTGTCCTATGTCCTCGGACAGTACACGCAGTGGCTGCAAAGCATTCAACTGACGGGCGATAGCGCGGCGATCGTGACCATCGTGCGTCGTATCGTGGTGAGCGTTGCGATCAATCTGGCGCTCGTCGTGACGATCTTCCTCGGTGGCGCGTTCTTCTACCGCCGGCTCGCGGAGCTGATGTCACCGTGGGTGACGGACCCGAGCCTACAAAGTGCGGTGGTCTGGGGCGGTGCGCTGGTGCTGTCGCTGCCGTTCCTGATCGCGGTGTATCGCAAGCTCAAGTCGCTCTCGCTGCTGCTGGTCGAGCTGTCGGTGCCGCCGAGCCTGACCGGACGCTACACGTTCCAGGTGCGCCGCGTGGTCGCCGAGATTCTGCCGATTGCCGCCATGGTCGGGGTGATTCTGCTGGTGGCCGCGCTCTCGGCGAGCATCTTGCCGTCGACCGAAATGATCGTGCTGATCGTGGCGGGTACGGTGGTGCTGGCGGTCGTCATGCGAAGCTGGTTCGTGCGCATGCATGCCAAACTTCAGATCGCCCTGAAGGAGACGCTGGAACATCAACCCGATGGGGAGCAAGGCGGCGGACCGTCGCATTGACGGTGGATCGGTTGAAATTTGCGTCGTCGTTGTTGTTATTTGGCAGACACGCAAGGCAGCTTGCCAAGGTCGATTCCTACCAGCGTCACGTCTTCCATGATGGCCTCCAAAATGAAAACACCCTACCGCGTTACCCGCGCGTAGGGTGGGGGTGACCATCTCATTAAGCCCGCCGGGGGTTTCCTCCGGCGGGCTTTTTGCTGGGACGACGCGGTGGTTTGGCTGCGTCGGGCGCTTGAGCCCTCAGGCTTTTCAGTTCCTCAAGCCTTGCGCGGCGGGAAGTCGAAGATCAGGCACGTGGTCGTGGCGTGGGCGTAGAGCGTACCGTCGGCGCCGACGATGCGGCCTTCGGCGATGCCGACCTGGCGTCCTGCCTGAATGACCTTGCCTTCGGCACGCACGAGCGGCACGTCGCGCGTGAGGGCGCGGACCATGTTGAGTTTGAGCTCCAGCGTGGTGTAGCTGCGGCCTGCGGGCAGCGTCGAATGAATCGCGCAAGCGACGGCCGAGTCGAGCAACGTGGCGAACCAACCGCCGTGGATGGAGCCGAGCGGGTTGTAATAGGGCAGCGCGGGACGACCTTGAAAGATCGCACGGCCACCGGCAATTTCGATCGCGATGAAGCCGAGCGTTTCGCTGATGGGCGGCATCGGCAGTTTGCCGTCGAACATTGCCTGAAAAATCTCCTCACCGGACAAGCCGATCACGTCGGACGGCGTGGCGACGCCGTAGCGCGCAGGGCCGTTGCGCGTGACGCGCTCACGCACGGCGGCCTCGTCGGCTGCCCATTGCGCCAGAACGGCGGCGGCGTCTGCGGTGCTATCGGGTTTTGTACTCATGACGTCTTCCTCGTGACTTTTATGATGCTAGGCATCCGGCTCGATTGGCCGATTATAGGAGTCACCGCGCTCGATTGAGCATTTCGCGTTAGAGGGAAGCGTCGACGCCACTGCAGCACGGACGCGGGAACAGTACCGAACGTCCTTGCCGCAGTTGGCACATCGGCCGAGTGCTTAGGCGGCTTGCGCGTGGCCGAGACGGTGGGTCGCGAGCTCGTCGATGGTCAGGATCGGCAGGTCGTGCAGCTCGGCGAAGCGCTCGATATCGGCGCCACGCGTCATCGTCCCATCCGGATTCATCAGTTCGCACAGCACGGCGGCGGGCTTCAGGCCGGCGAGAATCGCCAGATCGACCGAGCCTTCCGTGTGACCGCGACGCGTGAGCACGCCGCCCGGCTGCGCGCGCAGCGGGAAGACGTGGCCCGGGCGCGACAGGTCGGACGGTTGGGCGTCGTCGGCGATGGCTGCGCGAATCGTGGTCACGCGGTCGGCGGCCGAGACCCCCGTGCTCACCCCCTGACGCGCTTCGATCGTCACCGTGAACGCGGTGCCATAACGGCTCTGATTCTGCTCGACCATGGGGGGCAGATCGAGGCGGCGAAGCGTCTCGTCAGGCAGGCAGAGGCAGACGATGCCGCTGCATTCGCGAATCAGCATGGCCATGGTGGCCGGGGTGATTTTCTCGGCGGCGACGATCAGATCGGCCTCGTTCTCGCGGTCGAGATCGTCCATGAGAATGACGGGACGGCCTCCGCGCATGGCATCGAGCGCGGCGGCCAGACGGACGTCGACCGGCGGCAGGTTGGCGAATGCCGGATAGGCATGCAGATCGTCGGCCGATGCGGTGTCTTGCGATGCAGCTTGGGTGGTGCGGGCAGTGCTGTTGATAACGGACATGAAACGCTCCTCGCGTAAGTCAATCGGGCGAAAAACGTTTTCGGGGCATGCGAACGGACGTCACCATGGGACGGCATCCCATAGCGCGCGGGTATCGACGCATCTTCTCTCATCCGGACTATGACCGTCGGCTCTGGCTTCGCACCAGATCTGCTGACCCTGCCGGTGTCGCGAAAGCAACGGTGACAGGCGCTCGCGGGCTCATGACGCGCGCAGCGAGCTGCGCGTTTCACATACCGCCGGTGGGGACTTTCACCCCGCCCTGAAGACGTGTATGCCGTACGCACGTCGCCTCACGGTCACCATCGCTCACTTGTCGTGGTCACTCATCGCGCGGCGTCGTTGCGTATTCGGCGAGACAAAGCGTAGCACAAGGTATTACGACGCTGCAGGGAAGGCCGCGTGGCGCACGTGGGAATGAGGGGGGCAGAGGCTCGAGATGCCGGGCCGCGTAAGCTGGGCAGGCACGCGCGAGGTGGGCAAGCGGCGGGGACGGGGCGGGAATGCGGTGACGAGAAGCAAGCAGATGTCGCGCCGCCGATGGCTGTGCGCAACATCTGCCCGACGGCGCGATGCGGATGAAACTCAGGCGTGGGTGCCTTTGACCGTGTAACCGGCTTCGGTGATGGCCGTGCTGACTTCGGCCGGCGAGAGCGTGCTTTCGACGTCGACGCGACCTGCGCCCAGATCCACGTTGACCTTGGCCTCGGCGTCGAGCTCGGTGATCGCCCGCGTGACGGCCTTGACGCAATGACCGCAGCTCATACCTTCGACTTGCACTTGCATGTTGCTCTCCTTGAAAGAGGGTTCGCTTGCATAGGGGGACGGATCAGTCGAACCGATGATAGACCTTCCCATGGCAGGAAGCTCAAGCGCTTTTTTCAGATGAATCGCGTGACGGCTCAGACGGCACCCAAACATTGTCGGTTCCGGCGGCGCTATCGTGATACCTGACGGGGCGCACAAGACATTTAAGCCACTCAAGCCACTCAAGCCACGAAAGGGGACAATCCGTGACACGTTGTCGCAGACCGCTTGACCTTCCTGTCATGGCAAGGTCTATGCTGTGACGCATGATGAGAGTCCTCATGGAGATCTGGAAATGACTCAGAACTGGTCGGTCGGTATCGAAGGCATGACCTGTGCATCGTGCGTGACGCGGGTGGAGAAGGCGTTGCGGCGTGCGCCGGGCGTGGCCAGCGCCAACGTCAATCTGGCGACCGAAACGGCCGCCGTGGAAGCTGCGGCCGATGTAACGCCAGCCGCATTGCTGGGCGCCGTCGAGACGGCCGTGAACCACGCGGGCTATCAGGTGGCGGAGCAGTCGTTCGAGCTGGCCATTGGCGGCATGACGTGCGCATCGTGCGCCGGACGCGTGGAAAAGGCGCTGCGCAATGTGCCGGGCGTGGTCGAGGCGAACGTTAATCTGGCGACCGAACGCGCTGCTGTGCGCGGTGTGCGTGGCGCGGTGGATGTCGCGGTGCTCATCGCTGCTGTCGAGAAGGCGGGCTACGAAGCGTCACCGGTCACGGACCCTGCGCAGGCCGCAACGTCTCAGGAAGGCCCGGCCTGGTGGCCGGTTGCCGTGGCCGCGGTGCTCTCGCTGCCGTTGTTGTTGCCCATGCTGGTCGAGCCGTTCGGTGTGCATCTCATGCCACCTCCGTGGGTGCAATGGTTGCTCGCGACGCCAGTGCAGTTCTGGCTCGGTGCGCGCTTCTATCGCGCTGGCTACAAGGCGGTGCGGGCCGGCAGCGGCAACATGGATTTGCTCGTGGCGCTGGGCACATCGGCGGCCTACGGCCTGAGTCTTTACGAGTGGTGGCGTGCGCCGGCCGGCGGCATGCCGCATCTGTATTTCGAAGCGGCCGCGGTGGTCATCACGCTGGTGTTGCTCGGCAAGTGGCTCGAAGCTCGGGCAAAGCGGCGGACGGTCGAGGCGATTCGTGCGCTCGCAGCGTTGCGTCCCGAGACCGCGCGTGTGCTGCGCGATCCGCAGGGCGCCGCGAGCGAGGTCACGGTGGCGCTGGCGCAGGTCAAGGTCGGCGACTGGGTGGTAGTGCGCGCCGGTGAACGGGTCCCTGTCGACGGCGTGATTCGCGATGGCGCCAGCCAGTTGGACGAATCCATGCTGACGGGTGAGCCGTTGCCGGTTGACAAGACCAGTGGCGACAAGGTCGTTGGCGGTTCCATCAACGGGGCGGGAACGTTGCGTGTGCAGACATCGGCTGTCGGTGCCGATACCGCGCTCGCTCGCATCATTCGTCTGGTTGAAGACGCGCAGGCCGGCAAGGCGCCGATCCAGCGTGCCGTCGATCGGGTGGCGGTGGTGTTCGTGCCGGTCGTGGTGCTGATCGCTATCGTGACGGTAGTGGCCGGCTGGGCGCTCGGGATCGGTCTTGAGGCGGCATTGCTCAACGCGGTCGCGGTGCTGGTCATTGCATGCCCGTGCGCGCTGGGTCTCGCGACGCCTGCGGCAATCATGGTGGGCACCGGGGCTGCGGCGCGGCAGGGCATCCTCATCAAGGACGCCGAAGCCCTTGAATTGGCCCATCGCGTCAACGTCGTGGCGTTCGACAAGACCGGTACGTTGACGCAAGGCAAGCCGCGTCTGGTGGCTCATCTTCCTGCCGAAGGCACGACAGCGGATACGCTTGTGCGGTGGGCCGCAGCCGTGCAGTCCGGCAGCTCTCACCCGCTGGCCAAGGCGGTCACGACGGCCGTCGAAGAAGCCGGACGGACGTCGGCGGTGCCGGTCGCCTCTGACATGGCAGCGCTGCCCGGACGCGGCATGCGGGCGCGCATCGAGGAGGCGCAAGACGTTGGCGAATTGCGTGGCAGTCATACGCTCCAGTTGGGGAATGCGCGTCTGCTTGATGAACTCGGTGTCTCGCAGGGGGCGCTCGCGCAGGAAGCGGCACGACTCGCAGGCGAGGGACGCACCGTTTCGTGGCTGGTCGAGACGACCGGTGAGGGGGCCAACGCCGGTGGGACGGCGCGGCTGCTTGGCTTGCTGGCGTTCGGCGACACGCTCAAGGCGACGGCGCGTCCGGCCATCGAGCGGTTGCACGCGCTGGGTGTGCGCTGCGTGATGGTGACGGGCGATAACGCGGGCAGCGCCAAAGCGGTGGCCGATGCGCTGGGCCTCGACGAGGTACACGCGGATGTACTGCCGGAACATAAGGCGGAGGTGATTGCGCAACTCAAGCGCGATGGCGCGGTCGTAGCCATGGTCGGCGACGGTATTAACGACGCGCCCGCACTGGCCGCCGCCGACGTCGGTATTGCAATGGGTTCGGGGACCGATGTGGCGATGCAGACGGCCGGCATCACGCTGATGCGTGGCGATCCGCTGCGCGTTGCCGACGCCATCGACGTCTCGCGTCGCACGTGGTCGAAGATCCGTCAGAACCTGTTCTGGGCGTTCGCATACAACGTGGTGGGTATTCCGTTGGCGGCGTTCGGCTTGCTGAGTCCGGTGATTGCCGGGGCGGCCATGGCGCTGAGTAGCGTGAGTGTGGTGAGCAATGCGCTGCTGCTGCGTCGCTGGCGTCCCACCGAGTAGGCGAGTAAGCGAGTCGCGAGTGGGCGGGGGGCAACGCTTTGCCGTAGCGGGTTCGGTTGACGGATTTGGCGGCGCGCATGGCGTTGGAGACGCCCGCCGTGCTGTGTCGGAGGGGGGGGCGCCCGGGCATAAGGCGAACGGCGCATAATGAAAAGCACCACGGGCGACGTACATGCGTATACCGTCGGATACGTCGTTCGCATTTCCCAGTGACTTGAAAATCGCCGAAAGCGGCATCATCTAGGTGATATCGTCTGTCTTCCGGCACGGAGTCGATGCTGCCGAATATGAATAGTCTGCATATCGCGAGTTACAACATCCACAAGGGCTTTTCCGCGTTCAACCGGTTGCGCGTGCACGAATTGCGGGCAGGGTTGGAAGGGCTCGCACCTGATCTCGTCTTTTTGCAGGAAGTGCAGGGCCTGCATCGGCGGCACGCGGTGCGTCATAGCAATTGGCCGGTGCAGCCACAGCACGAGTTTCTGGCCGGTGCGATGTGGCGTGATCACGCATATGGACGCAATGTCGTCTATGAGCATGGGCACCATGGCAATGCGATTTTGAGTCGCTATCCGATTGTCAGATCGGACAATCACGACATCACGACCTATAGTTTCGAGAAGCGCGGCATGCTTCATTGCGAAATCGCCGTGCCGGGGCTAAAGCAGCCATTGCATTGCCTGTGTGTGCATCTGTCGCTGGCAGGGCAGGGACGTCGCAGGCAGTTCGAGATGTTGACGGAGCGCGTTGCCGAGGCCATTCCTGCGGACGCGCCGCTGATCATCGCGGGCGATTTCAACGATTGGAGCAATCAGGCGGACCGCCTGCTTGCCGAGAAACTGGCGTTGACGGAGGTGTTTCAAAACAGTGAAGGCCGCCCGGCGCGCAGTTTCCCGAGCGGATTGCCGCTTTTACGGCTTGACCGCATCTACGCACGCGGCTTTCATATCGAAGGGGCGCAAGTGTTGCATGGGCGCCCCTGGTCACGGATTTCCGATCATGCCCCGATCAGTGCCCGACTTGTGCCGTCGGACATGGAGCAGGCCATGAACGGTTTCTCTCCCCCCTCGTTCAATCCTCGTTCCCCCCAGTGAGGCAGCCATGAACATCGGACAAGCGGCGCAGGCCAGCGGTGTGACGGCCAAGATGATCCGGTACTACGAAAGTATCGGCCTGATGCCTCCGAGTCCCCGCTCAGAGGCAGGTTATCGGCGATATAACGAGCAGGATCTTCATCTGCTTCGCTTTATTCGTCAGGCGCGGCGGCTGGGCTTCGGTATCGACCAGATTCGTCAGTTGCTGGCGCTCTGGCAGGATCGCGGCCGTTCCAGCGCGCAAGTGAAGGCGTTAGCGCAATCGCACGTCGATGAGCTCAATCAACGCATCGGCGAACTGGTCGCCATGCGCGACACGCTCTCGCATCTCGCGATGCATTGCCATGGCGATGATCGTCCGGACTGTCCCATTCTGGACGGACTGGCTGCCGCCGAACTGCCGGGCAGCCTCGGCGCGAAGACGGATTGTTCTGCGCAGGGGGCGGCCGCTTGCGGCGGCGAGGAACAACAGACCGACCAGACCGATCAGGTCGATCCGGCCGACGCAGCGCCGCCCGCTGTCGGGAGTGCCGCGAGCAGCGGCCCTGTCGGCGAGAGCGACACGCAGGCGTCTCGCCACGTCCCGCAAGGATGACGACAGGTATGTGACGCCATATGTACGTCACATTCGACGCCTAATATCCCCCATGATGCGCCGCAATAGCGGCGCTTTTTTTGACTTCCAAATTTTGATCTTCCGCTGCGACAGTGCGCCGCAGGGAGGTATTTGGGAGGTGTTGTTTTTTATATCCAATTGATTTTTAAGTGATTTTATTGGAATGAACTGTATTCGAAGCGAGGCTCTAGCAGATTTTGTTGGTTTTTCCCATATAGGGGCTAACCCTTAACGGGAAAACCCTATATAATGCGAAGCACTGCTGCGATGCAGCACACTAAATGAATTGGAGAAACGTCATGTTTGCCGCCCTGTTTGAAGTCGTGAACACTTGGTTTGAAACTGCTGAGCGTCGTCGTCGTGAAGCGTTCCTGGCTGAGTCGAAGGACATCATTGAGCTGGAACAACGTATCCGCGCGCTCGAAACCGCCGGTTACTAAGCAAGTCGGAAGTCCTTCCGGACGAACGGTCGTCGCTGGCGCAATCAGGCAAGTCGATCGTCTCATCGGGCGGTTCCCGTCATCGTTGTGATGGCGTGCGACGGCGCCCAGCCGTGAGTCCGGATGCCTTTCCCGCTGTTCCGGGATTGGCTCAAGAAAGCCCGCCACCTCGGCGGGCTTTGTCGTTTACGGGTCTCTCGCGCTTTTCTACTTCGCTTCCCGCTTCCCTCCTGCTTCCTCGTGCTTCCCTCCGCCCAGCTCAGGGCACCATCGAATCCCACGCCCTGGCAAAAATAATAGGTTCGCTCAACGACGTAGTGAGTTGATTTTTCACTCGGCTCAAAACACGCGCCATGCCTGTCATTGCGCACAGTTCGCAGCCCGGGGCGTTTTCTTGTCGACCGTTCCCGCGGTGTCTATTTCTCGATACTGAACTCGGTCGCCAGCGCGGCGCCGTTGGCAAGCGAGGTGACGCCGTAGTATTTGTCGCCGACTTTGAACATGAAGCGGCACCAGTTCTCCGTGAGCGCGCGCCACTCCATGTTCACGCAATAGGAGCCGTTGTCGTTGACCGACCACGTGCCGGTGGCGTGGGCGACCTGCACGCTGCGACCGCCCGATCCGATATTGCCCTTGTTGTCGCTCGACGCGTTGAGCGTACCGTTCGTCTCGTTGACCCATTTGCGCGTGCTGCCGTTCTGAATGACGTTGGTGACGTGCGCACCGGGCATTAGCGAACGCAAGTCGTCGACACTTAACTGCTGGCCGTTGGCGTTCTTGATATCGGACAGATGCATCGGATCGGCATGCGCGAACACGGGGAGTGCGAGCAGCACGGTGAGTGCGGCGAAACGATTCAAGCGGTTGAGCCGCCTGGACAAGCCGACGAGGGGATGGGCGATAGCGCGGGGGAAGGAAAAAACGAAGGGGCTGACCATGATGACTCCCGTACGAAGCCTGACGCCATGCGTGCAGGCCAGCGAAACGCGTGCGCGCATCCATGGCGCGTGGCGTCTGGCATTGTCGTCCTCGCACTGTGGTGAGGTGGGGCTATCGGTCCAGGTGATGCAAGATCGGGCGGGATCGACCGGATCGGAACGTCAGAACCTCGGCACGTTCGAAAGTCCGGTCGGATCACGCGTTACCACTATAGGCGACGGGGCGACGCCTGCCCAGTTCGACACGCTCGCCGGAACGCGGTGCGCTTCCCGGCGAGACCTGGGACGCTTGGCCGAGTTCAGTCGGTGCCGTACTTCGGCGAGCGCGGACCGTAGAGCATGCCGTTGGGGCGTCCGGCAGACAGCAGACGTGCGTTGGCGGTGCCTGCGACCGTGTAGCCGGCGTTCGACACGCTGTTGACGATCTGCTTGACCGCGGCCGTGATCAGCATGCCGACCAGCCCGCCGCCGCCACTGTTGTTGCCTTCGTTATTCGACGCACTGGCCGCACCGCTCCAGAGCTTGGCGCCGTTGCGCAGGTCGATCAGGTCGGCGGAGACCGTCACCACCGTTGCGCTGTCGAGCACCATGTACTTCGTGCCGTACTGCGAGATCGTGATGTAGAGCGCGGCGTCCGCACCGAAGATTTCGCGCAACTTGGCGGGGCTTACCTGATGGATGTCCCCCGCGACGGTCAGGCCATTCTGACGGAACGACTCGTCGACCAGCGCGACGGGCATCACGTAATAGCCCGCCTCACCCAGCGGCACCGTGACCTGCGAGAGCACGCTGTAGGTCGCGTCGATGTCCGGCGATTCGTTCAGCGGCGGCAGCGCCAGAATCGACTTCGGCTTGCTTTCCTTGAACGCGGTGTAGTCGTACGGCTTGGCTTGATGCACGGCGCAACCGGTCATCACGGCGGCCAGCGCCGCGAGCGTCATCCATTGACAGAGTCGGGCGATCATTGCTTGGCCTCCGGGGTCTTGTTCTTGAGGAGAAAGTCGATGTAATTGGCCGACTCGGGGAACAGCGTCTTCTCGATCTGGAATTGCTCGACCATCTTGTCGGACTTGCCGACCGAGGCGTAGAGCAGACCGAGGTGAGCGTGATAGCCCGGGGGCGCTGCGTTATTGGACGCCTTGATCTTCTCCAGATCGCGTTCGAGCGCAATGATCTGGGCTTCCTTCGATTCGCCCTTGAAGTATTCGTAGACTTGCGGCTGGTAGCCTTCCCAGTCGTACAGGGGGTTGGGTTGCGTGGCGCAACCTGACAACGTGACGATGGCGCCACCGGCGATAACCGCCAGGGCGATAAGGCCTAATGAGAGTGTGCGATTCATGGCAATAGAAATTGTGGCAGGCCTGCACGCAGGTAGCGCGCGTGGGTCGCATATGTCGCATATGTCGCGCGCGAGCGCACCCGGGCACACCTGACGTGCAAAGGCGAGCGCATGACGAATCACACGCTGCGGCCTACGGCAAAAAGGGGTTCGGCAGGCTTACTT
The DNA here is from genome assembly GCF_044745225.1 of Pandoraea sp. NPDC087047. Taxonomy (NCBI): domain Bacteria; kingdom Pseudomonadati; phylum Pseudomonadota; class Betaproteobacteria; order Burkholderiales; family Burkholderiaceae; genus Pandoraea; species Pandoraea sp. NPDC087047. Next base: position 353,629 of record NZ_JBIUZU010000007.1, read on the forward strand.
GCCGGGCTTCCAGGCGCCGCTTTCGATACCGGCGACGAGGTTGTTGACGGCCTCGCGCATGGCGAGGTCGAGAACCTTGCCGTTAAGCGTCGAGTCGTAGCCCGCCGTACCACCGAAGCCGATGACTTCACGGTTGGACAGCGCGAACTCGCCCGCGCCGCCACTCGAGAAGACGACTTCCGACGTGGCGATATCGACCACATTCAAGTTGACCTTGGCATACGCGATCTGCTCGCGGCCACGGCCGAGAATGCCGAAGAGTTGCTTGTCGCCCACTTCCTTGCGACCGAACTCGACGACGTCGCCAGTGATCACGTAGTCGGCGCCCTTGAGTGCCTGCTGTGTCTTCTTGATGTCGGCTTCCTGACGGATCTCGGCCATGTTGTCGCGGTCGAGCACGTTGAAGCGATTGGTCTGTTGCAGATGAGTGATCAGGATTGTCTTGGCCTGACTGCCGAGACGGTCGACGTTATCGGAAAAAACGCCACGCATGTACGCAGAACGGTTGTCGAACTTGCCGACGGCGATCGGCGTGCGCACGCCGGCATACGGACGACTGGCACTTTCGACCTTGGCAACTTCCACGGAACGCGAGCTTTCGGTGGCGCAGCCGCCGAGCACGGCCACAGAGAGCATGGCAGCGCTGAGCAGCGCAATGCTGGACTTCATTTTCTGCACGGTGATACCCCTGAGTGTGTTGGTACCCGCCGGGCGATGCGTCCTGGCACCGGCCCGCAACAGGCGTCTGATCCCCTGACTTCTGACGACTTCTTGTTGTAAGAATTGGTAAGGGGTGCCGATGGTAGCACGCGTCATTGCTGCGTTGTAGTGCCTCCAACCTCCGCGCATGGCCCGCGCCAAACGCGCAACGCGGCGTGGCGATACACTCGTGCGGTTGTCTCCCCCATATTTCTGATAGGAGTTTTGCCATGGCTGACAGTGAAGCCCGCCCGCCGTTTCCGCCGTTCACGCGTGAAACGGCAATTCAGAAAGTTCGCATGGCTGAGGACGGATGGAATTCGCGCGACCCTGCGCGTGTTGCGTTGGCCTATACCGTCGACAGCCGCTGGCGCAATCGTGCGGAGTTTCCTCGTGGTCGTGAGCAGATCGTCGAATTCCTGACGCGCAAATGGCAGCGCGAACTCGACTACCGGTTGATCAAGGCGTTGTGGGCGTTCACCGAGAACCGTATCGCGGTGCGTTTTGCCTACGAATGGCGCGACGATTCCGGCAACTGGTTCCGCTCGTATGGCAATGAAAACTGGGCATTCGACGCGCAAGGTCTGATGACCGAGCGCCATGCCAGCATCAACGATTCGCGCATTACCGAGAGCGAGCGCCTGTTCCGCTGGCCGCAGGGACGCCGCCCGGACGAGCATCCGGGATTGAGCGAACTCGGTTTGTAGAGCGCGACGCACGCACGACGGCGGCGTCGACGGACAAAGCCGTCGTGCTGTCTTGCCGCCGCGCCGCCGCGCCGCCGTTTATGCGTTTCAGTTCAGCCCGAAGATCAGCAGCAGGTTGGTAGCGGTGATGACCGCGAAGAGGCACCACGCGAACACTTGCGTAGGGCGTCCGATCGTGTTGCCGTTCATCACGCGCGGGTCGCTGACCGAGCGAATGAGCGGCCACATCGCGAATGGCAGTTGCAGACTGAGCAGCACCTGACTCCACACCAGCAGCTTGCCCACGGCGCCGTCGCCGAGCCACAGCACACCGATCAGCGCCGGCACGAGTGCGAGGCCGCGCGTAATCAGGCGACGCTGATAGCAGGGGATCTTCATGTGCAGGAAGCCGTCCATGATGACCTGCCCGGCGATGGTGCCGGTGAGTGTCGAACTTTGGCCCGACGCGAGCAGGGCGATACCGAACAGGAATGCCGCAGCGCTGCCCGCAATCGGCGTGATCAATCGATAAGCCTGCTCGATATCGGTGACGTTGGTCTGGCCGCTCGCATGAAACACCGAGCCCGCGAGAATCAGAATGGCCGCATTCACGCACATGGCGATCAGCAGCGAGCCCCATGTGTCGATGCGCACCATCGCTAGCGTGTCGCGCACGTCGCCGCGCTTGCCGCCGACCACGCGCCGGGTTTGCACGACGGACGAATGCAGATACAGGTTGTGCGGCATGATCGTGGCGCCGACGATGCCGAGCGCCAGCACAATGGCGTCGCGCCGGTCGTGGCTAGGTGCGCCGGGCACGAGACCTGCGGCCACTGCGTGCCAGTCGGGCGGCACCATCGCCACTTGCGCGACGAAGCAGAATGCCATCGTTCCGATCAGGCCGAAGACGATGGCTTCGATCTGCCGGAAGCCTTTGCCTTGCAGCCCGAGCACGATCACCGTGTCGAGCGCGGTGAGGACAATGCCCCACGTGATTGGCACTCCCAGCAGCAGCTTGAAGGCTAGCGCGCAGCCGAGCACTTCGGCGATATCGCACGCAATGATCGAAATCTCGGCGGTGATCCATTGCACGAGACGGCCCGTGCGGCCGTAGCGGTCGTAGCTGGCTTGCGCAAGATCGCGTCCGGCCACCAGTCCCAGCCGCGCGGCGAGCATCTGCAGAAAGATGGCCGCGAGGCTTGAGAGCGCCACGACCCAGAGCAACGAATATCCGAATTGCGATCCGGCCTGAATGTCCGTCGCCCAGTTACCGGGGTCCATGTAACCGATGGCGATGAGCAGCCCGGGGCCGGCGAAGCGTTTGAGTTTGGTCCAGCGCGATTGGCGCGCGTCGATGAGGATGCTGCCTTTGACCTCGGCGGGACAAAAGGGCGCAGTGGCGGTAGTCGGGAGCGGCATGAGGGATGGAATGCGTGCAATGTCGCTCACGTTAGCCGGGCCGACGCGCGCCCGCAAGCGAGATCGTGGGGGCAAGTGCGGCCATTGAGATGCCGTCAATGGCCGATGAACTGTTATACTGTACATTCATACAGTATTCGAGTGCCCACGAGCGTTCCATGACCCTGCCGCTTGCTTCACAGTCGCTTTCCTCTTTGCCTGCCGGGCTGTGGCGCGCCAGTGAGCTGGCGCATTGTCAGCGCGCGGGTCACGCCACCGGTTTTGCCGCGCTCGACGCCGAGTTGCCTGGCGCCGGGTGGCCGCATGGCGCGGTGACGGAGTTGCTCAGTGAGCGTCCGGGGATCGGGGAGTGGCGCTTGCTGGCACCGGCACTGCGCGATCTCACGCAGGCGGGCAAGCCGGTGATGGTGATTGCGCCCCCGATGCTGCCGTACGCCCCGGCACTCGCGGGATGGGGGATCGATCTGCGCTGGCTCCGTGTGGTGATGCGTCCGACATCTCAGGCACCTGAGGCATCTCAGACATACCCGAGGTCACGGCCGGGCAGTGGACGAGGGGAGCGCGGCATGAAGGCCGGGGATCGCGACATGCTGTGGTGCGCCGAGCAGGCGCTCAAGAGCGCGTGCTGCGGGGCGGTCCTGACCTGGCTTCCCACGGCAACGCCCGAGCAGCTTCGACGGCTTCAGGTGGCTGCCGGTGGCGGTGAGACGCTGACCTGGGTCATTCGTCCTCCCGCAGCGGCTTCGATCGCCTCGGCGGCACCGCTGCGGCTGGGGTTGGTCGTTGGCAAGGAGAGCCGTCTCGGCGTGCAGTTTCACAAGCGTCGCGGCCCGCCTCGTCTCGAGCCGCTTTGGCTGACGTTGCCTGCCCCGTATGTGCGTGTGCCCCAACCGGTCACGGGCGCCGCGCACGATGAAATGCCATTGCCTGCCCGGCCCGAACCAACGCCTTCGCCCGTACCGTGTGCGGTGTCCTTTGTTTCTGCTTCCGGAGTCTCGCATGGCCTGCTGGATCGCCCTGCATCTTCCTTATCTGTCGCTCGAGATCGCCTCTGCGCTCACACAGGCTGACGGGACGGTCGACACCACGGTCGTGCTGGCGCAATCGCGTGTCTGGCGGGCGAGTGAGGCGGCGCAGGCGGCCGGGGTGCAGCCGGGGATGCGGCGCGGCGGCGTGCTGGCGCTGTTGCCGCAGGCGCGGTTTCACGATCGCGACGAAGCGGCCGAGACGGTGGCGCTCGAAGCCCTGGCGCTGGCGTTGCTGCGCTTCGGCCCCGATGTGGCGATCGCCGCGCCGCAATGTGTGCTGATCGACGTGGCGCCGAGTCTGCGGTTGTTCGGCGGTCTGGCATCGCTGGCTACGCAAGTGTTGGAGAGCGCCGAGGCGCTCGGGCATCGGGCGTCGCTGGGCATTGCCGCCACGGCCAGTGCGGCGGCGTTGCTCGCGCGGGCGGGCGAGGCGATGCCGATCCCCGTCGATCCCCATGCGCCGACGCCTCAACAAATGCAGGCCGCGATGCAGGCGCGAGCTTCGCGCCGCTCGACCGTGCCGGCGACGGTGCCGAGCTCGGCGGCGATGTTTGCGACCTCGTCGCCGGGATCGCATCGCGAGCCGTTTACCTCGTTCCCTCCGCTTCTGCCGCCACCGGCGACAGCGTTGCCGTCGCAACTCGACTCGCTCCCGGTCGCCTTGTTGCCCGAGGCGCAGCCGTGGCTCGACTGGCTCGCGCAAATCGGTTGTGCGACGTTGGGCGAACTGCGCGTGCTGCCCTCCGCGGGCGTGAGACGCCGTTGCGGTGCCGCGCTTCCCGCCTCGCTCGCGCGCGCCTATGGCGAGACGCCGGAGGCGCCGGCGTGGTATCGCGCACCGCCGCATTTCGAAGCCGTGCTGCCGTTACCGTCGCTCACCCATGACGTCGAGGTGTTGCTCTTCGGCTTGCGCCGTCTGTTGGCGCAACTGACGGGGTGGCTCGCCGCCGGGCAACTGGCGACGCGCGCGCTCACGCTGGTGCTCGAACACGAGCCGCTCGGCAGGCAAACATTGGCGCCAACGCGTTTCGACATCCGTCTGGCCGAGGCAAGTGCCGCGCCGGCGCATTTGCTGTCGTTGTGCAAGGAGCGGCTCGCGCGTTCGCCGCTGGTCGCGCCGGTGCTGACACTGCGGCTCGACGTCACACAGACGGCCGCCCACGTTCCGCAAAGTGGTTCGTTGCTCCCCGAGCCGGGGCGCGAGCGGCAGGATTTCGTGCTGTTGATGGAGCGCGTGGCGGCGCGTTTGGGGGATGAGCACGTGCGGCGTTTGCAGGTGCGTGGCGATCATCGCCCCGAGGCGGCGGGCGTTAGCGTGCCGTATGCGATGGCGGCGAACTCGGGAATGAACTCCGGCACGAACGGCACGGCGACAGGCACCCCCGGCACCTCTCAAGGATCGATGTCCGGTGCGAACCGTCATCTGCCGGATACCGCACATGTGCTGCCTGCGCGTCCGGCATGGCTGCTCGACGCGCCGCAGCGACTGAGCGTGCAGCAGGAGCGCCCGTGGCGACAGGGGCCATTGCAACTGGTGAGCGGGCCGGAGCGTATCGAGGCCGGATGGTGGGAGCCGGGCACGGTCACGCGCGATTACTTCATTGCGGCCGATACCTCGGGGGCGTTGCTGTGGGTGTTTCGGGAGCGTCCCGTGAAGGGCGCGGATGCCGCGTGGTATTTGCATGGCCTGTTCGGCTGAGCCCGGCAGGTCCGCCCTCTTATGAATCTCGACGATTTCCTCCCGTGGCACGGGCCGACCGAAGGGTTGGCCGCCAACGATGACGGTGCCGACAGCCCCAGGGCTGCCCCCTGCGGTCCGGCCGCGGGGGAAGACGGCAGTCTGCCGGCCTATGCCGAGTTGCACTGTCTGTCGAATTTCTCGTTCCAGCGCGGGGCGTCGCATCCGGAGGAACTGGTCGCGCGCGCGGCGCATCTGGGCTACACCGCGTTGGCCATTACCGACGAGTGTTCGCTGGCCGGTGTTGTCCGGGCGCGCGCCGAAGCGGTCAAGTATCCGTCGGTGTCGTTGATCGTGGGCAGCGAGTTTCGTCTGACGCCTGAGCATGCGGCGTCGCACGAGTCGGCTTCATCGGCTTCATCGACGTCGTCGGAAGCGAAGCTATCCCCATCAGGCGGGCAGACCATGCTGCCCGGTGTCGCGGCGGGCGACGCGGATTCCCTTGCGCTCGACGCCCTGGGCACGGTGCATCTGGTGGCGCTTGCGCAGCATCGCGAAGGCTACGGCAACCTATCCGAGATGATTACGCTCGGCCGCATGCGTGGCCCGAATCGCAGCTATCGTCTGCATGCGAGGGACTTCTGCGCACCGGCCAAAGCGCAGGCGCATCTGCGTGGTCTGCGGGGGTGTCTGATCATCGTCGTGCCGCACGCCAACGCGAGTCCCGAGCGCACGCTGGCCCAGACCCGCTGGGCGGCACGCACGTTCGGTGAGGGGCGGGTGTGGCTTGCACTGGAGCGTCGTCACCGTGCCGATGACGACGCGCAACTCGCCCACCTGCGGACGATTTCCGCGGCGTGCGGCGTGCCGCTCGTTGCGACCGGTCATGTCCTCATGCATGTGCGTTCGCGCAAACCGTTGCAGGACACGCTCACCGCCATCGGGCTGAGCAAACCGGTGCAGGCGTGCGGGTTGTCGCTCGCGGCCAATGCCGAACAGCATTTGCGCACGCGTTTGCGGCTCGCGTGGCTCTATCCGCAGGAGGCGCTGGCCGAGACGGTGGCCATCGCTTCGCGGTGTCACTTCGAGCTGTTCAAGCTGCGTTACGAGTACCCGGAAGAGCTGGTGCCTGCGGGGCACACGCCGGTGACGTATCTGCGCCAGGAGGTGGAGGCGGGGGCGAAGCGCCGTTATCCGAACGGTCTGCCGCAGAAGGTGCGTGACCTGATCGAAAGCGAACTAACGCTGATTGGCGAGTTGGAATACGAACCGTATTTCCTGACGGTCTACGACATCGTGAAATACGCACGCAGTCAGAGCATTCTGTGTCAGGGGCGCGGGTCGGCGGCCAACTCGGCGGTGTGTTATTGCCTGGGCATCACAGCGGTCAATCCTGACGAAATGCAGTTGCTGTTCGGACGTTTTCTCTCCAGGGAACGTAACGAGCCTCCCGATATCGACGTGGATTTCGAGCATCAACGGCGCGAGGAGGTGATCCAGTACATCTACGGCAAGTATGGCAATGACCGGGCGGCGCTGACCGCGACGGTCATCAGTTATCGCATGCGCAGTGCGGTGCGCGACACGGGGCGGGCGCTGGGGATCGATCTGTCGATTGTCGAGCAGGTCGCGCAGAGCCAGCAGTGGTGGGACGGCAAAGAGAACCTGCTCGCCCGCATGGCCGCGCAAGGGCTCTCCCCCGACGCCCCGACCACGCGGCTATGGGCCGATCTGGTGGCGCGGCTGATCGGTTTTCCGCGACATCTGTCGCAGCACGTCGGTGGTTTCGTGATCTCTCGCGACAGGCTCTCGCGACTCGTGCCGATTGCCCCGGCGGCCATGGAAAATCGCTACGTCATTCAATGGGACAAGGACGATATCGAGACGCTCAAGCTGCTCAAGGTCGACGTGCTCGCGCTCGGCATGCTGAGTGCGTTGCGCCGCACGCTTGATCTGTTGGGCGAGTGGCGCGGTACGCCGATGGAGCTTGCCGACATTCCGCGCGACGATCCGGCGACGTACGGGATGATTCGCCGGGCCGATACGGTGGGCGTATTCCAGATCGAGTCGCGTGCGCAGATGAGCATGTTGCCGCGTCTGAAACCGGAGAAGTTCTACGACCTTGTCGTGCAGGTCGCGATCGTACGCCCCGGCCCGATTCAGGGCGGCATGGTGCATCCGTATCTGAAGCGGCGCAAGCTGAAACCGGAGGAGATCGACTACCCGTGCGACGCCATCAGACCCGCGCTGGAGCGCACGTTGGGGGTGCCGATCTTTCAGGAACAGGTGATGCAGATCGCGATGATTGCCGCTGACTTCACGGCCGGCGATGCCGATGAGTTGCGCCGTTCGATGGCCGCGTGGAAGCGCAAGGGCGGGCTCGAGAAATTCCAGACCCGCATCATCGAAGGAATGCTGAAGAACGGCTATCCGCGCGACTTTGCCGAAGCGATCTGCCGGCAGATCGAGGGGTTCGGCGAGTATGGGTTTCCCGAGAGTCATGCGGCGAGCTTCGCGTCGCTCGCGTATGCGAGTGCGTGGCTCAAGTGCCATGCCCCCGAGATGTTCCTGTGTGGATTGCTCAATAGCTTGCCGATGGGGTTCTATTCGGCGTCGCAACTGGTGCAGGACGCGCGGCGGCATCGCGTCGAGGTCCGCGCGGTGGACGTGTGCGTGAGCGATGTCGAGTCGCGTCCCGAGACGAAGGTCGGCCGGTATGGAACCCCTCGCCGGCCGGCGGTGCGGCTGGGGCTGTCGCTGGTCAGGGGCTTATCCGCCGAGGGCGCAGCGGCGATCGAGCAAGCGCGCCGGCAGCGGCCGTTTACCGACATCGACGATCTGACGGCACGGGCCGTGTTGTCGCGTCGGGATCTCGATGCGCTGGCTGCTGCCGACGCGTTGTCGTCCTTGCTGGGCGGGCGGCGTCAGGCGCGCTGGACGGTGGCGGCGTGGCAACCGCCGACGCCGCTGCTGGGCGCGACGGTCTTGCGCGATGCGACGCCCGGCAGCGAAGACGAAGCGGTGGCGTTGCCGCCGATGTTGGAAGGGCAGGATATCGTGGCCGATTACGCGAGCACGGGGCTGACGCTGCGGCGTCACCCGCTGCTGCTGTTGCGCGAGAAGCTCGCGAAGATGAAAGTGCGCACGGCGAAGGAGCTGCAATCCGAGGGTGTGAACGGGCGGCGTGTGCGCACGGTCGGCATCGTGACGGGGCGGCAGCGGCCGGGCACCGCCAATGGAACGGTCTTCGTGTCGCTGGAAGACGAGACGGGCGTCATCAACGTGATCGTCTGGCCCGATCTGGTCGAGGCGCAGCGCAAGGCGCTGCTGACGTCGTCGTTATTGGGCGTGGAAGGTGTGTGGCAGCGCGAGGAGCGAGTGATGCATCTGGTCGCGCATCGCCTGATCGACCTCTCGCCGATGCTCGGCGAACTCACAGTGTCGAGTCGGAACTTTCACTGAAGGGAGTTCGGTAGGATGGCGTGTCTCCGGCCCCCCGCCATGCGTGGCCCTCGCCTTCTCAATTGACGTGACCGGCGCCTCGCTTTAGTACTAGCGCCATACGTTAATAACGCATAGCGTTATTGATCTTGATTGAAAATTTCAAATGCAGGGATACGGCGCTTTTGTCCGGATGCCGGGTAATGCGCTGGCGCGTAGTTGAGACGGTTGCCATGCGCAAACTTCAGCAATTGCATCTGCCGCGACACTGGGCTTTTTGCGAGCCCCGCGGGGTCATCGGCTCGAAGCATTGCGCGCAAAGCGCGCTGGGGCAGTACAGCATCCGTATCAACGATCAGTGGCGATTGTGTTTCCGCTTCGATGCGGGCAACGCTTCCGACGTCGAAATAGTCGATTGCCACGGATCTCGTTGACGGGCGAGTTCCGATATTTCTGCTGAATCTGCAAAAGATCGGCGGAGGCCGATCGTGACCCGAAATACCGCTGGCGACACCGGGTGAGATCCTCGCACAGGCGTGGCTGGGACCGATGGGGATTTCGCAATATGCCTTAGCGAAAGCGATCGAGGTGCCACCTCGCCAGCCAGAGCCGTCACGCTGCCCTGACTGACGTGACACCACCGTCGCTCAATGGGCGGCGTCGGCCTGCTTGCCGGCTTCCTGCGCCAGCGCACTCGCTTCTTCTTCGCTACGCAAGCCGTTGAAGTGCGCGTTGAGCAGCACCGCGCTGATCGACGCGAGCAGAATGCCGCTGTGGAAGAACGGGGCGAGTGCGTGCGGCAACTTCATGAAGAACTTGTCCGACGCCACCGGAATCATCCCGACGCCGATACTGATCGCGATGATGTACAGGTTGTAACGGTTTTTCGACAGATCCACCGTCGAGAGAATCTTCACGCCGGTGGCCGTCACCATGCCGAACATCACGATGCCCGCGCCGCCCAGCACGAACTGCGGCACCGACGCCACCACGTGCGCCACCTTCGGAAACAGCCCCAGCACAATCAGAATCAGGCCGCCCATCGCGCAGACCCAACGGCTTTTCACGCCCGTCACCCCGACCAGTCCCACGTTCTGCGAGAACGACGTGTACGGGAACGTGTTGAAAATGCCGCCGATCATCGTGCCCAGTCCGTCGACACGCAAGCCGCGCACGAGCGTCTTCTGATCGACGGGACGCCCCACGATATCGCCCACCGCGAGGAACATGCCGGTCGATTCGATGAAGGTCACGAGCATGACCAGGGTCATCGTGGCGATGGCAATCGGGTCGAAGCGCGGCACGCCGAAATGGAACGGCATGACGAAACCGAACCACGGCGCTTCCGACACCCCGGCAAACGACACCTTGCCCAACGCGATCGCCACGATCGTGCCGAACAGAATGCCCAACAACACCGCAATGTTCGAGAAGAAGCCGCGTACGTACTTGGTGATGAACAGAATGCACAGCAGCACCGCGAACGACACGCCGAGATACAGCGGATTGCCGTAGTCAGGGTTGCCGAAGCCGCCCGCCGCCCAGTTGATGCCCACGCCCATGAGCGAGATGCCGATCACCGTGATGACCGTGCCCGTCACCACAGGTGGGAAGAGTCGCAGCAGTTTGCCGATGAAGGGCGCGATCACGATGCCGATGAGGCCGGCGGCAATCGTCGCGCCATAAATGTCGAGCAGCCCGAGGTCGGGGTTCGTGCCGATGGCGATCATCGGCGTGACGGCCGTGAACGTCACCCCCATCATGATCGGCAGACGCAGACCGAAGATCCACAGGCCGAGCGTCTGGATCAGCGTGGCGATGCCGCAGGCAAAGAGATCCGCGTTGATGAGAAACGCGATCTGATCGACCGACATCTTGAGCGCGCCGCCAATGATCAGCGGCACCGCAACGGCGCCCGCATACATCACCAGCACGTGCTGCAATCCCAGCGTGAATAACTTGGGGAGCGGCAGGCGCTCGTCGACGGGGTGCACCGGTACAGCAGCAGATTGGCTCATGTCTTCTCCTGATCCGACGGTACGATTTGATTTACATGGCGAAACCTGAAACGGAGCGTAAATTTTTTACCGGAGTGCAGCGAGTCGCGTCAAAAAACATGCGAGACGGCGGCGGGAGGAACGCGGCAGCCTGACAACGCGCAGTCGTAGCGGAAAACTGCGGTCTGGCGACATGGTACGCCGACGCACCGGGCAAGCGTCGATCGGTGAAAAGCCTGATGCCGTATAGCTTACGGGCGAGCGCCAGTACGTCGCCGGAACGAGGCCGGAGAATAGGACGGCGTGCGAATCGTCCAGTGCAATGCCGCCCGAGACCAGCGGCCGAAACCGCTCATATCGAATCCGCAATACTAAAGATTGTGTTTGACGTATGAATTGCGGAGACACCCACGTTGCATCGGCGCGCTGGCAGGTGCACATGGTGTAAGCCGAGCAAACGGAGACAAACGGAGACAAGCGGACGCCCCCGCCGACAGGCAGGTATCCACGAGGACCGGCAGGGGGAGGGAGATGCCGGCGGAGGGGGATGGCCAGCGATGTGTCGCCAAGCCACCGGACATCGGCGGCTTAACGACTTTCAACGACTTTCAACGAGTTCCCGGGACGCGATGCGCGCGCGGCTCAGCGCCCGCCAGTCGTACCCGACGGCTTGCGGGCAAGCGAATCGCCCGTGTTGCCCGTTTTGGCGTTTTGCTGCGCCACGCTCTCGAGCTTGCTGGAGATCTCGTCCCCCATGTAATGCAGGAACTCCATTTCCTTCGCGCCGATGCCGCCCGCGCACAACGCACCGCCCCAGTCGCCGTAGAGCAGGGCCACGGTCTGGTTGCGCTGACGAACCGGCAGCAGGAAGAACGACTTCACATTCGAGAAATGCTGACGATGCCACACCGGAATGCGCGGCACGATGCGCGGCTCGCGCGCATTGTCGATCAGAATCGCCCGGCCGTTGGTCAGCGCCAGATGGAAGACATCCGGCTCGAACGCTTCGGGGAACGTCAGGCCCAGCAGCGGCTGCACGTCGCGCCCGATGCCGAAACGCATCTCGAAGACCTTGTTCACCGGCGAGCGCACGAATGCCGCGCAATTGACGAAACCCAGCGACTGCAAAATGGCTTCGAGCGTTAGATTGAGCAGGCCAACGGCATCTGTCTCGCCGGTGGCGGCACGCACTTCCGAGAGCCCGTCGGCCAGACGCCGCGCCGAGTCCAGCGGCTTGCCGGCCGGCGGTTGGCGCGTATTCGACGCCCCTGTGCTGATCGCAATGAATTCCTGATGGCTCGTATCGCGCGCCATCTCTTCGCCGACAGACACCACTTCGCTGATATCCAGCGCGAGTCGGTCGGCATAGCGCTCGGCCAGCTCGGCCAGACGCGCCGGATCGGCGCCACGCGTGAGCTCTGTCACCATCTCGTTGGACATGTTCGCCACAGCGCACAACCAGTCGCCGTGCGAGAGCGGGGCGTCGCCTTCCAGATCGATGGGACGCATGCTCGTGGCAATCGACTCCGGCAGGCCCCATTTGCGCGCCGCCGCTTCGGACAGTTCGGGGAACGAGATGCTCAGCACCTGTTCGCAGGCGTCGCTGTCGCTGATGCCTTGCTCGGCCGCGATGGCCTGGATTTCCGCCCACTCGTCCGGGAAGCAATAGGTCACCAGCAGGCGCGCCACATGGTGCAGCAGCGTGCAGACCACGGCTTCTTCACCGTCGCGAATGCCATTCTTGGACGTGATGTCGCGCGCGAAGGCGCCTGCCAGGGTCGCGCGGGCCAGCTCACGGGCCATGTCGTCGCGACGGGCGGCGACTTCGCCGAAACCCTCGAGCAGCTTCAGGCTCAGGGCGAGGTGGCCAATCGTGTCGACGCCCAGAATCATGATGGCGCGCGAGACCGTCGTCACGTTGCAGCCGAACGGCGCATACATGGCGGAGTTGGCCAGACGAATCACTTTCTGGGTGAGGGAGAAATCGGAGAGCACCGACGACGCGAGGTCGGCCGTGCTCGTGTTCTCGCTCTGCATGGCGGACACGATGCCCGTGACCGAGCGTTGCAGCGACGGAAAGTCGCCGCGCTCTGCCATGCGCTGCCACAGTAATTCGAGCGTTTTTTCTTTGGTAAGACTCATGGTAGCGGGGTTGTCCGGTCAGTGGCCGGCATCCACGTTGAGACGCCCGCTCGCAAAGGCCGCCTCCAGTTCTCCCGCAGGCAAGGCCTTCGATACCAGCCAGCCCTGGATGGAATGGCAGCCGCGATCGATCAGCATCTGCCGTTGTTCTTCCGTCTCGACCCCTTCCGCCACCGACGACAACCCCAGCTCGCGTGCCAGTCCCAGGACTGCCGTCACAATCGTACGGTCATTCGGTGACGTGGGCATGTCTTTGACGAAGCTGCGGTCGATCTTGAGTGCGGAGAGCGGGAAACGCTTGAGGTATCCCAGGCTCGAATAACCTGCGCCGAAGTCGTCGACGGCGAAGCGCACGCCCAGCGTCTGCAACTCGCGCAGCACCAGATTGGCCTGCTCCGGGTCGCGCATGAGCACGCTTTCGGTAATTTCGAGCACGAGCCGGTGGCCTTCCACGCCGGAGTCGGCAATGGCCTGCCACACGAGGCTCGGGAAAGACGGGTGGTGAAACTGTTGTGCCGAGACGTTGACCGACATGTACAGCCCATCGAGCCGGGTGCGATCCCAGCGCGCGAGTTGCATGCAGGCTGCGCGCAACGCCCAGCCGCCCAGCAAGTTGATCAGACCGTTGGCTTCGGCCAGCGGAATGAACTCGGCCGGAGACACCGGGCCGAGCGCCGGATGCCAGCGCATCAGCGCCTCGACACCCTTTACGTTCAGCGAAATCGGGTCGCAGATCGGTTGGTAGTGCAGGCTGAATTCACCGTTGTGAATCGCCTCGAACATCGCCGATTCCAGCGAGAACGCCTTGCGATGCAGGTCGCCCAGATCGTCCGTATAGACGAACAGACCGTTGCGGCCGCGATCCTTGGCGCAGTACATGGCGGCGTCGGCGTGCTTGATGAGCAGGCCGGCGGAGTCGCCGTGTTGCGGATAAAACGAGACGCCAATGCTCGTGGTGAGGTGCAGGAGTTGATCGCCCACCTGGAACGGCTGCTGCACCGCCGAGAGCAGTCGCTTCATGATGCCGCCGAGCGCCTGTTCGTTGTCGCAGCCGGGCAGCACCAGCACGAATTCGTCGCCGCCCATGCGCGCGGCCATATCCGTCTCGCGAATCTGTGCGGTCAGGCGCTGGCCGGCGTCGCGCAGGAGCTGATCGCCCACGTCGTGGCCCAGCGAGTCGTTGACCTTCTTGAAGCCGTCCAGATCGAGCAGGGCGACGGCAAAGTTCGGGCCGCCTTCACGTGCGTGCTGAATCGTCTCGACGATGCACTGCTGAATGTATTGACGATTGCCCAGCCCGGTCACCGAGTCGCGCACGGCCAGATCGGACAGGCGCGCTTCGTTTTCCTTGAATGCGGTGATGTCTTCGCCGTGCACGAGGAACGAGGCGTTAGCACCGGCGATACGCGGCGTGTACTGGGCAATGCGAAGACGCATCCAGACCCGGTCGGTCAGACCGCGCAGCAGGCGAACCGTGCACTGCTGGGGACCGAGGGTCTGGGCGGCGGAGAACGCATCTTGCAGCAGGGGAACGTCTTCGATGCCGGTCAGCTCGAAGAGCGTGGCATGGTCGAGGTACTCACGCGAGTACTCAAGCAGACGCAGGGAGGCTTCGGCAATGAAAAGGAAACGGCCATCGGCTGCAACATGTGCCGAAAGTCCGCCGGTCAGCTCGACCAGCGCCCGGGACAATGCCGGGGCCGGCGCCGTGGCATTGGCCCCGGCGATTGCCGTGGCCAGGGTCGAAGGTTCGACCAAAGGCACACCGGCTGGGAGTCGATCTGAACTCATTGTTGTTGTCTGTGCATGCATCACGTCGAGCGCGCTGCCGCTCATGTGCTTCCCCGTTCAGGCAAACGCGCTCATGGCCGGACGCGGGTCCGGCAGGTGTCCGATGGATTGTGGGCCATTATAGCTAAAGACGCCAGCGATTTTGATGGCCCCAACCCGCGTTTCATGCCGCTTTGCGCCGCTTTTCCGCTGGTGGTTTTTTTCCTACAAGACAAACGGTATTTTTTCCTGCATGGCCGACGGCGCCAGGCAGAAGTCCGACGCGCAAGCGTGCCCCGGATCACCGTCGTGCCCCCCCGCGATCTCGCCGGCAAGCCCACCGGCGCGAGCATCGTGCGTGCGCCAGTCTACCCAAGCGCGAGCCACTTGAGGGGGCGGCAATCGTGGATTTTGTCATTGCGATGCAACATCGCTACAGCGGTGAGCGCGCTATGCGAGGCGCGATTCGCGGCAGGTGAGACGGCGCGCGGGAAATTGAGAATGGCGCACGAGCATGGCAAGCGGGCGCGGCGCCCGCTCAGGTGGGGATGGGGTTGGCCGCGCCCTCATGGGCGAGCGACCAGGCGATGCACGCGCGCGCGAGCGCGGCGGATGCGTCCAGACCGAAACGTCCGAGCGGCGTTTCGCAGGTGGCCAGCGCCACGGGAATTTCCGTACAACCGAGAATGACGCGTTGCGCGCCAGCCGCAAGCAACGGCTCCATGGCCATTGCAAGCGCCTCACCGCCGCGGCAAATTTCCCCGGCCTTGGTGAGCCGGATGCCTTCGTTCACGAGGGCCTGGTGCGCCAGAGGCTCGGCCGCGGCGGCGAAGCGATAACCCAGCGCTTCCAGCCGGGGCCGATAGACGTTGGCGTGGTGCGTGCCCTCGGTGGCCATCAGGCCGATGGTCGCGCCGGGGGCGACACATTGGGACAACTCCCCTGCGACGGCTTCGACCACGTCGAGCACGGGCAGATGCGTGCGATGACGCAGCGCATCAAGCCATGCATGGGCGGTATTGCAGGCAATGGCGATGCACCCGGCGCCCGATTGTTCGAGCGCGTGAACGCCGTCGAGCATGCCCTCGAGCGGCGAAGCGCCGTCGCGCAGCAGGGCTTCGGTACGGTCGGGAATCTGCGGCACGGAGTACAGGATGAACGGGATGTGATCCTGATCGCGGTGGGCCGGATGTTGATCGACGATCTTGCGGCAGAGGTCGATACCGGCGGCGGGACCCATACCGCCGAGGATGCCGAGCGTGGCGTGCGAATTCATGGTGATGGCAATCTGCGGGAACGGCAAAAACGGGATCACGCGGTGCGGGGACCGGGATCCCCGCACAACGGACAATCCGTCAGGATCAGTCGTAAGCCTTCGTGATCGGGTCCTTAAACATGGCGCGCATTTCCGGCGTCATCGGGTAGTTCATGTTCTGCCCCTTCGGCGGCACCGGCTGCGTGAACCACTTGTTGTACAGCTTTTCCATTTCCCCCGACTTTTCCATGTCGGCGATGACCGTGTTGACCACCTTGGTGAAGGCCGGGTCGTCGCGGCGCAGCATGCACGCGTAGTTCTCGAACTGGAGGTTCGGGCCCACGACTTCGTAGCCCTTGGCTTCATCAGCCGACAAGGCTGCGCGTTGACCGTAGAGCAGCGGCTCGTCCATCACGAAGGCCACGGTGCGACCCTGTTTGACGGTCAGGAAGCCGTCCGAGTGCTCCTTCGTCTGGATCAGGTTGAAGCCGATCTCGCCCTTCTTGCCCGACAA
The DNA here is from genome assembly GCF_044745225.1 of Pandoraea sp. NPDC087047. Classification (NCBI taxonomy): domain Bacteria; kingdom Pseudomonadati; phylum Pseudomonadota; class Betaproteobacteria; order Burkholderiales; family Burkholderiaceae; genus Pandoraea; species Pandoraea sp. NPDC087047. The sequence continues at coordinate 370,258 of NZ_JBIUZU010000007.1, forward strand.
AATGCGGTCGGCCGTAGTGCCCGCCGTCGTCGCAATCGTCTTGCCCTTCAGGCTGTTCAGGTCGGTGATGCCCGAGCCCGTCTTGGCGATCATCTTGATCGAATACAGGAAGATGTTGTGCGAGAAGCCGACTTGCTTGGCGCGCTCGAACGTATGCGTGGTCGAGCCGCACTCCAGATCGATCGTGCCGTTCTGCATCAGTGCGATACGGTTTTGCGACGTGATCGGCGTTTCCGTGATCTTCAGGTTCGGCAGGTTCAGGTCTTTCTTGACGGCGTCGACGATCTTGAGCGCGATTTCCTGCGAGTAGCCGATCGTCTTGCCCGTGTTGTCCGAGTACGAGAACGGAATCGACGACTCACGCACCCCGAGGGCGATCACGCCGGTGTCCTTGATCTTCTTGAGCGTGCCGGTCAGTTCCTGTGCGCTCGCGGTGTGCGCGAACAGGGCGGCAGCAGCGCTGACGAGCAGCAGGGGAGCAAACAGCTTCTTCATGGTCTCTGTCCTATCGGAAGTGAATGGCACGGTGGTCCGCGCCGTTGGAATGTCAAAACGCCGAAAACACTGATACAACCCGACACTTCCCCCATCGGTCCCCGTGGGAGTGATGCCACTGAATCGCCGCGGCTGGCGACGCCATGACGTGTCATGACGGCTGCCGGCGCGGGGCGTTGCTATGTTCGAGTACCCGCCGTCATGCAGCCAGACGGGCAAACCCTGCAAGATCGACGGCGGGACGCTTGCCGTCGATGGCGTCGGCGATAGCGCGCGCGGCGCCCATCGACAGCGTGAAACCCAATGCGCCGTGGCCGACGTTCAGCCACAGATTGCCCAGCTTGTCCGCGCGTCCGAGGATCGGGCGGCCGTGCGGCGTGGACGGGCGCATGCCGGTCCATTTCAGCGGCGCCGGCGTGCCGCGCAACGACGGGAACAGCCCCGCCGAGAGCGTACGCAACGCGTTGATGCGATGCGCGGCGATGCGATAGTCGTACCCCACCAGATCGGCAATGCCCGCCACGCGAAGATGCTCGCCGAGGCTCGCGTACACGACCTTGTTGTCGGCATCTGTGACCGACACCTGCGGGCGTGCATCGACCGGCGCATCGCGATACGTCAGGCTGTAGCCCTTGAGCGGATACATCGACACCGGCTCACCCACTGCGTGCAGCAGCGGCACGGCAGCCAGACCGTTGGCGACCACACAGGCGTCGAGCGCGATATCGCCCGAGTGCGTCCGAACGGCCTGCACGGTGTTGCCGCGCACATCGAAGCCGGTCACTTCGCGCTCGAACAGCAGCGTGCCGCGTTCGTGGGCGCCAATGAGACGGGCCAGTTCCCGGCACAGCATCTGACAGTCGCCGGTGCCTTCGCCCGGTGTGTAGATGCCGCCAGCGAGTTCTCCCGCGATCTTGCCCAGCGCGGGCTCCAGCGTGACGCACGTCGCGGCGTCGACACGGCGTTGCGGGTAACCGAGGCCGTTGGCCAGTTCGAGCGAGCGCTCCGCTGCGGCGAGCTTGCCTGCGTCGCGATACACCACGAGCTTGCCGCTCAGCCGATATTCGAACGATGCGGATTCCTGTGCCAGAAACGCTAGCATCACCTCACGGCTATGCAGACCGAGCGAGAGCAGTTGCAGTGTGGAGCTGGCGTTCGCCTTCGCATTGCAATGCGCGACGAACGAGAGCGACCAGCGCCAGAAATCCGGATCGAGCGACGGCTTGATACGCAACGGCCCGGTGCGCGAGAACAACAGCGACGGCAGTTGCGAGAGCACGCCGGGCGCGGCGAGCGGCGACACGTAGCCGTAGCTCAACTGGCCGCCGTTGGCGAAGCTGGTGCCCAGACCGGGCGCGCGTCCGGCATCGATGACCGTGACCTCGTGGCCTGCGCGAAGCAACTGATACGCGCTGGCGAGGCCGACGATGCCTGCCCCGATAACTCCAATGTGCATGACGATAGATAACAACGAAAAACGCGAAGGAAAGCAAGGCGGGAAAAAATTCGAGACGCGGGACGGGGGCCTCGCGGCAGGTCTTCTTCACACCCCTTGCCAGGCAGTGTAGAGGGAGAAAATTCGGTAACCTATGCGGATTTGAGGCAGCATATGTCTTTTTGCTATAGGGTCGGCGGTGCTGCCGAACCGGCCTCAGAGACAGGGAGACGACGTCAGGCATGAAACTGCGGCATATCGAGACGTTTCGCGCGGTGGTGCTGACAGGATCGGCCAGCGGCGCGGCGCAATTGCTCAACGTATCGCAACCGGTCGTCTCTCGCGTGTTGCAACATGCCGAGCAGCAACTCGGCTTCAAGCTGTTCGATCGGGTCAAGGGGCGCCTTGTGCCGACCGCGGAGGCCCGTCGTCTCTATCCCGACGTCGAGCGCATCTTCAGCGATCTGGAGCGGCTTCGTACCACGTCGCGCAATCTGCGTCAGCATGGCGTGGGCCATCTGCGCATCGCCGTCACGCCGAGTCTTGCGCAGAGTCTGCTGCCCGCGGCGATCGAGCGCATGCGACGTGCGCATCCCGATGTGGTCTTCGAACTCATCACGCATCACACCAGCGAGACGATTACCGCGATCCTCACGTCGTCGGTCGATGTCGGCATCGTCTCTGCGCCGCCGATGGCGGCCGGCATTGTGAGCCGTCCCGTGGCGCAGGGACACATCGTGCTGGCCGTGCCGGCCTCATGGCCGAAGCTCTCCCGGCGCGGCCCCGCGAGCGCCGACGCGCTTGCCGGACGCGATCTCATCAAGCTGCACGACGATACGCCGCTGGGCGCCTTGATCAACGAGCGTCTGGACCAGACGGCGTTGCTACAGGACGCCGAGGTCATGGTGCAAACGTACTCGCTCGCGGCGGCACTCGTCGAGCATGGTCTCGGGTATGCGCTGCTCGATCAATTCACGGCAGCGAGTGCGCATGTGCAGGCACAGCGGTTGTATCGCGTCGCGCCGGCGATCGAATTTCCGGTCGAGATGTTGCGTCCCGCGCATGCACCCGAGTCGGTGCTGGCGGACACACTGCGGCGTCATCTGGCGGACGTCGCGAGCGAACTCAGCGAGCGCGCCGACGCGTTGTGCGAGGGGCGGGAGATCGTGCTGACGCCCGGCGATGAGGCGAAAGAGGACTGAAGCAGGCCGAAGCAGTGCGCCGCTCACCGGCAACTCGGCTCGCTCTTCACTTCGAAGTATGTGAACGGTTGTGGCTGAAGTTTGTTGGCGAGCGACGGGTAGTTCGCCTGCACGAAGCGTCGTGCACCTGCCATGTCGAATTCGGTGCGCAGCCAGATCTTGCCGTCGTGGCTGTCGAGCACAAGTGTGCCCGCGTAGATCACGTCGCCGCGCCGTACCTGCACCGTCGGCACCTTGCGTCCCTTGCAGTAGCGAAAGCGGTAGCTATTGTCTGCGGGAGTGAATTCCATCGGTCCGAAGCGCTCGTTGCGCATGAGTGGCGAGACACGCATGGCGACGAAGCCGCGTGTCGGCGGATTGCTGTTGAGGGTGCGGGTGATCTTGCCGCCGACGATGCCGTTGACCGTCTGATTGAAATCCGAATAATTCCACGGACCCCAGGTACTTTGCAGCGGTGTGTCGAGGCCGACGATGACGATGGCGTATTCGTCGAGCGTGTCGTCGGTGAGGGCGGGATTGGGCGGCACGCCCCTGGTGCTGCACGCTGCCACGCAGGCGGCGCTTAGCAGGACAAGCGCACGGCGCCGCGCCACAGGGAAGAACAACAGGGTACGCAATGACCTCATTGCAGCCTCCTTGACGCGCGCGGCGCTCGGGGGATGATCCGAAAATTAATCCTGCAGGAATCTTACCTTGACCTTGCGGCCCTTGACGCGGCCGTCGGACAGCTTGCGCAGCGCCACTGGGGCGATGTCGCGATCCACAGCAATATACGTGAAGTTCTCCAGCACGTTGATCTTGCCGATCTGCGCGGCGGCGAAACCGGCTTCGCCCGTGAGCGCGCCGAGCACGTCGCCCGGACGGATCTTGTCCTTCTTGCCGCCCAGCATCTGGAGCGTCACCATCGGCGGGAGCAGATGCCCGCTGCCCGACGGCGTGAGCTCCGAGAGCTTGTGCCATGGCACTTCACCGCCCAGCGCGGCTTCGATGTTGCCGACGCGGCCCATCTCGTCCATGGTCGCCAGGCTGAAGGCCCAGCCGTCCTCGTCGGCACGGCCCGTGCGGCCGATGCGGTGCACATAGACTTCGGGGTCGGGCGTCACGTCGACGTTGATGACCGCTTCGAGCTGGGTGATGTCCAGCCCGCGCGCGGCCACGTCGGTCGCCACCAGCACCGAGCAACTGCGGTTCGCGAACTGAATCAGCACCAGATCGCGCTCGCGCTGCTCCAGATCGCCGTGCAGCGTGAGCGCGTGAAAGCCTTCGGCACGCAGCACGTCGGTCAGGTCGCGGCACTGCGCGCGCGTGTTGCAGAACGCGATGGTGCTGACCGGGCGGAAATGGTCGAGCAACTGGCCCACGGCGTGCAGACGTTCCTCGTCGCGCACTTCATAGAAGCGCTGGCGAATCTTGCTCGCGTCGTGCTTTTCTTCCAGACGAATCTCGCGCGGCGTGCGCAGCAGGCGCTGGGCGAGCTTGCCGATGCCTTCCGGGTAGGTGGCGGAGAAGAGCAGCGTCTGGCGCGAGGCGGGCGTTTGGCGCGCGACCGTGGCGATATCGTCGAAAAAGCCCATGTCGAGCATGCGGTCGGCTTCGTCGAGCACCAGGGTCTTGATACCGGCCAGCGACAGCGTGCCGCGATCGAGGTGATCCATGACGCGGCCCGGCGTACCCACGATCACGTGCGCGCCATGGGCAAGGCTTTCCGCTTGCGGACGAATCGGCGAGCCGCCGCACAGCGTGAGCACCTTGACGTTGTCTTCGGCGCGGGCGATGCGGCGCACTTCCTGCGCGACCTGCTCGGCGAGTTCGCGTGTGGGGCAGAGCACGGCGGCCTGAACGGCGAAATCTCGGGCGTCTACACGCTGGAGCAGGCCGAGCGAGAACGCGGCGGTCTTGCCGCTGCCGGTCTTGGCCTGCGCAATGATGTCGTGTCCCGCGAGCATGTCGGGGAGCGACGCCTGTTGAATGGGCGTCATCGAGACGTAACCGAGCCGTGCGAGGTTCTCCTGCATGGCAGGCGTGAGCGGCAGGCTCGAGAAAGGGGTTGTGGCGGTGGCGGGGGCGCTGTCGGTGCGCAAATCGGTGGCTTTTGAGTTCATGCGCAATTATACCGGGCAGGTGACGGGCAGTTGGCAGGCAGGTGATTCGGCCGGATTGCCGACGCATGGCCGGTGAGCGGCCGTCAGGCCCGGCCAGCATACCCGATCTCAGGGTAGACGCCGTTGCCAGTCCGGCCCCGCCGGGCGTAGCATGGCCTTGCCTGTCGATGTCCCGGGGACCGTCCCCCGAATCTCGTCCATTCCCGCAGAGGTGCCCATGCCCGCGCATCCGGAAGAGAAGGTCCGCCAGCACATGGCGGAAGTCGTCACGATGGCCCGTGAGCGAGCGCCCGACGTGGCCGCGTTGTTCGAGCCTTTCGTCCAGCATTACTACGGTCTGGCCGACCCCGAGGATGTCGTCTCGCGCAGTGTCGCCGATCTTTATGGCGCGGCGATGGCGCACTGGCAACTCGGCCAGAAGTTCGTCAGCGGCGAGCCGCGCATTCGCATCTACAACCCCACGCTCGATCAGCACGGCTGGCATTGCAGCCATACGGTCATCGAGATCGTCAACGACGACATGCCGTTCCTCGTCGATTCGGTGACGATGGAGATCAACCGGCAGGGGCTGGCGCTGCATTCGGCGTTTCACCCGGTCTATCGCGTCAAGCGCGATGCGGCGGGCAAGCGCGTCGCGGTGGCGCCGGGCGGCGGCCTCGTGCGGCCTGCACCGTCGGGCGAGCGGGTTGCGGCGAGTGCCGGGAGCAACGTCGGCGCATTGCTGGCGTCAGGAACCGCCAGCGAGGCCGGCGAGTCCGGCGCAAAGGCGCAGAGCGGCGCTGACACCACCGGCGACGGCAGCCGTTTCGAATCGTATATCCACATTGAAGTCGACCGTTTCTCCGAGCCCGAGCGCATTCAGGCGCTGGTAGACGGTTTGCAACGCGTGCTCGGCGATGTGCGCGCCGCCGTCGAAGACTGGCGTGCCATGCAGACAGCCGCTCACGCGGCCATCGAAGCGCTTGCGCAGCGCGCCGCGCAAAAGGGCGTGACTCCGCACGAGCGCGCAGAGATCGACGAAGCGCAGGCGTTTCTGGACTGGATGCTCGCCCGTCACTTCACCTTCCTCGGCTATCGCGACTACGAACTGGTCGAGCGTGACGGGGAGCACTACCTGCAAGGCGTGGCGGGCACCGGTCTGGGCGTGCTGCGCGAGGCCCGGCGAGACGCGAGCACCCCGGACGTGACGCGCCTGTCGCCCGGCGCTATCGGCATCGTTCAGGAGAGTGCGCCGATTTTCCTGACGAAGGCGAACTCGCGGGCGAGCGTGCACCGTCCCGGTTATCTCGATTACGTGGGCGTCAAACGTTTCGATGCGCAGGGGCGCGTGTGCGGGGAGCGGCGTTTCCTTGGGCTCTACACGTCGACCGTCTACATGGTGCCGGCCGACGAAATTCCCCTCGTGCGACGCAAAGTCGCCGAGGTGATCGGGCGTACCGGCTTCCTGCCGAACGGGCATCTGGCCAAGACGCTCGCCACGATCCTCGAACAATATCCGCGCGACGAACTCTTTCAGATCAACGTCGATCAACTGGCCGATATCGCGCTGGGGATTCTGCGGTTGCAGGAGCGTCAGCGCACGCGTTTGTTCGTGCGACGGGATCGTTTCGACCGCTTCGTGTCCTGTCTGGTCTTCGTGCCGCGCGAGAAATTCAACACGGATCTGCGCGTGCGGGTGCAGAACCTGTTGCAGGCGGCCTATCACGGCACCGGCGTCGAGTTCACCCCGCAACTCTCCGAATCGATGCTCGCGCGCATTCACATCACCGTGCGTACCGAGCCGGGGCATGTGCCGGATGTCGATGTGACCGAACTCGAAGCCCGCATCGTCGAGACAACGCGCCGATGGCAGGACGATCTGTCCGACGCATTGCGCGAGCAGTTGGGCGAGGAACGTGGCACGCGGGCATTGCGGCGCTATGTGCAGGCGTTCCCGGCGGGATATCGCGAGGACTACGCCGCCCGCGTGGCAGTGCGAGACGTCGAGCTGATCGAGCCGCTGCTGAACGCCGCGCCGGCCGCGCCTGTGAGGGCGGCCGGCGTCACGCCGCTCGCCATGCAGCTCTACCGGCCGCTGGAAGCGGCGCCCGGCACGTTGCGCTTCAAGATCTATCAGGCAGACGAACCCATCGCGCTCTCGCGCAGTCTGCCCATGCTCGAGCACCTTGGCGTGCGCGTGAACGACGAGCGGCCCTACCGGATTGAGCCCGCCGACACGGGGGTGGTTTGGATGCACGACTTCGGCATGACGAGCCTCGACGGCGTAGACGTCGATCTGGAGCACGCCCGCTCGCGCTTCGAAGACGCCTTCGCCCGTATCTGGGCGGGTGACGTCGAAAACGACGACCTGAACCGGCTCGTGCTTCAGGCGGGTCTGACCTGGCGCGAGGTGCGTATTCTGCGGGCGTACGCAAAGTACATCCGGCAAGTCGGCTCGACGTTCAGCAATGCGTACATCGAGAGTGCGCTGACCGGCAACCCGTCGATTGCGGGCATGCTGGTGCGTCTGTTCCTCGCGCGCTTCGACCCCGCGTTAAGTGCGGATGTCCGCGAGTCGCGTGCCGAACAATTACGTACGCAAATTCACGGGGCGCTGGAAGACGTCCCCAATCTCGACGAAGACCGCATCTTACGTCAATTCCTTGGCGTACTTGAGGCGACGCTACGCACCAACTACTTCCAGACGGGCAAGGACGGCGCGACAAAAGATCAAGACGCAGCGCAAAAGGCGTACCTGTCGTTCAAGTTCGATCCCTCGAAGGTGCCGGGGCTGCCCGAGCCGAAGCCGATGTTCGAGATCTGGGTGTATTCGCCGCGTGTCGAGGGCGTGCATTTGCGGGGCGGGCGGGTGGCGCGCGGCGGCCTGCGCTGGTCGGATCGCCGGGAGGATTTCCGCACCGAGGTGCTGGGCCTCGTCAAGGCGCAGATGGTGAAGAACACGGTCATCGTGCCGGTCGGCTCCAAGGGCGGTTTCGTGGTGAAGCAGCCCCCGTCGCCGGGCGATCGCGATGCCTATCTGGCCGAGGGCGTGGCGTGTTATCAGACGTTCCTGCGCGGCTTGCTGGATCTGACCGACAACTATGTCGACGGCCAACTGGTGCCGCCGCCGCAGACCGTGCGTATCGATGGCGACGATCCTTATCTCGTCGTGGCGGCGGACAAGGGCACGGCCACGTTTTCGGATTACGCGAATGCCATCTCCGCAGAGTACGGCTTCTGGCTGGGCGACGCCTTCGCTTCAGGCGGCTCGGTCGGTTACGACCATAAGAAGATGGCCATCACGGCGCGCGGCGCGTGGGAGTCCGTCAAGCGGCATTTCAGCGAGATGGGCGTCGATACGCAATCGCAGGACTTCACGGTCGTGGGCATTGGCGATATGTCGGGCGACGTGTTCGGCAACGGCATGTTGCTGTCGAGGCACATCCGGCTCGTGGCGGCGTTCGACCATCGGCACATCTTCCTCGATCCGACACCCGATGCTGCGAAGTCCTTCGCCGAACGTGAGCGTATGTTCCAACTGCCGCGCTCCAGTTGGGCCGATTACGACACCCGTCTCATCTCCGAGGGGGGCGGTGTGTTCCCGCGCACGGCGAAGGCAATCGCGCTCTCGGCGCAGGTGCGCGAATTGATTGGCACCGACGCCACCGAGATGCCGCCGACCGACCTGTTGCGCGCACTCCTGAAAGCCCCGGTCGATCTGCTCTACAACGGCGGTATCGGCACGTATGTGAAAGCGAGCACCGAGACCCACGCGCAGGTGGGCGATCGCGCCAACGACGGTTTGCGCGTGAACGGTGCCGAGCTGCGATGCAAGGTCGTGGCCGAGGGCGGCAATCTCGGACTGACGCAACTCGGGCGCATCGAGTACGCGCAGCACGGCGGGCGCATCAACACGGATGCCATCGACAACTCGGCGGGCGTCGATTGTTCCGACCATGAGGTCAACATCAAGATTCTGCTGGGTCTGGTGGTGACGGATGGCGAGATGACGCTCAAGCAGCGCAACACATTGCTCGCGGAAATGACCGAAGAGGTCGGCACGCTCGTGTTGAGCGACAACTACCTGCAAACGCAGGCGTTGTCGCTGGGACGGTTGCGTGCGGCGGCGGCGCTCGACGGCGACGCGCGCTTCATGCGCTATCTGGAGCGCGCGCAGCGGCTCGCGCGCGCCATCGAGTTCCTGCCGGACGACGAAGCGCTCGACGCGCGTCGCGCGGCCGGTGCCGGGCTGACGTCGCCGGAGCGCGCGGTGCTCATGGCCTACAGCAAGATGTGGCTCTACGACGTACTGCTCGCGAGCGATCTGCCGGATGCCGACTTCGTTGCCGAGGAGTTGCCGTCGTACTTCCCCACGCCGCTTGCGAGCCGATGCGGTGCGGCCATGCTGCGTCATCCGCTCAAACGGGAAATTCTCGCCACGATGCACGCCAACGCGCTCGTCAACCGGGCGGGGGTGACGTTCGTGCACCGATTGAGCGAGGAGACGGGCGCCGAGCCGGCCGACGTCGTGCGGGCCAGTCTGGCCGCGCGGGGCGCCTATGGTCTCGACGCTCTTTGGCGCGAGGTCGATGCGCTCGATGCGCGTGTTTCCCACGAGACACAGGCGTCGCTCTTTACGGCTATTGCGCAGTGGCACGAACAGGCGACGTTGTGGTTCCTGCGTCGTCGACTGACCGACGTGCCGCAGACCGTCGAGCGGTTGCGCGGCGTGCTCGATCCGCTGCTGCCCGCGCTCGACACGCTGGTCAGCGGCGAGGCGGCCGACGACGCGCGCGTCCGGTCACAGACCATGATCGACGCGGGCGTGCCGACGTCGCTCGCACAAACGGCGGCAGGTATTGGCGCACGCGTGGCGTTGCTCGACATTGCCGAAGTGGCCAGCACCAGCGGGCGCGAACCGGCGCTGGCCGCGCAGGTGTATTTCGCGCTCGATGCGCCGCTCGGCTACGGCTGGTTACAGACCGGCGTACTGGGTTTGCCGATGCAGACGCACTGGCAGCGGCTCGCGCGCGCCACGTTGCTCGAGGAGTTGTCGGTGCTGCGGCGGCGTTTGACGGCGAGCGTGCTTGAAGCGGGGGAGCGTGCTGATCGTCATACGGCCGGTGAGCGGCGCGATGGAGATGGCCATGCTATCGACTCTGTCGACCAAAGTCCTGCCGGCAGGCTTGTCGCGGGGTGGCAGCGCGCGCATGCCGAGGCGTTGACGCGCTACCACCGTGTACTTGCCGATCAGGTGGCCGTGGGCAATGCCGATCTGGCAATGCTCTCGGTGAGTCTGAAGGCGTTGGCGGAGGTCGGGCGCTGAGGCTTATCAGGCGAAACGCTGCGTGTGCGTGAACGATTACGGTGCCGCTGGCCGGCGGGATTGCATATGCCGCACGCGCGAAATTCCTTGTTGTGAATGATTGGTTGGGAGCGCGCAACACGGGTGGTGTAATCGATGCGGATATCAGTTTTTCACCGCAGAGGACACCCCCGTGGGTCGTAGACGTTTTCTCTCCAGCACGCTTCGCCTGGCGGGCGCTGCCGCGTTTGGTTTGCCGCCGCTAGCCGCTTCCTTCAGTGCCTATTCCCGTGATGAATCCCGTGCCGCACAGGCGATCCCCGCAGGCGTGACGCTGCGCGTCGGTCTGGCGAGCCGGCTCGGTCCGGACGTTCAGGTTCAGATCGCGGGCGTCTTGCGCGATCTGCCGTATCGCATCGAGTGGGCGAGCTTCGATGCGGCGCCGCCCGCGCTCGAAGCGCTGCTCAGCGGCCATATTGACGTCTTCTCCGGCGGCGACACCCCCACGCTTGCGATTGCCGCCCGGCCGGGCAATGCTTTCGTTGTGGGTGCGCAGAACAACGGGCTGTATGGTGCGCTGCTCGTGCGTGGCGATTCGCCGTTACATCAGGTGAACGAACTCAAGGGCAAGCGCGTGGCGGTCTTTCGCGGCTCGGGCTTCCACAACAGTCTGGTGTCGATCATCGAGCAGGCGGGTTTGCGCTGGCAGGACATCGAGCCCGTCTACCTGACGCCCGCCGACGGTCTGGCCGGACTCATCAGCGGCAAGGTCGATGCGTGGGGCATCTGGGACCCGAATGCGGCCATTGCCCAGCGTCAGTATGGCGCGCGCATTCTCGCGACACCCCAGCGGCTGTCTTACTCCTTTCAGTTTGCGAGCAAGTCCGTGCTCGACGACAGCGCACGGCGCGCGGCGTTGCAGGACTACCTCGTGCGGGCGCAGGTCGCGGCGGACTGGGTGCGCACGCATGCGCAGGCGTGGGCCGGCAAGCAGATCGAAACCGCACGTTTGACGCCGGAAGCGGCCGCGCTTGCTGCGAGTCGTACAGGCGGGCAGTTCACGCCCATCGACGAGACGCTCATCGCTACCGTGCAGCAGGAGGCCGATCGCTTCGCGTCGCTCGGCATCATCGCGCGGCCAGTGGAGGTGCGCCCTGTCTTCGATGCCCGTTTCAACACGGTATTGGCGGCGGCTGCCGCGCGTGCGACGGCCTGAGCGCGCTATCGGCCTGCGTGGGCATCGTCTCATTCATCCCATTCATTTCATCGATTTCAAGGAAGAGGTTTCCGTGAGCAACTTACGTGAATATCTGCTGCAAAAGAAGGGCGCCGTTACGAGCTGGCGCAACAAGATCCGCGACGACGGTTCGCAACCTGCGCAACTGAGCGCGCGTGTGAGCGCAGAGGGTCGTACCGGCGTGCGTCGCATTCGCGTGCGCGACTTCCAGATCATTTTCGATAGCGGCCCCGAGCTGGCCGGTCACTCGCTGGGGCCGGGCTCGCAAGAGATGCAGCTTGGGGTGTTGGGCACCTGCCTTACGCACATCTTTCTGACGCAGGCGGCGTTGCAGGACGTGCCGCTCGACACCATCAACGTCGAGGTGACGGCCAACATCGATCATCGCGGCGGCCACCCGGGTTTCGAGGACGTGCCGGTCTATCCGGTCAATGTGCGCTATACGGCGCATATCGAATCGCCGGCGTCGCCCGAGCAGATCGCTGCGTTGCATGAGGCGGTCGAGCGCACGTGCCCGATCTACAACTTCCTGATCAACCCGCAGACGATTCAGGGCCAGATCGAGCACACCCGTACCGCGGCTTGAGCGGGCGGAACGATTCGCGGCGTGGCTCGGATGGGTCCGATTCACATCGACTTACGCTGCCCCACGCCGATTGATGCAGATTTACGGAAATACCTGTCATGCCCATCGAGATCCTCGGCACCGTGTCGCACAGCCGTGTCACAGAGACGACCGGATTGCGCGGCGCCAGCGCCTTTGAACCGGAATACATCGCGGCCGTCGCACGCGCCCATGAGCAGGCGGGTTACGACCGCGTGCTGATCGGGCATGAGTCGTGGCGTCCGGATGCGTTCCAGATCGCGGCCTATGTCCTGTATCAGACGTCGCGACTCGGCGCGCTCGTGGCGCATCGGCCCGGCTTCACGCAACCGACGCTGGCGGCGCGTCAGGCGCTCACACTGGAGCGTCTGGCAGGCGCCGGGCGCGTGGCGCTGCACATCATCACCGGGGGCGACGAAGCGGATCAGCGCCGTGACGGTGACGACGTGCCGCACGATGCCCGTTACGCGCGAACCGACGAGTATCTCGACGTGCTCAAACGCGTGTGGTGCGAATCGTCCACGTTCTCTCACCACGGCGACTTCTACCATGTCGACGGTGCGTTTTCGGCGGTCAAGCCGCATCATCCCGATTCGATCAAGCTGTCGTTTGCCGGGGCGTCGGATGGCGCGGTGCGGGTAGGCGCGAAGCACGCGGATGTCTACATGCTCTGGGGGGAGCCGCTCGCACCGACGCAGGCGTTCGTCGAGCGGGTGCAGGGGGAAGCGGCGCGACACGGCCGGCAGGTGCGTTTCAGCGTGTCGCAGCGACCGATTCTCGGGGCGACTGAGCGAGAAGCGTGGGAGCGCGCGGCGCATATCTTCGAGACGTCGCGTCGAGAGCTTGAGGCGGCAGCGCAGGCCGATGGCCCGCGTTTCTCGTCCCCGGTGCGCAGTTCCGTCGGCGCGAAGCGGCTCAATGCCGAGGCGCAAGCGCAGGACGTGGCTGACGAACGTCTCTGGCTCAAATACACGCGGTTGCTTGGCGCGGGCGGCTCGACATCAGCCCTGGTCGGTACGCCGGAGCAAGTGGCGCAGGCCTATCTTCGTTACTACGACATTGGCGTCAGTGCCTTCTACATTCGCGGCTGGAATCTGCTTGACGACACCGTGGAGTACGGCCAGCAGCTGATTCCCCTGCTGCGCGAAGGCGCGGCCGAGCGGGATCGGGCGCGCGCGAGTGTGGGCAATCGGTAACCAGACACCCGGCCCGCCGTCACTTTTTTAAGCGTTTACACAAAAGTGGCGAAACGGCGTATGATCCGGGAAAACCCTAGGATTGAGATGTCCCGCGCGAATGCTTGCCCGTCGCGCGGGTTGTCGCGTCCTGGGGTTTCGTCGATTCCTGATCCCCTACGTAATGCCTACCGACACCCGCCCTGCGAACGGCCAGTTCGCCACGACGTTGCAGATCGTCTCAGCCGTGTTCTTCACGTTCCTCTGCTATCTGACGATCGGCTTGCCGCTCGCGGTGCTGCCGTCGTTCGTGCATGTGGATCTGGCTTACAGCTCGGTGATCGCCGGGCTGGCTATCAGTGTTCAATACCTTGCTACGCTGCTCTCGCGCCCCTATGCCGGGCGCACGGCCGATGCCTGGGGGCCGAAGCGCACCGTGCTGTGCGGGCTCGTGGCCTGCGGCGCGTCCGGGGTGCTCGTGGCGCTGGGCGGTGTGTTCTCCGGCGTGCCGTGGCTCGCGCTGCTCACGCTGATTCTCGGACGTCTCGTACTGGGTTTCGGCGAGAGCTGGGTGTCGACGGGCGCGATCATGTGGGGCATCGGGCAGGTGGGGCCGTCGCATACCGCACGGGTCATTTCGTGGAACGGCGTCGCGACATACGGTGCGCTTGCGCTGGGCGCGCCGCTGGGTGTGGCGCTCAACAATGCGTATGGCATCAAGGCGCTGGGTGCGGCGATTGCGTTGGCGGGTGTGGTCGGCCTGCTGATCGCCCGTGTGAAACGTCCGACGCCCGTCATTCACGGCGAGCGTCTCGCCTTCCGGGCGGTGCTCGGCCGTGTGTTGCCGTTCGGCATGGGGCTTGCGCTGGGGTCCATCGGCTTCGGCGCCATCTCCACTTTCATCACGCTGTACTACGCGAGCCATCATTGGGACAACGCGGCTCTTGCGCTGACTGCGTTCGGCTTGTGCTTCATGGGCGTGCGTCTTCTGCTCGGCAGCAGCATCGGCCGCTTCGGTGGTTATCGCGTAGCCATGGCGTCGTTCGCGCTTGAGGCCTTCGGCCTGATCGTCCTCGGCATCGCGCCGACGGGCTTCACGGCGTTGTTGGGCGCCGCGCTTTCCGGGGCGGGATTCTCGCTCGTGTTTCCGTCGCTGGGCGTGGCGGCCGTCAATCTCGTACCGGCACAAAACCGCGGCGCGGCGCTGGGTGCGTACTCGGTATTCCTCGACGTTGCGCTTGGTGTGACGGGCCCCGTCGCCGGTCTGATCGTGGGCGCTTACGGCTATGCCGAGGTCTATCTGTGCGCCGCGATAGCCGCCGTCGCGGCCGTTTTGCTGACGCTGTGGATGTCGCGCAACGCGCATGTCGGCAAAGCGCACGACAGTGATTCGTCGAGCGAGACGGGCAAGACGTCGGCACAGACCGCCACGTCGTCGTAAGCGGCCGTCGTACGAACGTCATAAGGATGTCTACGGACTTCATAAGCGATCGCCATCGGCGAAACGGCATTACGCATCACTGGCGCGCGGGGTCGAAAACCGGGCCACCGCGCGTCGTCCTCCCCGGCAATATCCCAATTGCCATCGAGTTCCCTCCCGAATCCCGAAGTCTCGCGTTAGTTTGCAAAACGTCGTGACAGTGTTGACGCCTGCGGTGCTGCAATGTGTTGAGCACTTCGACGTCAGCTGACGTTGTAAGCCAATAGCGAACTCGCACGCTTGGCCGAGGCCGAGCGTTCAACATTTCGGGAGATGTCGATGCGCTTTAACTGGAAGCTTCATGCCGGACAGATGTCGGTTGCCATTGGGGTCATGGTCCCTGGCGCGCTTGCGCTTGCCGGGGAGACTTGCCCTGCCACGTCGACCATCACGTGGGAAAACGGGCATTACGTCGCACCGTTGAATGTCGTTGGCAAATGGGAGAGTGCTCCAGTGGCTCAGGCCCCGGGGGAGCTCGTCTTTGCGTCCGCGCTGGCACGTGTCGAGGGGCGCGATATGAGAGAGCCGATATGCATGTATCGGGTCGGAGGTAAAAACGTCGCCTTGACCTATCGTCCCAAGGATGTGCCGAATACTGTCGCGCTCACCGGCAAAGACAGTGCGTGGACGGAATTGGCCGGCGTGTGGGATAAAACGGTCTATGTCTGCACAGGACGCGAAACGTCAGGCGACGCGGGTGTCTCGAATGTGCAAAATCCGCAGAACTGCAAGTTCATCCAGAAGCGTCCGAAATCCTGAGTCGAGCCACATCGCTTTGGCGCACGGATGGCCGGCAACGGTCAACGTGCGCCGATACAAGCGGTTCGCGGGAAAGTCCCTATTCTGCTGTATCTGACGCCCGGTCTCGAAACTCCCATGCTAATTTTCAAAAAAACGTAGCATTTCATTGGTTGAAATTTAATAAGTATTACGAAATTTTTGTGAGCTTCGCCGGGCTTTCTTAACGTGTGAATTTTCATTAGGGAGCAGTTGATGAACCAGATTTTCGTGATGAAATCGATCGCTGTAATGGCGCTCACGGTGGTGGCCTTGCCGTCTCAGGCGGCGACGTCGACGCAGATTCAGCATTGCCCGTCCTTGAGTGATTTCAAGGAAGCTGATGAGGATTTCCGCAAGCCGCTGGTCGGAACTGAGGGCGAATGGCGAGCGATCAAACGCAAGGGCGCGCCGATCACTCGCTTCGTCGAGGCACTTGCCATCACCGACGGGAGTGGCGTGCGCTTTCAGAAGTGTACTTATCAAATGAGCGGTGGGGCTCCGCTGGACGTGCATTACGCACCGGGATCCGACGAATTTAAGGGACGTTTCGTGAAGCTCCCGCTGGATCAGCCTGCGCCATGGATCAAAGAAGACGGCCCGTGGGGGCTGATCGCATATGTGTGCAAGGGCGAGAACCATGCGCCGGAGAAGTGCACCTTTACTCCGGACAAGGCGTTGCCAGACTTCTGATGCACGGCGAAGGCGCGCTGCGCCTTTGCCGTGCGAGCCAGTCACACCTGACGTTCCTGCGCCGCCACGATTGCGGCCAGGCGCTTGATCAGACCGGGGATGCGCGACGCGTCGGTGTCCCCGTAACCGATTACCAGCCCGTTGTCCGCCGGTTGCGGGTCGAGTGCAAAGCTCGAAAGGGCGCGAGGGCCCATGCCTTCACGCTGTGCTGCGGCCACAATCGCCTTGTCGGGAAACGATGGATCGAGCCGCACCGTCAGATGCAATCCGCAGCGCTCGCCAATCACCGCATACGCGGGGTCGAAATACGTAGCGAGCGCCTCACGTAACGCCGTCTGACGCTCCCGATACAGCCGCCGCATGCGCCCGAGATGTCGCGCGAATTGCCCGCTGCGGATGAAATCCGCGAGCGCGAGCTGTTCGAAACGATGGCCGCCGCGCAGCAGTTCGTCGAGCGCGTCGTGGGCTTGCGTGGCGAGCGTCGTCGGCAGAATCAGAAAACCCAGACGGAGCGCGGGAAACATCGTCTTGCTGAATGTGCCCACGTAGACCACGGGGGCGTCCGGCACCATCCCTTGCATGGCGGCGATCGGCTCACCCTGATGGCGAAATTCGCTATCGTAATCGTCCTCCAGAATCCACGCGCCGTGACGTCGCGCCTGCGCAATCAGGTCAAGGCGACGCGGAGCCGACAGCACGCTGCCCAGCGGATATTGATGCGATGGCGTGACATACACCAGCCGTGGCGGCGAGCGTTCCCACAGTTCGTCCGGAATCACGATTCCCTCATCGTCGACGCGCAGCGCCTGCAAGCGAACGTCGCTCGAATGAAACGCGGCCTTCGCGCCGCGATAACCCGGGTCTTCCATCCACACCGTGTCGCCCGGATCGGTGAGTAGTCGCACACAGAGAATCAGCGCCTCGTGCGCCCCTTCCGTAATCACGACCTGCGAGGCGTCGCACCGTACGCCGCGAGAAATACGTAAATGCGCGGCAATCGCTTCACGCAGCGCGGGTTCGCCCAGCGGGTCGCCATAGTGATAGTGACGGGGCTGGGCGTCGCGCATGACACGCTCCAGCGTGCGCCGCCACGTACTTGCCGGAAATCGGGTGAGGGCGGGCACGCCGGGCGTGAAGGGCAGCGGCGTTTCGTCGGCGCGGGCGGCGTGCCGGGTGGCGGGCAGACGTTGAAGACGCCGCGAGGCGAGCGGCGCGGTTTGCGTGCCGTTCGAAGTCACCTGCATCGCTTCCGTCGTCGACTTGGCGAGCGTGACGGGTTGTGCGGCTCGTGCGGCGAGGTGAGGATCGAGCGAGAGCTGCGCGACCCGAGTCCCGAGCCGGTGGGGGACGATGAAGCCTTCGGCGGCGAGTTGGTCGTAGACGATGGAGACCGTATTACGGGAGACGGCGAGGTCTTCGGCGAGGGTGCGCGAGGCGGGGAGGCGGGCGCCGGCGGGCAGACGTCCTTCGAGGATGGCGTGTTTGAGGCGGGAGAGGAGTTGTTTTTGGAGTGAGGTGCTGCGTCCCGGGCCGGTGGCGAGGGGGCTATCGAAGAGTGCGGCGACGTTCTCCGGCGAGTAATCCGCGGGGTCGAGGCGTTTCTTGGGGACGGAGACCATGGTGACAAAAAGAGAAGTCGAGGAGGTTCGCTTTGGCGTGACTGAGGGCGGGTGTGAGCCGGACCGGGGCCCTGTCCCGCCGCGAGTTGGGGCGATGCCTGCGGGGAGGGACAGGGCTCCGGTCCGGCTTTCCGTTGGTTTCAAAAAAATACTGGCACCAAGAGATTCCCTTGTAGTGGTGCTTTTAATCGTACCACTGAAACGATACCTTAAACATCGCCACCAGAACGTCTGGCCAATAGAGGGAGATGAGAGAGAAATGACTGACGCCCCGAACTTGAACGAGTACGACCAGCCGATCGGCCCGCCGCTGCCTGACTGGACGCCGCGGGACAAGCCGCCGCGCACGCCGGTCAGCGGGCGGTATTGCCGGTTGGAGCCGATCGACGTGGAGCGCCACGCGAAGGACCTCTACGACGCTTACGCGACGGCCGTCGACGGCCGCGACTGGACCTACATGAGTGGCGGACCGTTTCCGGATTTCGACAGCTACTACGCGTACGCGACCAAGCTGGCGGCCTCCACCGACCCGTTGCATCACGCCATCATCGATCTGGAGACGGGCAAGGCTGTCGGCACGCTGGCGCTCATGCGCATCGATCCGGCGAACGGCGTGGTCGAGGTCGGTCACGTGGCGTACTCGCCGTTGCTCAAGCGCACGCGGGCGGGGACTGAAGCGCAGTACTTGCTGATGCGTCGTGTGTTCGACGAGTTGGGGTATCGCCGCTACGAGTGGAAATGCGACGCGCTGAATGCACCGTCGCGCCGGGCGGCCGCGCGTTATGGCTTCACGTTCGAAGGCATTTTCCGTCAGGCCATCGTCTACCACGGTCGCAGTCGCGACACCGCGTGGTTCTCCATCTCCGACGGGGAGTGGCCTGCGATCAGCCGTGGCTTTGCGCAGTGGCTCTCGCCGGAGAACTTCGATGCACAGGGCCAGCACCGCGCCGGACTCGCGGCGTTGATCTCGGCTGCGAAGGCATAAATCGGAATCGATCGGAATCGGGACCGCAAAACCAAACGGCCCGCCGGGGAAGTCCTCGGCGGGCCGTTTGGCTATCTATCTCCGAACGATGCGACGATCAGCCCGGGAAGAAGATGTACTTCAGCACGAACAGCACGGCGATCACCCAAGCGGCCGGATGCACGTCCTTCGCGCGGCCCGTGAACAACTTCAGCACGGCGTACGAGATGAAGCCGAACGCCAGACCCGTTGCGATCGAGTACGTGAACGGCATCGCCAGTGCGGTCAGGGCGGCCGGCGTGGCTTCCGTCACGTCGTCCCACTCCACGTCGAGCAGTTCGCGCAGCATCAGACCCGCGACATACAGCAGCGCCGGTGCGGCGGCGTAGGCCGGGACCGAACCCGCCAGCGGCGCGATGAACAGCGCGAGGACGAACAGCACGGCAATCGTGAGCGCGGTCAGACCCGTGCGACCGCCTGCCTGAACGCCCGAGGCGCTTTCCACATACGCCGTCGTGCTGCTCGTGCCCAACAGCGAGCCGATGAAAATCGCGATCGAGTCGGCGAACAGCGCGCGTCCCAGCCCCTTGTAATGCGTGCCTTCGAGCAGACCGGCGCGCTTGGCCACGCCCATCAGCGTGCCCGTCGCGTCGAACACTTCGACCAGCACGAACGCCAGAATCACGTGCACGAAGCCGGCATGCAGGGCGCCCGGAATGTCCAGTTGGAGGAACGTCGGCGCGAGGCTCGGCGGCATTGCGAACACGCCCTGGAACTGATTCAGGCCCAGCACCATCGACAGAACCGTCACCACCAGAATGCCGATCAGGATGGCGCCTCGAACTCGCAGGGCGTCGAGCACGGCGATCAGGAAGAAGCCGAAAATCGCGAGCAGTGCCTGCGGTGCGTGCAGATCGCCCAGACCGATCTTCGTAGCCGGATTGGCCACCACCACCCCGGCATTCCCCAGCGCGATGATCGCGAGGAACAGGCCGATACCGGCCGCAATCGCGCAGCGTAACGATTTGGGTACCCCGGCAATCAGCCAGGAGCGCACACCCGTTATCGTCAGCACAATGAACAGACACCCGGAAATGAATACCGCGCCGAGCGCCTGTTGCCACGTGTAGCCCATCGCGCCCACGACCGTGAAAGCGAAAAAGGCGTTCAGCCCCATGCCCGGCGCCATGCCGATCGGGTAGTTGGCGACGAAGGCCATCACCACCGAGCCGATCGCGGCCGCAAGACACGTCGCCACGAACACGGCGCTCTTGTCCATGCCCGTTGTGCCGAGAATATTGGGGTTGACGAAAATGATGTACGACATGGTCAGGAAGGTCGTGAGACCGGCCACCATTTCCGTGCGTACATTGGAGCCATGCTCCTGGAGTTTGAAGAATTTGGTCAGCAACGTGCTCTCCTTGTCACTTTGTTATGCCGTTGTCCGTGTGCGGCGGGGCGCGCGCATTGTACTGCGCGCGGGTCCGTGCCCCGGAGTTTGTCAGAACTTCATACGCATGCCCACCCCGAAAGTATTCCCGGCGTCGAGCCCGGAAACCTTGTCGTTCAGGTACGCCGTGTAGACATCCGTGCGTTTGGAGAGGCTGTAGTCATACCCGATGGCCCACGTATTGCGGCTCGAATGGTTCGCCCCCGAATTCTTCGTGTACGCGTAGGACGCCAACACGCTGCCGCCGCCCAGCGGCACCGAAACCCCAAGCTGGCCGCCGTTCGACGTCAGGTTGCCGCCGGTAATCGTGTTCTTGATGTACTGATACTGGCCGAAGAGCTTCACCAGTTTGAAATCGTACGTGAGACCCGCTTGCAGGGCTTGCTGATTGCGAAAGCCCGTGATGCCGGCCTGATCGTCCGGCGTGGAATCGAACTTCACCTGTTGATAGGCGAGTGTGGCCGCGAGCGGGCCGTGGAAATACATCGCGGCCGCACTCCACTTGTTCTGCCCCGTCTCCCCGGCCTTGTTGCCGAACGCATACGAGAAGCTCGCGCCCAGACCCTTGTAGTCCGGCGTGGCGTACATCACCGCGTTGTTCCACCCTGAGTCGCCGACGATCCCCTGGCCGGCCAGCCCGAGGAACGTGTGGTAGACCATCGGACTGAACGTATAGGAGTCGACGAACGGGTTGAACAGAATCGTCGAGACGAAGTACGACGTCGTGAGCCGGCCCATCGTCACCGTGCCGAGCGTATCCGATTGCAGTCCGACGTAGGCGTTACGAGAGAAAAAACTGTCGCCGGTGAAGCGGCCGTAACGTCCGTTCTGTGGCAGGAAGAAGTCCTCCAGCGTGAAGATTGCCTTGAGGCCGTCGCCGAGATCCTCCTGACCCTTTATCCCCCAGTAGGAAGTGGACATGCCGCCGCCGCCCTGTGTCCACGCGCGTTCGCCGCCGGGGGCTTTGGCGGCCCCGACCCAGGCGTCGACCTGACCGTAGAGGGATACGCTCGATTGTGCGTGAGCGACGCCCGCCGCGCCGCAGACCGCGAGGGCGAGCGCGCCCCGCAGCCAACCTGCTGCCTTGCTCATGAATGTGTCTCCGTCTCGTTTTAGTTTGTGCGTGCCTCTGGACTTCTCTTTTCACCGAAGAGTGCAAGGGGGCACGCCTGAGTCATTGAGACACTGACTTCGCATCGCGCGGGTATCGGTGCTGCTTTGAGGCGTGATCATTATTGTCAAGTTGCCTCATATGACATATCACCTGGCTTTGATACTCGGTATTCCGTTGTTGAAGGCGCAATTTTCGGGTTAACACCGGCGCTTAATCCCTTGCATGCCGCTATGGTCTGCCGTCGGCGGGGTCCCCGTTTTCGTCGCTCCACGAAATTCGCTTTGGAAAACGGGTGCCGGCCCGGCGGTCGACCGTAGAGGGTGGCGGAGGTCAGCCCTCAGCCGCAGGCAAAGGTAAAGGCAAACTACCGAACCGCGCGCCAACTAGCGTTATGCGCTTCGAGCCAGTTCGCGGCGAGGGTGGGATCGCCATGACGATTCGGATGGAACGACGGCGACAAGTACTTGAGCATCGGCCCGGTGCTGCGCCAGATGACGCCATCACGCCCGAAGAACATCGAGGCGAATCCCCACCAAGTGCGCGGTTTGAAGAGCGTGCCGTCGTGCCAGAGGTTGTTGACCGTCTGCGCATGGCTCTCCAGCGCGAACATGAACAAGACGTAGAGATAGGTCAGCACGCGCTGCCGCTCGCTGCCGCCCAGCGCCCGGTACAGATCGAACGCCACGGCCTTGTGCTCGGTTTCCTCGGCTGCGTGCCAGCGCCACATCAGACGCATCTTCGGCTCAGCCTTCGCGAGCCACCGGTCGTAACGCAATGCGCCATCGCCGAACACCGCCGTGCAGTGCTCGTAGGCCGCCGTGATCGCAAGCATGTACATCGGCGACAGGTTGCGGCGTTTGGCCCACTGAATGCGTATCGTCGCCCAGTTCTCCCAGTGATTCACCAGTCCCTGCTTTGCAAGTTGCGCGTTGTATTGCCCGTGCAGATGACGGTGCGTCGCCTCCTGTCCGATGAACTGGGCGATGTCGGCGCGCAGCGTGTCGTAACGTGCGTCGTCGGGGAGTTGGTCCATCGTGTCGCGCACCGAGTCGATGAACGATTGCTCGCCTACGGGGAAGCTCATCGACAGGGCGTTGTAATACATCGTGCGGTAGGCGTCGCCGCTATGCCAATGACGCGCGAAGCCGCTGGCCAAATCGACGGTCAACTTGCGTATGGTCAGGGCGGAAATGTCGTGGCTCATGATGTCTTGCCTCTCTGGCAAATAGTGGCGGACGTCATCCCGATGTGACGCCGATGACGCCGTCTCTTGAATTTCGTCGCGAATGTGAGCATTATTCATTTTCCAGGTGTATCGCCGCAACTCGCTTCCCGCTCAGGTTTTTGTCATGTCCACACCCAAGCCGCCCGCAACGCCCAATGCCCCGTCTGCCATGCGAAAGCGGCCGATGCAGGCGCGCGCGCAACACACCGTCGAGACGATTTTCGAGGCCACTGCTCAGGTTCTTGACGAGGAAGGCGAGGGGGCACTCACCACCAATCGCATCGCCAAGAAGGCCGGTTTTTCCATCGGCACGCTGTACCAGTACTTCCCGACCAAAGAGGCGATTTTGCTGGCGATGATCGCGCGCGAGCGCCGTCGCGTGATGGACGAACTCAACGAGCGCATTGCCCGCGCCGCCGAAGAGGGGGCCGACCCCGAGCGGGTGATTCGCGAGCGGCTTCGCGTGCTGATCGAAGCGTTCGGCGCTGGCGGACGTGTCAAGCGCTCACTCATCAAGATGGCCTGGCAACTCGACCATCACGAGAACATCATGCAGGCCATGCGCGAGGCGGCCGAGCATATCGCCGTGGCCATGTCGCGACGCGATGCGCCGGAGATGCGTCCGCCCACCGCCGCTACCGTGTTCGTCCTCACGCGTGCCGTGATGGGCACGCTGCGCTCGGCGGCGCTCGAAGATTCCCCATTACTTGGCACTCCAGAGTTCGAGGACGAGCTTTACCGGTTATGCTGGGGACTGTTGCGTGCAGACGGCTGATGCACCGAGCGTCAGCCCGCACGTGGCGCGCCGATAGGGTTGATGGCGCGGATATTTCTGCCGGTGTCGTAATGAGATAACGCCACGGCCTCATTACGTCGGCCATTCGCACAAGGGAACGCGTTGCATGGGGGAAATCGTCAAGGCGGTAAGCATTCTGGCGGGCGGCGTCGGTATCTTCCTCATCGGGATGGCGATGATGACCGACGGTCTCAAACTTGCTGCCGGGCCGGCGCTCGAACGCATTCTGGCCGGCGCGACGCGAACCCGCACGCAGGCCTTCGCCTCGGGGGTGCTGGTCACCGCCATCACGCAAAGCTCGTCGGTGGTGACCATTGCGACCATCGGCTTCGTCAACGCGGGGTTGCTCAAGCTCCGCGGCGCGCTCTGGCTGATGTTCGGCTCCAACCTCGGCTCCACCATGATGGGGTGGATCGTCGCGGTCATCGGTCTCAAGTTCAATATCGACGCCTTCGCGCTGCCCATGATCGCCATTGGCGTGGCGCTGCGGCTGACCGGCGCGGGCACCCGGCGCGGCGCGATCGGTAACGCGCTCGCAGGCTTCGGTCTGCTCTTCTTCGGCATCTCCCTGCTGCAATCTGCCTTCATCGACATGGCGGGTATGATTCGCATGCCCGATGGCGACGGCCCGCTCGACGTGCTGCTGCAAGTCGTCGTCGGCTTCGTGCTCACGTGCATCGTGCAGTCGTCGGCGGCAGCGATGGCTATCACGCTCACGGCCGCGCAAAACGGGCTGCTCAGCGCGCAGGGCGCGGCAGCGGTCGTCATTGGCGCGAACATCGGCACGACCCTCACGGCGGTGATCGCCGCCATTGGCGCCACACCCAACGCCCGGCGCGCTGCGATGGCGCACGTCGCCTTCAACGTCGTGGCCGCCATCGTGGCGCTGCTGCTGTTGCCCTGGATGATTCGCGCCATTGCCACCGGCATGACGTGGATGGGGTACGCAACCGACCCGGCCATCAAACTCGCGATCTTCCACACAACATTCAACGTGCTGGGCGTGCTGTTGATGATTCCGTTCGCCACGCCGTTGCTGCACTGGCTGCAACGGCGCTTTCGCACACGCGAGGAAGACGAAGGCGCGCCGCAGTTTCTCGACGACAACGTGCTGCAAGTGCCGCAACTGGCGGTGGACGCGCTCAAACGAGAGGTCGAGCGTCTTGGCGTGATGAGCCGTCACATGGTGCGCGGTGCGCTCACGGGTATGAGTGACGGGGTGCTCGCGCAGGAGCATGCGTGCGTCACGCGCCTGGGAAGCGTCTGCCAGTCGTTTGCCGAGCGCATGAGCCGCGTAGCAATGGAGGCCGCGGCCGCCGAGCAACTGGCGGACACGCTGCGCAGGCTGCGTTATTACGAGAGCGCGGCGGAACAGGCGATTGCGGCCGCCGCCTTGCAGGATCAGACGAATACCGCCACGGGAATGTCGGACGTCTATACCGCGTTTCTGAGGGAGTCGACATCGCTGCTCGATCACGTGGAAAGCGACACGCTGCCCGTTGACGGCGGTGCGTCCCTCGGCACGCACGCCGCGGCGATGGAGGCGGCCTACGGTGGCCTCAAGGCCAAGCTGCTTGCCGATGGCGCAGCCGGGATCGTCCGCATCTCGCAGATGGAAGAGGCGCTGCGCCGCTACAGCGCCTTGCGCCGCGCGTTGCAGCAAACGCTCAAGGCCGGCACCCATCGCGCGAAGGGGACCGATCCGATCGATTGACGGTGGCGTTGTGTTGTTGCGTTGCCGCGTGACATCCCCCCCGCGCGAACGCATCTTGCGCAACGCAACATGCGTAGCTAGAATGGCTGTGAATTTCTGACATCTGGCGACACGCGTCGCTGATGTCACGTAAGCGTTCACGTGAACCAACGCATTCTCCGCGACAGCGGCCGGTCGATCCGGCACGTCGGTCGAGGGGCGTGTGTTCGTCGGTGAACCACCGGGCTGCCCATTCGGCGCGCCTCCCGGTTCTCTGAGCGCCACAAGCGCCGTCTCCCCCGATTTGTCTGTATCGATTCGATGCCCCGTTGCGGTTGTTCGTCCGCCGGCTGGCGTCTGCCGTCTTTCGTCTCGCGCTCTGCGGCAACCCATGGAGTCTTCTCGCATGTCGTCCTCTGCTGCATCGGCCCCTCAAACGGCCACTGCGCCCGCCAACGCTACGGCGTTGCTCGTGCGCTTCTCTCTGAATGTCTTTCTCGCGTGCCTGACTATCGGCATGTCGCTCTGCGTCGTGCCGCTGTTCGTGCACGACACGCTCGGGTATCACAACGTCATCGTCGGTTTTGCGGTGGGCGTGCAGTCGCTCGCGACGGTGCTCACGCGCAAGTTCGCGGGACGCACGGCCGATCAGCGCGGGGCGCGCGTGGCCCTGACGCGAGGCTTGCTGTTCGTGGGGCTTTCCGGTGTGGCGCTGCTCGCCACGAGCCTGATTGCGGTTGCACCTGCGCCGCGTCTGGGCGTGCTCACGCTCGCTCGCCTGCTCCTCGGCGTGGGCGAGAGTCTGTGCATTACCGGTACGTTGACGTGGGCCATCGCCAGTCTCGGCGCGACGCAATCGGGCCGCGTGATGTCGTGGACCGGGGCGGCCGTCTTCGGCGGGTTTGCCGTCGGTGCGCCCGTAGGGCTGGCGCTTTACAGTGGCGCGACGCTCACTGGCGTGGCCATCGCGATCTGTCTGTTGCCGCTGGCCGGCTGGGCGGTCATTTCACGCATTCCCGGCGTGGCGCCGGCGCATCATGCGGGCGGCGCGCTGCCTTACTCGCAGGTGCTGCGCATCGTCTTCCTGCCGGGACTGGCGCTCGCGCTCCAGGGCGTGGGCTTTGCGGTGATCGGTGCGTTCGTGGTGCTGTATTTCGAAGCGTCGCGTTGGACGGGGGCTGCGGTGGCGCTGTCGGCCTTCGGTCTGGCTTTCGTGTTGATGCGTCTGATCGGTGGACGTTGGCCCGAGCGCTTCGGCAACTTGCGCGTCGCGCAGGGCTCGCTGGCCGTCGAGGCCATCGGGTTGCTGATCGTCTGGCAGGCGCCGGTCGCCTGGGTGGCGCTGCTGGGCACGGCGCTGGCCGGCGCGGGCGCGTCGCTGATCTTCCCGTCACTGGGAATCGAAGTGGTGAAGCGCGTGCCGGCGGCAAGCCGCGGCACGAGCTTGGGCACGTATGCCGCGTTTCAGGACGTAGCGATCCTGACCACCGGCCCGCTCGCCGGGGCCGTGGCCAATCCGTTCGGCTACCGCACCGTTTTCCTTTGCGGCGCGCTCGCCGCCGTGCTCGGGGTGATCGTGGTCGTTACATTGCGTGCACGTCGCCGCTGATCCAGCATCCGGCGGCGGCGTCGAGCGGGTCGCGCAGCGTCACGGTGATGGCCGACGGGTGATCCATCGCCACGCCCTGACGCACGACCACGCCATGCTCGCCGGGCGCGAGCCAGCCGTAACGGCGTGCGCCGTAGAGCAGGGCGGCGGCGGCAATGCCGGTCGCGGCGTCTTCCGGATAGCCCGACGCGCGCGGGAACTGACGCGCTTGCAGCACCGGTAGCGCGCGCCCGTCGCCCACGGTCTCGCGGGCACACGGGTACAGGCCGGTCGAGCCGATGGCGTCGCACGTGGCGAGCATGGTCGTGAAGTCGGGCGTCAACGCCTGTAATTGCGCAACGCTACGCAGCGGCACCAGCGTCTTCACACGACTGGTCGCGGCGTTGCAGATGCCTTCGAGCGCAATGTCGTCCGGCGAGATCCGCAGCGTGGCGCAGATCGTGGCGATGGCGCTCGCGTCGATGATCGGCTCGGTACGCCCCGACGGCTGGCTCACTTCGATGTGCTCGCCGTCGGCGGCCAGACGGCCTTCGACCCGCCCGCTAAGCGTCTCGATCGTGACGGGGCGGCCGTCCCATCGCCCCGCACGACGCAACACCCACAACGCACCGAGCGTGGCGTGACCGCACATCTCCATCTCGTGATTCGGCACGAAGAAGCGGAAGCGCCAGGCATTGCCCGCGTGCTCCGGGGCCACGACGAACCCGCTTTCATGACCGTAATGTGCGGCGACGGCGCGCATGTCGTCGGCGCGCATCGCGTCGGCGTCGAGCACGATGGGCGCCGGATTGCCGCCATTGGCGGCGGCGGGAAAGACACTCACCAGCGAGACGGTCGCCGGAGCGGGAAGCGAGAGCGGAGTGTGCGACGTCATGGCGTATGGAATTCGGAAGGAGAGGACGATGGGCCTCGCGGCGTATGCCGACGTGCGTAGATAGTGCGCGTCGAGCCACGCTGATGGCGGCTGTTGAACGTCAAGGGTACGCGCTAAATCCCATGTCTGTCAGCGGTCGATGCCCGATGCTTGCCACGAATTTTCGGACGTCACTTCGTCGACGCAGGCGTGTCAGTCGCCGTTCTCTCCGTGGTAAGCGGTGTCGCAGCGTTGACGGGCTACGCAACCGCGCATCGTGTCAATTTGCGATGCGCGTCGTATCCATACGACATTCGCGTTGTGCGGGAGGTCGAATTGATGAAACACAAGGTTTAGGAAAATAGTGAAAGACTGAAGCCGCGCTCGAAATCGAGCGGTGTCCTATGGTTTACAATCCGCGTCGGCCTCCCAATAACGAAAGGGGATGGCAGGGTGAGAAACGTCGCGCAAAGGCCCGTGGGCCGGGCGTGACGTCCGGAGACAATGCCTCCGGACCCCGCGAGATCGATTCCCGTACAGCGAGAATCGTGAGGTCTTCAGAGCGGTCGAGTAGGTAAGGCAGCGTGATCGGTGCGAGTGGTCCGGATGCAGCGTTGCAGTCAATTCAGGCTGCCTGGCAGCCGAGGTTCGAAGTGGAGACCATGAGTACTACCTCTAGCGGTATCAGAGCGAACGCGCAGACGCGCGAGATCGAGGCGCAAGCCTATGCAAAAGCGACCTGGCGTTTGTTGCCGTTCCTTTTCCTGTGTTATGTCGCGGCGTATCTCGACCGCGTGAATGTCGGCTTCGCCAAGCTGCAAATGCTGAACGACCTTCAGTTCAGCGAGACCGTCTACGGTCTGGGCGCCGGCATCTTCTTCATCGGTTACTTCTTCTTCGAGGTGCCGAGCAACATCATCATGCACAAGGTCGGTGCGCGCCGCTGGATCGCGCGCATCATGATCTCGTGGGCGGTGCTCTCGGCAGCCACGCTGCTCGTGAAGACGCCGACGCAGTTCTATCTCGTACGCTTCTTCCTCGGGGTGGCCGAAGCGGGCTTCTTCCCCGGCATCGTGCTGTATCTGACGTACTGGTTCCCGGCGCAGCGTCGTGGCCGGATGAACGCGCTGTTCATGATCGGCATTCCCATCGCGGGCGTATTCGGCGGTCCGCTCTCGGGCTGGATTCTGTCGGCGTTCAATGGCGTGGGCGGCTGGGCGGCCTGGCAATGGCTGTTCTTCATCGAAGCCATTCCGTCCGTGATTCTTGGCGTGATCACGCTGATGTACCTGCCCAATGGTATTCGCGCCGCGTCGTGGCTGACCGAAGATGAGAAGGCGATTCTCGAGCACAACATTGCGCAAGACAGCGCAGGCAAGGCGCCGCAATCGGTCGCGTCGGTGTTCACGAACGGGCGTGTGTGGCTCATGGCCGCGATCTACTTCTGCTGCATGATGGGCCTCTATGGCATCGGTTTCTACCTGCCGACGCTCATCAAGGCCAGCGGTGTGAAGAACGCACTGGACGTCGGCCTGCTCACCGCGATTCCTTACGCCTGCGCCGTGCTCAGCATGATCGGGGTGGCGCGCAGCTCGGACCGCACGCGCGAGCGTCGCTGGCACTTTGCCGTGGTGTCGTTTGCCGGTGCCGTGGGGCTGTATCTGAGCACGATCTGGGGTCACAACGTACCGCTCGCCATGGTGGCGCTTTCGGTCGGCACGGCAGGCATGCTGGCAACGATGCCGGTGTTCTGGACGTACCCGAGTGCGTTGCTCGTCGGCGGTTCGGCGGCGGCGGCCATCGGCATGATCAACTCGATCGGCAACCTGGCCGGCTTTGTGAGCCCGTTCGTCATCGGTTGGCTCAAGGACGCCACGCAAAGCACCAACGCCGGCATGTACTGCGTGTCGGCGGCACTGGCGCTGGGCGCGGTGCTGGCGCTCACGCAGTCGAAGGAACTGGTTAATCGTTGATCGGTCTTTTTTTACGATCTTTTAAACGACCTTTTTCGCGTTTTTTAACGGCCTTTGATGGGGCGAAGGGCGGCGCTGTCCGTCCCAATGCCCCGGTGCCTCGCCGCACGGAGGCTGTTGTCGAGACGCAAACAAAAAAGCTGGCATATGCCAGCTTTTTTGTTTTAGATACTGCGATCAGGATGATGCGAGCCATCCGGAAGATCGGGGCGATCCGTACGGACCGCCCGTCACCACACCGGTATTGCCCGGTATTACGCCTTCACGGCGCTTTCCAGCGCAGCGTTGAACGTCTTGCTCGGACGCATGACTTGTTCGAGCTTCGCGAAGTCCGGCTTGTAGTAGCCGCCGATGTCCGTCGGCTTGCCCTGCACGTCGGCGAGTTCGCCCACGATGGTCTTCTCGTTCTCGGTCAGTTGCTTGGCGAGCGGGGCGAAGCGCTTGGCCAGCTCGGCGTCGTCCTTCTGCTCGGCCAGTTCCTGTGCCCAGTACATCGACAGATAGAACTGGCTGCCGCGGTTATCCAGTTCGCCGGTCTTCGGCGACGGACCCTTGTTGTTGTCGAGCAGCTTGCCCGTTGCGGCGTCGAGCGTCTTGGCCAGGATCTTGGCGCGCTGGTTACCCGTCTTGATGCCCAGGTCTTCCAGCGAGACAGCCAGTGCCAGGAATTCACCCAGCGAGTCCCAGCGCAGGTGGTTTTCTTCCACCAGTTGCTTGACGTGCTTCGGTGCCGAGCCGCCAGCCCCCGTTTCGTACATGCCGCCACCGGCCATCAGCGGCACGATCGACAGCATCTTGGCGCTGGTGCCCAGTTCCATGATCGGGAACAGGTCGGTCAGGTAGTCGCGCAGAATGTTGCCGGTCACCGAGATGGTGTCCAGACCGCGAATCACGCGCTCGAGCGTGTAACGCATGGCGCGCACTTGCGACATGATCTGGATATCGAGACCCTTGGTGTCGTAATCCTTCAGGTACGTTTCGACCTTCTTGATCAGTTCGGCTTCGTGCGGACGGTACGGGTCGAGCCAGAACACGGCCGGCATGCCCGAGTTGCGCACGCGGTTCACGGCGAGCTTGACCCAGTCGCGGATCGGGGCGTCCTTGACCTGGCACATACGCCAGATGTCGCCGGCTTCCACGTTCTGCGAGAGCAGCACTTCGCCCGTGGCGAGGTCGACGATGTTCGCGACGCCGTCTTCGGCGATCTCGAACGTCTTGTCGTGCGAGCCGTATTCTTCAGCCTTCTGCGCCATCAGGCCGACGTTGGGCACCGTACCCATCGTGGTCGGGTCGAATGCGCCGTTGGTCTTGCAGAAGTTGATGATTTCCTGATAGATGCGAGCGAACGTGCTTTCCGGGATCACGGCCTTCGTGTCCTTCGGACGGCCGTCGGCGCCCCACATCTTGCCGCCGATACGGATCATGGCCGGCATCGACGCGTCGACGATCACGTCGTTCGGTGCGTGCAGGTTCGAGATGCCCTTGGCCGAGTCGACCATCGCCAGTTCCGGACGGTGTTCGTGGCAGGCGTGCAGATCACGGATGATCTCTTCACGCTGCGTGCTGGGCAGCGCTTCGATCTTCTCGTACAGGTTCACGAGGCCGTTGTTGACGTTCACACCGAGTTCGTCGAACAGCTTGCCGTGCTTCTCGAAGGCTTCCTTGTAGAAGATCTTCACGGCGTGGCCGAACACGATCGGGTGCGAGACCTTCATCATGGTGGCCTTCACGTGCAGCGAGAACATCACGCCGGTCTTGCGGGCGTCTTCCATCTGTTCTTCGTAGAAGTCGCACAGCGCCTTCTTGCTCATGAACATGCTGTCGATGATTTCGCCATCGAGCAGCGAGACCTTCGGCTTGAGGACGATCGTCTTGCCGCTGTTCGTGACGAGTTCCATCTTGACGTCACGTGCCTTGTCGATCGTCATCGACTTTTCGCCGTGGTAGAAGTCGCCATGCTTCATATGCGCGACGTGC
This sequence comes from Pandoraea sp. NPDC087047, assembly GCF_044745225.1. Classification (NCBI taxonomy): domain Bacteria; kingdom Pseudomonadati; phylum Pseudomonadota; class Betaproteobacteria; order Burkholderiales; family Burkholderiaceae; genus Pandoraea; species Pandoraea sp. NPDC087047. Next base: position 402,015 of record NZ_JBIUZU010000007.1, read on the forward strand.
GTGCGCGAAGCCATGCTCCACTCGCCCATGCTGTGCGGGTGCTTCTTGGCGTAGTTCTTGACGGCGAGCGGTGCGCGGCGATCGGAGTTGCCTTCGCGCAGCACCGGGTTCACGGCCGAGCCCAGGCACTTCGAGTAGCGCTTCTGGATGGCCTTCTCTTCGTCGGTCTTCGGATCTTCCGGGAAGTCCGGGATCTTGTAGCCCTTCGACTGGAGTTCCTTGATGGCGCTCTGGAGCTGAAACACCGAAGCGCTGATGTTCGGCAGCTTGATGATGTTCGTGTTCGGATCCTGGGTCAGGCGGCCGAGCTCGGCGAGGTTATCCGGTACGCGCTGTTCTTCGGTCAGGAATTCGGGGAATTCGCCGAGGATACGGCCCGAGACCGAGATGTCGCTCGTCTCGATGGCAACGCCCGCTGGCGCGGTGAACGTGCGGATGATCGGGAGAAAGGAGCCGGTGGCCAGAAGCGGCGCTTCGTCGGTCAGGGTGTAGATGATGCTGGGTTGCTGCGTGCTCATCGCTGGTCTCGGATTCAAGAATCAGGAAAAGGTGGGGGAACGCCGCCGACTGGGGTGACAGTCCGCTAGCCATGACAAACTTTCCCCGATTGTGACACGGGTCGGGGGCAAAACTGAAATGCCTTTTCGTAATGTGAATGCCTAGGTCTTATATAAGACTGGCGCGGAAGTGCCCATCATGCCGTTCAAAACCCCGCAGACTGGGGCGGAGCCTGGGGGAAGACGAGTGACCGAGGGGTTCCGACGCGGGATGTTTCGATGAGTTTCGTCGATTCATAGGAAAAATTTATGGAAAACGTTGGGGAAACCGGTTTTGATGGTCAAAAAATGGTCGATTGACGCGCGGGCGGGGGAGTTGAGCCGACGCCTTGCGAAGGGGGGATTCGCTGCGTGTGCGCTCGCGGCACACGATGTGCCGGCGGGGGTAGCGGCATGGCAAATGCGAGGGGGCGTCTATTCCCCGATTTGGCTGACACCCGCAAAACCGGGGCGTTGGGGTTTTGCGTACTAATAGAGAGTGGGGAGGCGATGAGGGGGGGAGCGCTCTCGCCGTCGAAGAGGAGGCTGGCGCCTATTCGCAGAACGCGCTAACGAGAGGCAGAATGCAAAAAGGGCCGACGCATCGTCGGCCCTTCGAATCTGGTGGGTGGTACAGGGATTGAACCTGTGACCCCTGCCGTGTGAATCAGAATTTGGCCCAGATACTTACGTACAGATTACTTGTACGGCGTTGAGTTTACACGGTTTTTCATTCCGTGACTTAACTTCAGATTTCCTAGTGTTCGACGCTGGTTGCACCGTTTTTACACCGGTCTCTGCCGTTGAAGATAGAGGGTAGCCTAAGGCTGAGTCGAGGCGATCGAGCGCGATCTCCAGTTCACCCCGGGCGCCCTCCGCGCCCGAGTTCACCCGCGACTTATCGACACCACGCGCTGGGACGGGCCATGGCTCATGCGGTTGGTCGTGGTCAAGAAGATACAACTGCAGTCGTTCCACCGCGGCAGGACGTGGAAAGGCCGGATCGAATGGGAGCTCCCAGGTCGATAAGTACTGAGTAAGAGGTGCATTCGGCGGGTGTCTTCCAAGTGACTTTTGAAGAAGGGCGTCCGTTTCGGTTAGATGGCCTCGGTCCTCTATCACTTCAAAGCCGGCGGACCGCAACTGCTCGGACCATCGAGCAAACGCTTCCACAGACTCCGTCCCGGACCGGGCGGATCTCGGCGCCCCGCCCTTAGCGCTTGGGGCGACAGGCATTTTTCCCACGAGCATACGGACCTTGCCGACAGCGAACACCTGTTTGGCACGGTTCTGGCGCGCGATTGCTGCTCGATACTCGGGAAGGCTGAGCGCCTGTGGCGATTTTCCTAGACCGATCTGAATAGCTTCCGTTGTAGTTACCCATCCGATGGCCAGCGCCTTTTGGGTAATCCACTGGATGCGGTCGATCGACGCCGCCTTGTTGTACTCGCGACGTTGATGGGGCGAAAACGATCTCTCATACCTAATCCAAGCCTCGCCGGTGTATAGCGCGCCTTCCGAACTCTCGAATCCAAAGAAATTCTCGAGCTCCGAGGGAGTCATTTCCGAGCGACGTCGAATCAGCCGGAAGAGATTGCGCGTGACCAACTTCATCGCGCGCAAAGCACTATCGTCTCCCGTTCTATATCCGAAAGGCCTCGACATCCAAACCTCGTTTCAAGAGCTTTTGTGGTGTCTACGAAGCTGAACATAACCTAGGAATACAGTCAACATGCCTAGGGAGCGAGATGAGCTCGCGTACGGAAGACTTTCGAGTGGCGTTTGCGTTGATGGATAGATCGGCGCTGATCAATGCCGATGAGCTGGGACAGCTCATCGGTAAAACCCGTTCGGCGATCTATCACATTCTCTGTCAATCTAACGAACAACTGCCTGTGCCTGTATACCGGCAGAATCGTTACGTCCGATGGCGAACGGGGGACGTAAGAGACTGGTTAGCGTCGCTGGCGCCGGCACCTGTAAGGGAAATTGCTGGAAAAGAGCGCCGGGGGCGCCCACGCCGCGCGCTAAGTTCACCGATCTGATCGGGTGATCTCAGGTGGACAACTGCCGAAAAGACACTTCATTGCTACTGCGCGGGGATACCGAGCACGCGCTCAAATGCATGGGGCAAGTCAATGGGATGAGGGCTGCGGGGGATGCCTGTGAGTCGGACTCGAGCAGAACTTACTTCATTGCGACGATTTCAGGCCCCATTCCGAAATGCGACTTGGCTAGTTTGGAACACCCATTGTTCGCGCTCAGAGCGGGTGATCGTAGCGTGCGCACATATACCCATAACGACGTAACAGTCACAGTGAAGCCCGGCGCTGACGGGTGTGCCACTGTGCATGACAAAGACGTCTGGATATACGTCACGAGCCAGCTTGTCGAAGGACTGAACATGGCCGCTCGCCATGGTGTCAGCCGTGAGAACGTTCGACCAACGGTGCGATTTATCGCGCATGATTTCCTAGTAAGCTGTAAGCGCGGAACAAGCGGCGCAGCCTACGAGCGTCTGGTTGATGCCCTTAAACGGCTCGCTGGAACACGTATTGAGACGGACATCAAGACGGGGGGAGTTCGCGAAAGAGGGGGCTTTGGATTGATTGAGCGGTGGAAAGTAATTGAGCGAGACGGCGTCGGTCGTATGACTGCGATTGAAGTGGTAATGCCTGAGTGGCTTTGGCGGTCGGTCAGTGCTTTTGACGTGCTGGCTATTGGTCGCGAGTACTTTGACCTACGCAAACCGATGCACCGTCGAGTGTACGAGCTCACGCGGAAGCACTGTGGTAGTCGCCAGAGCAAGTGGACCGTTGGCGTCTTAGTGCTTCTCAAGAAGACCGGGAGTACCGGGTCGTTACCAGAATTCAGGAGGATGCTTCGAGAACTGGTGCGGGTCGACAATCTGCCGGAGTACCGCGCGGAGTACGATGAAAAGCGAGATCAGGTAACGTTTCACCGTCGCAGAGACGCTGTTGATCATCTGCGTGCAAATACGCTCAACGCCGGACATCTTATGCGGGGCAGGAGCGAGTCTTGGGGGCACCTCGCGGAAAGGGAGCGCAGAAGTAAGTTCGAGGGGTTCAAGGCCGCCCTTCAAGGCCAAGCGTTCCGGTTAGATACAGGTGGCACCGTTCGGTTCTGTGATCAGGTACTAGAGTTTTTTGCCGCCGACGGTGGCCGTCGAGGTTCTTGGCCGTACGAGGCCGAAAGGTCGATGGAGCTAATCCATCGGGCTATATCCGGAGAGTTGGTGCCAGTCGTATAGTGCATTTCACAGTCTTGCGACGCATATCAGCGAGTCCAATCATCTACTCGCGTGAGACTTGTTAGCGCTGGTTTGGAAACCATATCCGGTGGTTGATCTACGCGCGTTCCAGTAGCATTTGAGGTCCCCTAAGCCGATGGGAGGGACCGCCCACCCAAACGGGTCCAGCTAAGTCTGGGTAAGAGGAGTCGGACCGTGTTATAGCGTGACAGATCAATCCCCACGCATTTGTGGTTCGGGGCGAGAACCGATCTAACGGCCGCTATCGATTGTCGGTTCAATCGGCTATCGCCTGATACCTGCAACGCGGGGCATGACGGAGGCAGCCCCAAATCGCGATACCCGATATTACGCTCTCATATCGGTCGGCCGCAGGCGACCGGAATGCATTATCAGCCGGTGCCTGCTTTTAGTGGGGGCGTCCCTGACGCCAAGTCGGGACGCGAGAGCGACATTAACTTACCTAAATTACTGCACAGTCTTTGGCGGACCACTGGGAAAACGTCCGATGGATGTGCAAGTGACTCTGAAAAGCTCGCTGCCTGCTCTCGTTCGGAAGTAATTTGTAGCTATCGGTCTTCTTCATCCAATCACGTTCTCCCCAGTTACACCAGACTAGGACCTGACGGGTTTCTTTGAGGTAGCGGCGAAGCAAGTCGGCCCTGACATAGAGCAGCTTGTGATTGTCGTTAAAGTAGCCGTTGCCCGCTTGTCTGAATAGAGTTGCGGGGCGGCCGCTTGTATCGAAGAAGTCGATTTCTCGGTCGCGGCAGGAGAGGCCGAGACGCTGGATTAGACTTGGCGCTGGGATGTCAAAGCCCGAGAAAGTGTTGTATACGGAGTGGTAAGACTCCCACCCAAACTGAATGGACGGCAGCTCAACCCTCACGCCGGGAATATGACGAGTGGTAGGAAAGACGAACTCGCGAACGGAGGCGTCTTGTTCCCCCGTCGTTTCATCTAACGTATTGACCATCCTGATGGTCAGAGACCGATTCTCCTCGGCGCTGCAATCACGAACGTATTCATCAAATGCATTCGCGAGCTGTCGACGGTACCTATCATTTGGTCTGAGGAGTTGTCTCGCGAAGCTGTGGCGATGGCCTGCCTCTCCCGCGAAAAGGTAGTGCTCTTCCTCTCCCTCAGGGATCGTATGGTTTCCTGGATAGTCAATTGCAAGGAACTTGGATCTAAGTCTATTAACGTCTTTCTTGGCCACAAACATTCCTCGCAGGAAAGCGAAGAGCTCGCGATCATTTGCCCCATCGACCCCTTTGACAAATCCTTCAATGAGTACCCATTCACCCTTGTACCCGTTGATCTCAGGGACTACAAGGAGCGGGCGCCAGTCTGGCGTGTACGCGCTGGTGACCCAGTCCTCAGTAGTCGCAACCGGAGGTCCAAAGAGATCAGGTAATGGAGGAGCCCAATCCGGAGGCACCTTTGGGAAAGTGGGATCTACGCCGCAGTCAGCCGTCCGCCTGCCTTGGCGCCAATCCGGGAGTTTACGGTACGCATCGCGCTCACCCCACATCTCGAAGTATGCAATCCATGAATACTTCTTTCCGTATCGATCTACCTTACTTTCGTCGCTAGCGTTCCAATAGTCTCGGCCAATCTCATTGTCAACATTCTTGAATCGCTCATCCCGGTATCCAAGATCAAACATGCGCCGCTCGATCTTGGCTCGTACCCGAACGTAGGCCGGCTTACCGTCGTCGTAGTTTGCCCTGTGGGGAATTAGGCGCCCGATGGTGTAATTGCCGAAGTCCATTCGGATGGCGTGCTCAATTGCGTCCTTAACTGTGTCATCAGGCGTTCCATCGCTGGAAAATGGCGACGGAGTATTGGGAAATGGCCTGCTGATGTAACGGATAGCCGTCTTCGGAAGGGTGACGCATGCTGCTCGCTGCGCCACCTCTATGATGCCAAGCGCGTAATCGCGTATGAGAGTATGGTGCGTCGCGTGTCGAGCGCGAGGAGCGAACATCTTCCGGTATAGATTCTGAGCTAAGTTTCCAAGTATCGGTCGGAACGAAGCAGCATTTTTTGAATCGACCAGCGACAGAGTCGTCCCATATGCCGCTGCCAGCACTCGCTCGGGCAGATAGAGGTCGTTGAAGTTCAGGCATGCCAACGCATGCGAGAAGAGGACGTCTGGGTGTTGCTCTCCGATAAGCACCAATGCCTTGGTCGCGAGATCACGATCGCTGCGTACGACGGTGGTTAGGACTAGAGAGAACAACACTACAAGCTCGGCTGCCACCTCGCGAGTCACGACTACGGTGTCGAGTTTCTCAGCCCATGTTAGCAGTCGATGGATGGTTGGAGACGCGTATCTTCGTCGAACGTATTCGGACCAGCGCAGGTCTCGGTCCGCCATTGGGAAGCGGGACAGATACTTGTAGAGCCTCTTCGCGTGGTAGGGGTGATTGGGCTTCGTCGCAACAGCGGCCAACGCGTCCACCGTCCGCTCCCAGATCCGAGAACTTGCTCCCAAGTACTTGTTGATGACCTTTCGCGTGCCTTCAGTGAACGCGGTCGGATTTCTCCAGAACAGGCCTTCTACGAACGGTTCGAAATAGGCATCTAAGTCCTGTGCGTCACGAGGTAGTGCGAAGAAAAGCTCACGGTGTTTGGGCGGCAGCCTATTCCCAATTCGCTCTGGGAACTCTGTGATCAATGCTTGCGCCCAACCGGGCTCTGCGTACTGGCCGAAGCTCTGATTGGTCAGTCGGAATATGCGCCCGAGCGGGGAGGTGGCGGCAAAGCTACGTCTGACGGCGGCCGGTGAAGAAACGTCCAGATATTCTTTCAGCAGGTGCCGAGCTATAAGGTGGTCGCTGAATCGCTGATAGGGCAGTCGGTAAACCACTCGTGATTTGTGCTGTCCGGATTTCGTTGAATACCAGATGGCGTCTTCTTCGATAAGCCCGTTGGTACGCATCGATTCAAGAAGTCCGCGTCGCTGCGCAGGCTTCAGTGCCGGGTAGCTTGAGGCGACGATTCGGTCTGCTTCTGACGGCAGAACGTAACCGCGGAGGTTCGCGGCCATGCAGGGAGCAAACCCGGCAATCCTCCTGTCCGAGGAGTGGTCGCCTCCTTTCAGCAATACCCAGCATCCCTTACGCGGCAGCCCGAACATTTGCTCGATTGGTTCTCCAACGCGATTGACGAATGACTCCAACACGTATGTCATCCCGCGCTGTCCAGACGCGATCCCCGCGAAGCCTTTTGCCAACTTGTTGGCCGATAGGCTCTGCAGCGATTGGCAAATGAGCTTCAACGTGAGGGGGCGTGAGAACTCACGATCCAACAGCGGAACCTCTGGCAGTGGCAACTGATAGTACTGAAAAAAGGCCGCTTGAGCATCGAATTCCTGGTCGTCGAAGCCGTGATGCTGAAGGCTATGAAATTTCTCCAGATCGGACTTCCCAATGGCAATCCTCTCGAACGGGGTCCGGCATGTCACAATCAACCCGATGTGGGAGTGCGAGGCGACGAGCGCGAGCAGGGCACTGATAGCCCGCTGCCAATCGCGCCGGCGCCCTTCGTTGACGCCATCTACGATGAAAACAGTCCGCCCCTGCATTCCTCGTCCAACGTTCTCCAGTTCAGCAAACTTGTCCTTGATTGAGCTAACCCCACCGAGGCGCGCGCAAATGTCGGAAAGTATGTTGCCCTCGAAGTTCTTCGCCAGCACCAAGACTGTTGGAGCCCCGCGGGTGATGCGCTCGCTGGTTACGTCGCAAAGCAGGTGAGTCTTGCCTGTGCCCCACTCGCCACCAATCAGTAGCGTCGGCTCGAAGAGCAGTTTGAATGAGGGGCTGACTGCGTAATCCATCTCATCGCGAACAATGCTTAGGCAGCTACCAATCGCATTCACGTTTGCGCGAACGGCGTTGTGGGCAGAAGAGTAGGTCCCGTCGTCTGGATCCAGTTTGGCTTCTTCAGCACGCCAATGGGCGATATCCTTCACCAAGCATGTTTCGATTTGAGACAGCCAGTCTGTCCACTCGGCCCCGGCAGTAGCGTCGCGTGATCGAAAGCGGTTCATCATTGTCGGCAACGATGTTCTAGCGAGGCCAACAAGGTGCTCGATTTCCGTGGGTATTTGGCTGTGCCGCTTGGCACGGTTCCACGCGTCTGCGAATTCATCGAGGACCAACTGGAAGCGAGTTCGTGCAGCATCGCCACATGCGACGTTGTCGATGGCTATAGACAATGCGGCGATCCGAAGGTTAGGTGCGTTCGGATCGATGCCGGGTGTATATCGTTGCCCCGCCTGACGTATTTGGTCCTTACAAAGGCTGAACATTACTGCCAAAGGAGATGTGGGATCAACGAGCATGGTTCACTGTGTCTCAATTGGGAGGTATCGCAATTTAGGCAGAATGGTCTCGCTCTTGCCTCAGACTGCTGAATGATGGAGGTGGGCTTCATTAGCGCGATGTGGCGATTCTTGATAGACGGCATCCTCCGGACGGCTTGGGGCGCCTTTGTCGTTGGGACAAAGTCGCGTTACCGCTAGACTGAGTCCCTGTCTGGCGATGTGTTCGATTAAGCGAAGTGCGAGGTCTCAGGTGCGGCCAGTGCTCAGGTATCTTTAGGCAAGCTCCAGCGATATGGCTAACACTCGGATGCTTCGGCTATTGAGCTTCCCGGCTTGGCGTTCCCCATGAGGCTTATGCCGACACCACCGCTGTTGGCAGACTGTGGCCGTTCGCGAACATCCGGGCAGATAGCATCAATCTTCAAAATAGAATCCGTCCGGGTCCAGACCGTCTCTCGCTCGCTGTTGACCTTTCAAATACCTATCAACTGCGGCTCGCTGTCGAACCGTAAGATCGTCTCGAAGCTGGAGAGCGCGAATTCGGGGTTCTACCGCGTCAACATCTATTGTTGCAGCCAGGGCGCCCATCGAAAGCTGATAGGTTTCCGTCGTAACGTTGCCTGTTTGCGATAGGCCCGTTCGAATGAACTTGTCTAGAAAATCCAACAACTTATGGTCGTCCTCAAGCATGGGCGCGAAGATTGAGTGAATAGTGTCCTTGTCGCCCCATTGTGCCCATCTATGGACCACATAATCGAGCTCCGGGATTGAGATCAATTCTTCCAGGCTCATGTTGTCTAAACGAGTGGCGATTATGGATGTCAGTTGATCGACAAATGCCGTATCGAAATTTCGGATCCCTTTCGGAACCTCTGATGGATCAGTTTTCGATGTTAGCGCCATGTCGGTTAACGTTACCAACGCGGGCAATCCAGGCGATGTAGAGGCAAGGTGCTCCATCAGACCTTGCTGGGCTCTCACGTCCAATTGCTCCATGAGTCTCGACGCCAGGCTCGAGATGCGCCATCGGGCCGGTGGGGAGAACATTTGACGTTCTTCTTGTCTTAGAAGCCTATGTGATACGGAAATGATTGCTGTGACCAATCGGCCTGCTCGTTCGGCGCCAAGATCGTCGAAATCCCTCAGGCGATCGAGCACGTCCGCAATTTTCGAACGGCCGTTGGGGGAAATTTGGTCGTTGGCCCCAAGCAGGAAGTCGGCCATCTCTTCCGGAGAGTCGAGACTCACGAGTAGGTCCAATTCGGTCCGAGTAATGCGTCCCTCGGGAATCCCGAATTGAAAATAGACGTCAAAGCACTCCGGGCTACAGGGGCGAAGCGCTTTTCGCCAAGCGCTGTCGTCGTGGGTGAGCCAGCCTCCGCCACCGATTAGCTGTTCAGCCTTCGGAAATATCCTACCGACAAGAGAAACCAACCATTGCCGTGCTTCGTCCGGCAACGACTCACGCCACTTCTCGAAATAGGCTTTCTCGGTCGACTTCTTATTGTCTAGATTCGACCGCTGGCCGCAGAATACTGTCTGACCATCGCGAATGCTCATGTAGACGCCAGGATAAAAGACGCGTAGACACTCAAGGGCAATGAAATCAACGGGATTCACCTCCCTAGCTAGCGGGGGGTAGGTCACCGAAATCGCATTGAGAAGCCGGACTACATCCCTAGGCTTCCTGATACAGTGCTCAAGCCCATCGTTGAATGTCTCACTCCATCGTCCCTTATCGAAGGCGAAGGGCATTGGTCGAGTCTCAATAATAGAGTCCAAGCCTCGGAAAAGCTTCTGCCTCAACTGTGTCCTGTCGACTGCAGGTAAATGAAATGGGGCTTGGATGATCTTCTCGAGGTAGGCCTCACCATCCATGCTTAGATGGGCGCTTAGCCCTTTGGCCACCTCTTCACGATCGAAGAAGAGTATGTAGACCACCTCGGGGAAGTCCGCTAACGCTTTTATCGCGCGAAAAAGGTCGGCGGCTTCAGCGGGCGTCAATCGATCAATATCATCAACGAAGAAGACAAAGCGCTTGCCACTGTCTCTCAAGGCGTTGGCAACCTTCTTCTTGATTTGGGGAACTCCAGATTTTTCGGATAGAAAGGACAACCCTGGGATCTTTCCGACTAACCAAGCCAGGGGCTCTTTGATCCACGCGTACCCGCTATAGTCCGCGGCCACAGACGCGATTTGCTTCGAGTACGTCCCTACAAGTTTGGCCAGCTTTCGTGCGTGCGCTAACCTGTCCGGTAGCTGGGCGGAAAACTGTTCAAGGAGTTGCGTCGCGATTTGCTCTCTGCCCTCGAACCACCAGGGATTGAAGTCCACCAGAATCGGTTGGTCGTCCTTCTCAAGAGTGCGAAGTTCGTGCTTGATGAAATTGAGCAGGGACGATTTTCCGGCCCCCCACTTACCGTGTACGGCCAAAACCAACCCCTGAGGATTGCTGATGCTGACTACGGATTTTGCAATCTGGGACGCAAACGGCGCATATCCAAACTCGTCATGAGCAGGATCTGTCTGAGGCGTGTCCGATCCTAGTTTCCACCCATTCTGTGCAGTCGTTTCGTGCACGAGGTTCACCTTTCCTTGTAGTGTTTTTCTCACAGTCGCTGAGCTGACTGCGATCGTCTCGCTGAGGATGCGTGTTCATATTGGTCGGCCGGGGACGGACGATGTGGGATGCCTACAAAAACGCGATACGGTTGGCTTGCGCATCATGTAACGCGTGATGCTCTCCTCCGTGAATTCGGAAATACTCAGAGCGGCGCATTAGGTCTATTCGTTGTCGGACGTTCTCGGACCTCCAGCCCTTTGGCAGGGGCTGGCAGATTAACGCTAATAACAACTCATAGTCCCCTACGTAATCGAAGCTGAGGACGGGTTTCGGCGTGGTCGGAACGCGGGAAAGCCACTCAATCAGTTCGTTTCGCAATTGAGTTCTCGGCATCGCTCGTCCAGGATATAGGCCCAGTTGAGGTACCACTCTAAGCAAAACGAAGTCGCTCAATCTGCCAGGGTCGAAGTCCGTCAGCTCACCATAAAATACGCAACAGCCGTCCTCGGCAACGATTGCTAGGCTAATGAGTTCACGACTTGCGTCGAATCCGCTGAACTCGCAGTCGATAAAGAATCGACGCTTCCACGGACTCCGTGTCGAACGCGTGCCCGACGCGTCACCAGAAATGCAATTCGAAATATTTGAATTCATTTGCGTCGAATGGTTTTACCGGTAAAACGGCTTCGAGAAGTGCCGTTTGCTTGCAAAACTTGTAGTAGTCTAAGCGAAATTCGGTATGCTTAAAGGTTAAGCGTATGTCTACACGAGCAGATTGGGAGAGGCTTGGCGAGTCGTCGGCGGCGTTCGTAAGTGCGTTGGAGTCTCGCTGGGACGAGCGCGCGCGAACCAGGGCGGAGGAGGCTGCACGTTTCCTTCCAGGCGCTGCGGGCTGGGAGGGATGGGATGCCGCTGCGGAGCAGTCGGCCATCAGGGACGCTCTGCTTGTTGAGTTGCGGCGCCTAGATCCTACAAATCCTTTGCTGCAGGGAGATGTTCGGCGCGGCATCGCGGAGCGTGGGTTGGCCGCTTTCATTCGCGGTGGCCGCGAGGATCTCGCTGACGCCGGGGTAGTGAGCAAATCACTCACGCCCCCAGCTCAAGACTAAAACTCCTTTTTTGCCTGTTTGGATTTGCTACCTCTGGGAGGGTTGCTTTCCTTCTGCCGCTTTCCAAAGCTTGAGGCAACACCTCCTTGAATGTTGCCTCCGGCTTTAATGAACAGTGAGTTGACGCGCTGTTCAAGCTCGCGGCCGAGCGTAGCGGACACATTTCCCCCCAACCAGCCGATTACTTGGTCCGGGATCACGTGCACCACGTTGAACATCATCTGGACCACCAGAATGTTCAAAGCAGCGAAAACGATCAGCAGTCCAACAATTGTGGCAAGACCGGTCACCGAATTTCCTTGGGCATTGGCCACGGCACTGCTAAACAGCATGTAGAGAATCGTCCCACCGATGCGTACGCCAGCGCTCGCTACGAAGAAGGCAATCACCATCAGCGGCGCACGCAGCAGCATGTTGGCTAGGAAGAGGTAGCCGTGTTGCGATCGACGGCCCATGCCTTCACCTTCGCCCTCCAGGTGGACCATCGACCAAAGTGGCGACGCGATTAGTGACTCGATGAAGGATGCAAACCAGGTCAGAACACCACTGAACCAAGCGATGAACGGTATGAGCGGCAGATACACGGCGAGGCCTAGCCCGACCACAAACAGCGGCATCATGAAGTAATAGATGATTCTGACAGCTACCTTGCCGACCGCCTTCAAAGCGCCAATCGCGATATCGCTGAGCCCCCCGGAGAAGAATCCCACCGCCTTTCCAGCAAGCGTATCCTTCGCCGCATCCGCCGTAGACATGGCAACTTCGATGCCGCTGGCCACAACCAGGAGCGTCTCAGCACCGGTCATCAGATAGTCACCGAAATTCTTACCCGCGATGATCGGGTCGATGAGACCATTACCTCCCGAGTCTTGATAAACCGCCGACATGCCAGCGCCGACGAAACACTGCCCGACCGAGAGGTTGCCCGTCTCGTTCTCGCAAAATGCCCGTTTGATCAGCCTCGTGGCAAGCGAGCCAGCACTCAATTCAGCGTCGATTTCGCCCGCGGCCTGCCCTTTTGCCGTCAGCTGCGTCAGAGATTTACGGAAGGCGGCAAGGGCCTCCACGTACTCGGAATCGGTCGTCGTTGGCGGGGAGAAGTGGAATTCAACCTTCGTTGCGTCGGCCACCGCGGCATTGACTTCGGCGAACGTGGAGTACCACGCTCCGATACCGATCCAGCCCGTCGCCTTCATGTTCTGAATGGCCTGGTCGGTCAGAGCTTTGGTCTGATTCTGGCTCAACCGGTCATGCAACGATTGCCGAACTGCCTGGTTGTAAGCGATCCGAACGGCCTCGATCACGTTACCTCCCAGATCAGCGATCGGCGCACCGGTTGCCTTTGCGGCTTGGTACTTCCCGTACCAGGACTGGGCACTGAGCGCCAGATCATTGCTCATCTTCACCAGCGCTGTCTGGTGGGCCTGGCCGATATTCTGCGCGACGGCGTTTGCAATGCCCTGATAGTTGACGCTGTTAACACTAAAGCCCAGCGTGTTCGCCGAGCGGAAGCTCGTAGCCGGCGTCACGGTCACGCGTCCGCAGAGTGCCGGCTCAGCCGCGGAACCGAGCTGAATCCCACCCGTGATCACCTTGAGCTGTACCTGACTGTTCGGCGCGACGTCGGTGCGCGACGTGAGCACCTGTTGGCATAGCCACATCTGGTACAGGTTGTCGGCCATCTCAGCCGTCGCCGAGCTCGTGGCCGGACTGATTGTCGGCACCTGAACCATCTCAGTGAATTTCGCTGTTTGCTCGATCGCAGTGTTGGTGAGCAAATTGGCTGCGCCGACCGAGGCCAAACCGGAGTACATGTAGATGCACTGCCCAAGACCGAATCCGCCAAAGATCGGGATCAGCGTTGCAGCGCCCCAGATCATCCGGACCGGATACCAAACGGTGGAGAACCGCTGCCCGAGAAACTGCCCCTCATTGGCTGTTTGAACAATGCTCGCACCAATCGTGTAAGCAGACCAGAAGCCGGCCACGAGGAACACGAAGACGTTGAGATTATAGAAAAGCTGCCCGATCAGGCTGTCACCTATGCCTCCGAAAGACCCGAAGGGATTGTCGGCGAACGAGCCGAATACATACCGGAGCATCTGAATGCTCTGATCAGAGGCTGGCGTTGCGCTCATCAATCCGTCTAGGGATGCGCCGGAGTCTTGCGCAGACGCAACGCATGTAAACACATACAAGCCAATCGAAACAAGTGCTTGGCGACCTACATGCTTCATTTTCATGGTTGGACCTCTGTTGTGTTCTTTGCTCACTCAACAAAAGTACCAACCGGGCTTGGGCACGCGCATCAAATTTCTGCAGGGTTTTGTGAAATCTTCGAATCGAGTCCGAGATCTCGCGTGAGCTCAGGATTTAGAGCCTCAATCTCTTTCAGCAAGCCACTCCGTACGTGCTCGATTTCTTTCAGGTTTTGCGCGGCCGCATCTAAGCTCTTCTGCAACTGGGATAACCGATTTGCCCTTGCATTGAACTCGGTTCGCTGGCTGGCTAAGAGTGCCTCTGCTCGCTCCGTCTGTGTGCGCGCAGCCTCCGGGTCTGGAGAGCGCCGACTTGCCCGCCCGTGTGTGGCGAGTGCGAGGCGCGCCAACCTTTCTATTTCGGATTGGCGGCGGCGGTTTGACGCCAATGCCTCGTCACGACGCTTCAGCGCGGCGTCACGGGCGGTTCGTTGTTCGGTCGTAGCCCAGAATGGCAATTCTCTCGGCACTTCAGGAACAGGCATCCTCGGCGGTAGCGCTTCCGCGCTTCCTGCCGCCTGAATTGCGCCGTAAAACTGACGAATGGAAGTGTGTTTGGCCTTTGATCCACGCACCCCTCGCCTGAGCCCGTGAGAGGCACCGACAACCTCTGCGAACGAGTCCTGGTGGGCCTGCAGGTGCTGCCTGTTGCCGACGAGCTGTTTCGCGTTCAATCGCCCATTGAGAAGAGGGACTGTCAGCACCTGCAGGTGCGCCGATGTCTCGTCTCGGTGCACAACCGCGCTAACGATGTTCTCTATTCCGCCGAAGCGCCAGCCAACCCAAGCTAGAGCCCGTTCGAAGTACGCCTGTTGTTGCTCCTTACTCATGGCCGCAACGGCTTCTGGGCTGGCACCGATGAAGAACTCGAGACAGGTTACGGCGTCGCGCCTGCGTTTTGGAGGAAGCTTGTGCCGGAGCGTGGCCATTACCGATTCGACCGTCCGGGCGCCGATCAAAATTTCGTTAAGACCGCGCCTCGAAGGGTCTGCGTTGTGTACGTTCTCTTGCCGGAGTGCATGCCGTGCCATTGCGGCCGCTTCCCCGGTGCGCCTCTTTTTTACGCGCATGATGCAGTAGTTCGCCATCTCATTTGGCTCCAACTCAAAATTGAATCGTCGCCGTTTAGAATCACAGGCCAGAGAGAGCACGCGCAAGGGATATTTTGCTCAGAGGTTTTCCTTTGCGCGTAGCGCACAGTCGCGTTGCGACTGGCGACGACCTCGCAATACTGCGAGGTCTAACCCACTAGACTTTGCTTCCGCAAAGTCATGGGCCAAGGGGCTAGCCCCCTTTGGAATCCCTTGCGGGGCGCCGCCCCGTACCCCACCCTCGCCGGGAGGCAGCCGGGGCAGGGATACGACTCCTGCCCCGTTTGCTCGAGCGTTGAGGTAATTCTGGTCAATCAAGGATGCGCTTCGCCCAGTCCTCGCCCGTTCCCTCCCTTTCGGTCGGGCTGCGGCCTGCGGGCTGGCCCTTGACTGCCCGCATGTCTCGTTAGAGAGAGGAGCGTAGGTGGACATATCTCAGCGCCATCATTCCGGGCCGGAGTCGGACCACTCACCTGTTTTCGGTTTTGATTCGATTCGGGGCAAGAATTCTTTGTCACGTAATTTCATTTCAAAATGCGCCGTAGCGACCTTCAGTCCAACAGCATTACCTGCAGCGAACATGATTAGGAGGTACGTAACGATGGACAGCATCTCGATCCAGATGCGACTTGGAAGCCAGACGTCGAGTTCGTCAAGCATCCGGTCCACGGCATTCCTTGAGCGGCTTTGCAACAAAGGTTTGCTATCCCGGATGACACGATCAAATTCTTCGAACGCATGCCGCGTAAATCCTGGCGCGAGATTCGGGTGCGCGATTGCGTGGGTGAGCGTCTCCGACGAGTCCCGGATTCGAGTGCAAAGGGGGAGATCCATCGTGCATTCCGCTAAGGCTAGACGTACGATGTTGCGAACGTAACTCTGCAGGTCTGCGTCGAGCGGTCTAATGTAGCGCTCGTCAAACTTTGTAAGACTGCCGGCAAGTGCCAAGCCGGCACTCAAGAGCGCGACGCCAGCCCAGTATTCGGCGCGAACTCGATACCGACCGCGTTGTAGATCGGCGGCATCCCGGTCGCGGGCCTTGCAGAGTTTGCGATATCTGGTAACGGCGACGGATCCCCCGTACGCCAGAGCCACAATGGGTAATGGATATGTTAGCCATTTCACCGCGCTGTATGAGGTCGGTAACCAGTCATACTTTTGGGCTAGTAAAGCGAAAGCTATCTCGGCAATTACTAGAACAATGAACCCAAGTATCGACTTGAGTTCGTCGGTGTCCCAGCCAGCGTGTGCTGCAATCCTTAAGAATCTGCTAAACGCTCCCTTTGAACTCTTTTCTTCGTTTTCCATCGTCGGTCTCAGGTTGTATTCCCAATTGCTCACTTTCCTAAGGTAGCAACGGCGCTCGGTGCTGAGACTTTAGGTGATGATGTGGAGTACTGGCGAAACCCCTATCTCGAGAAACGATGAGGCTTTTTGTCGACACTGAGTTCACCGACTTCATCCATTGCGAATTGATCAGCGTGGCTTTGGTGGCTGACGACGGTCGGGAATTCTACGCTGAGTGCTCTGACTTCGACCGGACGGCCTGTAGCGAATTTGTGAGGGCGGCTGTGTTGCCTCAGTTAGGTCAACCTCCCAATCGCTCCTTCACACGCGATGTACTGCGCATCCAGTTGTCGGCTTGGCTGGAGCAGTTCGCCGATGAACCAGACCGAACTCTGTGCTTTGACTATGCCGGTGATTGGGAGCTGTTACTTGATTTGATGAACGGACAGCCCTCGGGCTGGCAGGCTGTGCTGGTCAATGCCCAAATTGATCTAGAGCGCCTTGAGGACTACTACCGTAGGCACGGAGGTAGGCACCACGCGTTGTACGATGCACGCGCGAACTGCTACGCCACGAAAGTCTGATCACCTAGCCCTGCGAGTGGGCAGTGGTGTCCTCACGTCGTCGAGCATCAGTTCCGAGCCATCTCGCCGAAACCCTGACTGATCCGTCAAGTCTGCAAACCCCTGGGGCCTACCGTTTACGAGATCGGTATTCAAGCCATGGAGGGCAGCAGCGGAGCTGCCGAGTCGGTAGGGGCCGGTCAGGTAGGACTCGCCCGCAGGGCGACCCCGTATCCCGACGAGCCGATGGCGCAGTCGACACGCGTTAATTAATATAAAGATTCAAGTTAAGACGCGCGCGCGTTACGAGTTTGGGATCGCAATGCTGGCGTGGGTTTGAGGCCTGTCACGGTGTGTGAATGTGCGAACGGATGCTGTGTGAACGCACGTGGTTATCCACAAAGCGTGGATGTGTGAATGCACGGGGGTATGTTTGAACGCACGAATGACTTCATGTGTAAACGCACGATAGAGGCCATGGGTGAGTTCGGCTAGCTTGTCAGTTACTTAAGGGGGGTGCCCCTATGTAGTTCGTCAAGCACTGGTGGCAGTTTTGGGTTGATAAAAAGTGCCGTCGCGCAGCATGGCAAAAAGGACGTCGCAGCG